>NZ_LT607569.1:0-88295 GCF_900095275.1 Pseudomonas sp. UMAB-40
GTACGCCTGACTGGCGTGGCCTTACGCGATGCTCCAATCCAGACCGTCTCTACGGTCGGCATACTGACGTTCAACTTGCCCAAAGCCTGGATCACCGAGAACCTCAATCGCAGTGTCAACCTCACCTACACCTACAAGGTGGGCGGCGCGGGGAGTCTGATTACGTCGTCACCGCTGGCAGTCCGGATTGTCGGCGCAGTGCCTGGAGGTGACGGTCAGCGTGTTGCCAGTGATCTCAATACGCAATACGCCGATACCCGTGAAAATTGCGGCAATGCGTCATTGCCTCCCCCGCTGTGTTCTGGCGTCATTTTGAGGGCAACAATAAATGGTGCCGGGTATCGCGCGTGGAATCCCAGTCCGCTGTCCCAGACCAATGGGGGAGTTTCTTTTTTTTACCTTCGCAAGGACGCGGCCTTCAGAGCCTTTCCTTCAAGCTATCCGAATGCCAGCGGAATCGTCTTTTTCCCTGCGCAGCTACGCCCTCAAGGTTCGGTGGAGATTCCAGTGTTGTGTATCTTTCCGATCGATGGAGGGACTGATATCAGGGGGAGCCAAGGTTGCGGTGAATCCAAAAATTACCCTTCCGTCAGTCGTTCCTGCGAGTTGCAGGGGATCACCACCGCAGCAGGCTGGCTCAGTCATTACAATCAAGGACCTGTGGGGTGGAAGTACCAGCGTCAGTGCGGTTTCAATGTACGAAGCAGTCAGGGGCAACTTACTGCTAACACATTCAATCAAGGCATTTTGGCAATGAAGCTTCTGGGAACAGAATCGTTCAATGGCTGGAATGAAATCCGCTTGGCCACCTGGCCACAGAACATCCACACGACCATCCCGATCAAGGCATTTTTTTACACGAGTAATGGCTTGGAAAACGCGAAGTTCAATCAGCAAGACTTTTACAAGTATTCAGGCAAGGCAGTGCCGATTATCAAACTGACCTTGCCCAGAACGATTGCCGAGTCCGCCCGGTTCGAATTCAACAAGTCCGATCAAACAGTGGGTAACTGGAATTGATGTTGACCCGAACGGCCGCAGATCCTGTCTTCGTCATGATCTGCGGCCGTTCGAAGCGTGATGTCACGCGGTTTTCCAGGTGATTTCTTCTTCACCATCCGCGCTGATGCGCATCCAGCGATCCGCGGTCTCTTCACCTTCTTCTTCAACCCAGCTGCCCGGTGCGCAACGCACTTCGACATTCAGCGCGGCAAACGCGGCGCGGGCGCAGGCGATGTCGTCTTCCCACGGGGTCTGGTCGCTGTCCAGGAACAGGCTGTTCCATTTGCCGACGGCTTTTGGCAGCCAGGTGACGGGCACGTTGCCGGCCTTGCACTTGTAGGTCTGGCCTTTCTGGACCCAGTCGCTGCACGGGCCGATAGCGGCGCCGAGCCAGGCCGCGATGGCCTTGTAGTCGACGTCGGTGTCTTTCAGGTAAATCTCGATATCGGGTTGGCGCATGGATGTCCTCACTGCGGGTCTGAAAAATCCATTCGCGGATTTAGCCGGCCTCGAGCTGTGGCTCGAAACCAAAAATTATTGAAGTACGAAATAATCGTAGCGCATCGACACGGTGACCTCGAACGGCTCGGCCTGCTCGATGACCGCTGCCCGGCGTTCGGCACTGGCGCGCCACCCGTGAGGCGTCATGGCCAGCAGGTTGGCGCGATCCTGACCCTTTGAAAGCGTCAGTCCGAATTCCAGGGTTTCACTGTGTTGCAGCGTCATGCCTTCCGGCACCAGGGCCAGATGCTTGTCGTCGGTGTATTCACGGACTTCGTCGTACAGCCGCTCGCGCAATTCCATCAGGTGTCCACTGGTCGGCCCGACTTTCATCAAACCGCCACCAGGGCTGAGCAGGCGCTTGGCCTCTTCCCAATCCAGCGGACTGAAGACGCTGGCGAGAAACTGGCAACTCCCCGAGGCCAATGGCACCCGGGCCATGCTGGCGATCAACCAGGTCAGCTGCGGGTTGCGTTTGCAGGCGCGTTTGACCGCTTCCCGGGAGATGTCCAGCGCGTAACCGTCAGCGTTGGGCAAGGCTTCGGCGATCTGCGCGGTGTAGTAACCCTCGCCGCAACCAATGTCCAGCCAGCGCTGGGGCGCGTACTGCGCCGCCAGTTCGGCCAGGCGCTTGGCCACCGGCGCGTAATGGCCGGCGTTCAGGAAGTCGCGACGGGCTTCGACCATGGCGAGGTTATCCCCAGGGTCGCGGCTGTTCTTGTGCTGCACCGGCAGCAGGTTCAGGTAACCCTGCCGCGCACGGTCGAAACGATGCCCGGCGGGGCAGGCCACGCCGTTGTCCACCGCGTTGAGCGGCTCGCTGCAGATCGGGCAGGCGAGCATCAGGCGAGCAACTTGATCAGGGTCTGGTAGTAGATTTCGGTCAGCACGTCGAGGTCGGCAGCCAGTACACGCTCGTTGACCTGGTGAATCGTCGCGTTGACCGGGCCCAGTTCAACCACTTGCGTGCCCATGGTCGCGATGAAGCGTCCGTCGGAGGTGCCGCCGCTGGTGGACGCCTTGGTTTCGCGACCTGTGATGTCCTTGATGCTCGACGCCACGGCATCCAGCAATGCACCTGGCTCGGTGAGAAACGGCAAGCCGGACAGCGCCCAGTCGATGTGCCAGTCCAGGCCATGTTTGTCGAGGATGTCGGCGACGCGCTTTTGCAGGCCTTCAACAGTGGATTCGGTGGAGAAGCGGAAGTTGAACACCGCCACCAGATCGCCCGGAATCACGTTGGTCGCGCCGGTACCGGAGTTGACGTTGGAAATCTGGAAACTGGTCGGCGGGAAGAAATCGTTGCCGTGGTCCCAATGCTCGGCGGCCAGTTCGGCCAGCGCCGGGGCGGCGAGGTGGATCGGGTTCTTGGCGAGGTGTGGATACGCCACGTGACCCTGCACGCCGCGCACGGTCAGTTTGGCGCCGAGGGAGCCGCGACGGCCATTCTTGACCACATCACCCACCAACGTGGTGCTCGACGGTTCGCCGACGATGCACCAGTCCAGACGCTCCTTTCGGGCGGCAAGGCGTTCAATCACAGCTTTGGTGCCGTGGTGCGCCGGGCCTTCTTCGTCGCTGGTGATCAGGAAAGCGACCTTGCCCTTGTGGTCCGGGTAGTCGGCGACAAAGCGCTCGGCGGCCACGGTCATGGAGGCGAGGCTGCCTTTCATGTCAGCCGCGCCACGGCCGCAGAGCATGCCGTGTTCGTCGATCAGCGCGTTGAACGGGTCGATCTGCCAGGCGGACACCGGGCCGGTCGGCACCACGTCGGTGTGACCGGCGAAGCACAGCACCGGACCGTCGTGTTTACCGTGGGTCGCCCAGAAGTTATCCACATCTTCGATGCGCATCGGCTCCAGGGTGAAACCAGCATCGCCCAGGCGCTGCATCATCTGCTTCTGGCAATCGGCGTCGACCGGCGTCACTGACGGACGGCGGATCAGGTCGATGGCGAGTTGAAGGGTCGGCGAAAGGTCGGCGTGGGCCGTCATGGAAAACTCCGGAGATCATGAATGTGGGCGCGGACTAAATGTGGGAGCCAGCCTGCTGGCGATGACGGTGTGTCAGTCAACTTAAACTGTGATTGTTACACCGCTATCGCGAGCAGGCTCGCTCCCACAGGGATTAGGAAGCGCCCCGCAAAATGGCGGTTATCTTAAAGCAAAACGGCGACCATTGGCCGCCGTTTAGTGCATCGGTAGAGATTTAGACTGCCGGTGCCGTTTCAACTTCAGGTGCCGGTTTCGGCAATGAAGACAGGAACGCCATGATCAGCGCCGCCAGGTACGGCAGCGACTGCACCAGCAACATGGTCACCCAGAAGCGCATGTCGTTGCTCGGCATGCCGTTCACCAGGTAGATCCCCAGCGCCGCGCCCCACAACAGCAGCATGATGAACACTTCTTCGCGCGCCTCCGAAATCGCCACCCAGAAGCCGTGGTTATCTGCGTTTTTCGGTGTGCGGAAAAACGGAATACTGCTGGTGAAGAAGCCGTACAGCACCGCTTTGGCAATGGTGTGCGACAACGCCAGGCCAGCCAGTGCCGCGCAGAACGCATCCTTCAGGTTGACCCCGACCGCACGACGGTAGAGGAAGATGATCTTGCCCACCTTGAACACGAACAGCGCCAGCGGCGGGATCGCGAAAATCAGCAACGGCGGATCGACCCGCTGCGGCACGATGATCATCGCCGCCGACCACAACAACGCGCCGACAGTGAAGAAGATGTTCATGCCGTCCGCCACCCACGGCAACCAGCCCGCGAGGAAGTGATAACGCTGGCCGCGGGTGAGTTCGGTGCCCTTGCCGCGCAACAGGCTGGTGGTGTGACGCTTGATAATCTGAATCGCGCCATAGGCCCAGCGGAACCGCTGTTTCTTAAAGTCGATAAAGGTATCGGGCATCAGGCCTTTGCCGTAGCTGGTGTGGTAATACGCCGCCGACAGGCCTTTTTCGAACACGCGCAGGCCCAACTCGGCGTCTTCACAGATGCACCAGTCGGCCCAGCCCAGTTCCTCGAGCACCGAACGCCGGGTCATGGTCATGGTGCCGTGCTGGATGATCGCGTCACGGTCGTTGCGGGTGACCATGCCGATGTGGAAGAAGCCTTTGTATTCCGCGTAGCAGAGCTTCTTGAAGGTGCTTTCGTTCTGGTCGCGGTAATCCTGCGGTGACTGCACCACGGCGATTTTCGGGTCGGCGAAGTGCGGCACCATGTGCTTGAGCCAGTTCGGGTCGACGCAATAGTCCGAGTCGATCACCGCAATCACTTCGGCATCTTTGGCGGTGTGCGGAATCAGGTAATTCAGCGCGCCGCCCTTGAAACCGGCCAGCGGCGCGACGTGGAAGAACTTGAAGCGCGGGCCGAGGGTTTCGCAATAATCGCGCACCGGTTCCCAGACCGCCGGGTCCTTGGTGTTGTTGTCGATGATCAGGACTTCGAAGTCCGGATAGTCGAGGTTGGCCAGGGCGTTGAGGGTCTGTTTGACCATCTCCGGCGGCTCGTTGTAGCAAGGGACGTGAATCGACACTTTCGGTCGGTAGTCCGATTCGCCCACCACCGGCAGGAATTCGCGCCGACGCTTGTGGGTCCAGACCGCTTCGGCCAGTTCGTGCGCCTCGGTCAGCAGTACGATAAAGACCCCGAGTGCGCCAAGGGCGAGGAGGAAACCGACCGTCAAGCTGAACCAGGTGCTGTATTGCAGGCTGTAGTCGTAACCGATCCACACCAGCACCGATCCGCAAAGGAAGGCGATAAAGGTCAGGAAGGTGCGACCGCGTTGACGCAGGGCCGAGCCGTCGATCATCAGCAGGGTCAGGGACAGCAGCGCGAGGACCACCGAACCGACCGCCAGCACGCGCCATTGCGGAATCGCGACGACCGGGCCGTCGAAGTTGAATTTCTGCTGGCGCGCGGCGTTGAAAACACCCCAGTAAGCGCCCACCGAACCTTCGTCGCTGGCCTTCCACGGTTGGTCAAACGCTTCGATCACGAAGTAGTTGAAACCCTGGCGGTTGAGCTTGTTGACCAGCGTGCGCAGGTAAATCGCCTGGTCCGCCGGCGACGCATCGGCGCCGCCGCGCATGCGGCCGTTGCTCGGCCAGCCGACTTCCGATAGCAACAAAGGCTTTTTCGGGAACATCTTTTTCAGATCACGGGCACGGTCGAGTACGAACTGCCCGGATTGCTCCATCGGCACATGTTCCCAGTACGGCAGGACGTGGGCGGCGATCAGGTCGACGTGCTTGGCCAGGCTCGGGTTTTCTTCCCAGACGTGCCATTGCTCGGACGTGGTCACTGGCACTTTCACCGCCGCGCGAACGCGATCCAGAATAATGCTGAGTTCTGCGGCGGTAATTTCCTTACGGAAGATTGCCTCGTTGCCTACAACCACGCGAACCACGCTGCGGGAGGTGTTGGCGAGTTCGATGGCGCGCAGGATTTCACGCTCGTTGCGTTCCTCGTCCGGGCTGATCCAGATACCGAGGGTGACCCGCAGGCCGAACTCTTCCGCCAGTTTGGGAATGTCTTGCAGGGAGCCGTCGACCGAGTAAGTACGGATGTTGTCCGTCAGCTTGCTCATGATCTCCAGGTCGCGACGCATTTCATCGTCGGTCGGGTACTGCTCTTTCTGCGGATACTGGCCTTGCTGGAACGGCGAGTAGGAGAAGCCGGAGATCTGTTCGGGCCAGTTGGGGGCGGTGACCGGGCGATTGATCAGCGCCCAGAAGCCGGTAAACAAGGCAGCGATGGCAAGCACCACAACCAGGTTGAGTCCAAATTTACGCGATGACATAGCTATTTCAGGTTCCAAAGGCTGTGGAACGAAGGACCGGTCGGCGTGTGCCAAGGGGCGCGCATCCTACACCGGGCATTCCCTGAGCGTATAGCTGACAGGGAAATGCCCTACGTTTGGCAATCCCGTTTCGCATAAGTTCTTACACTTGTCGCGGGAACTTAGATCTTGTTGCTGTCTAGCCCTATAATGCGCGCCGGTTTTTGGGGTTAATGGTCATGAGTACAGAAGATCCGCGGTTTGCAGGCATCGCCCGTTTATATGGCATCGACGGCCTGGAGCGTCTGCGCGCGGCCCATGTGGCCATCGTCGGCGTCGGTGGCGTCGGTTCCTGGGCGGCGGAAGCCATCGCGCGGTGTGGCGTGGGCGAGATTTCGCTGTTTGACCTGGATGACGTCTGCGTCAGCAACGCCAACCGTCAGTTGCACGCGCTGGACAGCACCGTCGGCAAACCCAAGGTCGAGGTGATGGCCGAGCGCTTGCGCGGGATCAACCCGGACTGCACGGTGCACGCGGTGGCGGATTTCGTGACGCGCGAGACCATGGCCGAGTACATCACGCCAAACATCGACTGCGTGATCGATTGCATCGACAGCGTGAATGCGAAAGCGGCGCTGATCGCTTGGTGCAAGCGCCGCAAGATCCAGATCATCACCACCGGCGGGGCGGGCGGGCAGATCGACCCGACATTGATCCAGGTTTGCGACTTGAACCGCACCTTCAATGATCCGTTGGCGTCGAAAGTGCGCTCGACCCTGCGCCGGGATTACGGCTTCTCGCGCACCGTGACGCGTCATTACAGCGTGCCGTGCGTGTTTTCCACCGAACAACTGCGCTACCCGAAACCGGATGGCAGCATCTGTTTGCAGAAGAGTTTTGTCGGCGATGGCGTGAAGCTCGACTGCGCCGGCGGGTTTGGCGCGGTGATGATGGTGACGGCGACGTTCGGCATGGTCGCGGCGACCAAGGCTGTGGATAAGATTGTGGCGGGTGTGCGGCGGCCGGCGGATCGGGTCAAACCCGGGGTTTGAAACGCGATCCTTGTAGGAGCCGGCTTGCTGGCGATCCAGGCACCGCGGTATCCCTGACACACCGCGGCGCAGGATCGCCAGCAAGCCGGCTCCTACAGGGCTAACTCTCGCATTCGCTGGAGCACGGCATTAAGGCCATTACTGCGCGAAGGCGACAGTTGCCGTGAAAGCCCAAGCTGATTGAACCACTCCGGCAAATCCACCTGCCGTAACTCATCCGCCGATAACCCATTGACCCGCGCCAGCAACAACGCCACCAACCCACGAATCAATCGCGCATCACTGCTCGCTGCAAACTGCCAATGGCCGTCATTCAACGAACCCACCAGCCACACCTGGCTTTCACAGCCATGCACGCGGTTGGCGTCGACTTTATCCACATCACTCAACGCCGGCAGACGGTCGCCCCATTGCATCAGCAACCGCGCCCGCTGTTCCCAGCCAGGCGCATTCTGAAAGGTTTCGAGTGCGATAACGGCATCGGCCGGCAAGCTCATCGCAACAACTCCAGCGCCTGATCCAGCGCTTCAAAGAACCGCTCAAGGTCTTCGGAATCGTTGTACAGCGCCAGCGACACCCGGATCGCTCCGGCCAACTCAAAGCTTTTGAGCAACGGCATCGCACAGTGATGGCCGGCGCGCACGGCGATACCCTGTTCGGTCAGCAAATGCGCCAGATCAGCGTTATGCACACCCTCGACGACAAAACTGGCCAGCGCCAGTTGCGGTTTGCCCAGCAGGCGTATGCCGTTGCGCGCCTCAAGGCCCTTCAACAGATAGTCATGCAGCGCCGCTTCATGGGCCGAGACCGCGTCCTGATCGAGGCCAGCGAGGTAATCCAGCGTCGCCCCAAGACCGATCACACTCGATATTGGCGGCGTTCCGGCCTCAAACCCCAGTGGCGCGGGGCGAAAGCGTGCGCTGTGGTAATCCGCATCCAGCACCATTTCGCCGCCGAACTGCCAATGGCGCAGTTGTTTCAGCGCTTCATGGCGACCGAACAGCACGCCCAGACCGTCGGGGCCATAGAGTTTGTGGCTGGAAAAGACATAGAAATCGCAACCCAGCGCCTGCACGTCATGGCGACCATGTACCACGCCTTGCGCGCCATCGACCACGGTTAACGCGTCGTGCGCCTTGGCCATCGCCAGCAAGGCGGGCAACGGCTGCCAGGCACCGAGCACGTTCGACAGCTGACTGACCGCCAGCAAGCGGGTTCTTGGGCCGATCAATTGCGCGGCGGCGTCGAGGTCGATCAAACCGTCAGCGTCCAGCGGCAGGATCACCAGTTTCAAGTCGCGACGCAGGGCCAGTTGCTGCCACGGCAGCAGGTTGGCGTGATGCTCCAGGGCGCTGATGACAATCTCATCGCCCGCAGTGAATAAATGCTCAAGGCCATAGGCCAGGAGGTTCAGCGCGGAGGTCGCGCCGTGGGTAAAGATGATCTGCCCGCACTCGCCGGTATTCAGCCATTGCGCGACTTTGCTGCGGCTGGCTTCGAATGCCTGGGTGGCATGGGCGCCGGGCAAGTGTTGCGCCCGATGCACGTTGGCCGCGCCGTTGGCGTAGTAATGCGCCAAAGCATCCAGCAGGGCTTGAGGTTTTTGCGTGGTGGCGGCGTTGTCCAGATAGGTCTGGTCTTGCCGTTGAAGTGCGGCGATGGCCGGGAAGTCGGCGCGCCAGGGAGAGAGAATCATCATGTTTTTCGGCCCTGGTGAAGATGGGCGGATATGCGCCTGACCTTGTGGGAGCGGGCTTGCCCGCGAAGCTTTTGGCGGCTTCAAGGGCCTCTTCGCGAGCAAGCCCGCTCCCACAGGTTCTGTTTCGTTGCCCGCGACGCTTAGTTGTGAGCGTGCAGCGCTTCGTTCAATTCGATCGCCGATTTGTGGGTTTTGCATTCCACTGCACCGGTTTCCGAATTGCGGCGGAACAGCAGGTCAGGCTGACCGGCCAGTTCACGGGCCTTGACGACTTTCACCAGCTGGTTTTTTTCATCCAGCAGCGCGACTTTGGTACCGGCGGTCACGTACAGGCCCGACTCGACGGTATTGCGATCGCCCAACGGAATGCCGATACCGGCGTTCGCACCGATCAGGCAGCCTTCGCCGACCTTGATCACGATGTTGCCGCCGCCCGACAGGGTGCCCATGGTCGAGCAACCGCCACCCAGGTCCGAACCCTTGCCGACGAAGACCCCAGCCGAAACACGGCCTTCGATCATGCCCGGGCCTTCGGTGCCGGCGTTGAAGTTGACGAAGCCTTCGTGCATCACGGTGGTGCCTTCGCCGACGTAGGCGCCCAGACGAATACGTGCCGCGTCAGCGATACGCACGCCGGCCGGCACCACGTAGTCGGTCATTTTCGGGAACTTGTCTACCGAGAACACTTCCAGCAACTCGCCGCGCAGACGGGCTTCCAGTTGGTGCTCGGCCAGTTCGGCCAGGTCGATGGCGCCCTGGCTGGTCCAGGCCACGTTCGGCAGCAGCGGGAACACGCCCGCCAGGTTCAGGCCGTGCGGCTTGACCAGGCGATGGGACAGCAGGTGCAGTTTGAGGTAAGCCTCAGGCGTGGAAGTCAGTTGAGCGTCTTCGGCCAGGATGGTCGCGACCAGCGGCTTGTGGCTCTCGGCCAGACGAGTCAGCAAAGCAGCTTGTGCAGCGTCGACGCCTTTCAGCGCTTCAGCCAGTTGCGAGGCCTGAGCGGTACTGAATGCGATGGCCTGATTGCCTTCGGTGTAGCCCAGAATCGGCGCGATGGCCGCGACCAGTTCGGCCGACGGGTTAAGCAGTGGCTGTGCGTAAAACACTTCCAGCCATGCGCCTTGACGGTTTTGAGTGCCGACACCAAAGGCCAGGCTGAACAGGGTAGTGGACATGTAAATACCTCTAACAAAATTGAACGGGCAGGCTTACTTGAGCGCCGCCGCGTAGATATCTGGCTTGAAGCCAATCAGGGTTCGGTCACCGAGATCGAGCACCGGGCGCTTGATCATCGAGGGTTGTGCGAGCATCAGTTCGATTGCTTTCGCTTGGTCGAGATCGGCTTTACGTTCGTCGTCGAGCTTGCGAAAGGTCGTGCCTGCACGGTTCAACACCACTTGCCAGCCGTGCTCGTCGCACCATTGGGTCAAGTGGTCACGGTCGATTCCGGCCGTCTTGTAATCATGGAAGTCATAGCTGACAGCGTGTTCATCGAGCCAGGTGCGCGCCTTTTTCATGGTGTCGCAGGCTTTGATGCCGAAAAGGTGCAACGTTTTACTTGAAACGGTCAAGGAATTGCCCCCTTTGCAGGTGCTGGAAATTAAAGGTGACGGATTATGCCATGACCGGACGGTTTCGCGGCGGCCGCGGTCGTTAAGTCATCGCAACCCCTGTGTGAGCCAGTTCTCTCCCGCAGGGGGGGGCAGGCAGTTCGCGACTGCATGCGACATTGGTGCAACGGTCAGCCCGCAGTCTAAGCGGCTAATATGGCACTTCAATGCTGTCGATTGCCTGGGAACCGCGCTTTATGCAAACCGCCTACACCGTCCTGATCCTGTTGATGCTGGTCGGCGTTTCACGCCTGATCGGACGGGTGATCCCGCTGCCGCTGCCATTGGTGCAAATTGCCGCGGGTGCGGTGCTGGCCTGGCCGACCCTGGGTCTGCATGTGGCGCTGGATCCCGAATTGTTCCTCTTTCTGTTCCTGCCGCCGCTGCTGTTCTCCGACGGTTGGCGTATGCCCAAACGAGAACTGTGGCGCCTGCGCGGGCCGATCCTGACCCTGGCGGTGGGACTGGTGTTGTTTACGGTGGTCGGCGCCGGCTATTTCATACATTGGTTGTTGCCGAGCATTCCTCTGCCGGTGGCCTTTGCGCTGGCGGCCGTGCTGTCGCCGACGGATGCCGTAGCGGTCTCGGCGATTTCCCAGAACCGCTTGCCGACGCCGCTGATGCACATGCTGCAAGGCGAGGCGCTGATGAACGATGCCTCGGGCCTGGTGACGTTTAAGTTTGCGTTGGCCGCAGCGGTAACCGGCGTGTTTTCACTGGCCAACGCGAGTATGACGTTCGTGTTGGTGGCGGTTGGCGGCCTGGCCGTGGGTGTGGCGCTGAGCTGGCTGGTCGGGCGTTTGAGGTCGTGGATGATCGCTCGTGGTTGGGATGATCCGGCGACCCACGTCGTTTTCATGTTGCTGCTGCCGTTTGCCGCCTACGTGCTGGCCGAGCGCCTTGGCGCCTCGGGCATTCTGTCGGCGGTGGCAGCGGGGATGATGCAGAGTTGGCTCGATCTGCTGCCGCGCCAGACGAGTACCCGGCTGCTCAACCGCAGTGTCTGGTCGTTGCTGGAGTTCGCGTTCAACGGCTTGATCTTCCTCCTGCTGGGCTTGCAGTTGCCGGACATCATCAAGGCCGTGGCCAGCCACGAAACCTCGCTGTGGCCGACCTTGCTTTACCGCTGCCTCGACGTGGTGGTGATTTTTCTGGTGCTGCTGGTGTTGCGCTTTGTCTGGGTGCAGAGCATCTGGCGTTTGTCGGTTCTGCTGCGACGATTGCGTGGCAAAGGCGACATGACTCAAGTGCCGACCGCGCGCTCCTGCTGGTTGCTGACGGTCGGCGGCGTGCGCGGGGCGGTGACACTGGCGGGCGTGCTCTCGGTGCCGCTGCTGATGGGGGGTGATGCGTTTCCCGAGCGGGATCTGCTGATCTTCATCGCCGCCGGGGTGATTCTGCTGTCCCTGATAGCCGCCTGCATCGCTTTGCCGCTGTTGCTGCGCGGCATCGAAAAAAGCCCTGACGACAAGCGGCGCAATGAAGTGCGTGACGCCTGGCGAAAAACTGCAGAAGCGGCGATTCATGCACTCGAAGCCGAAGAGGCCACTCCCCAGGACGCAGCTCAGTCCGCGTTGGCCGCCGAACTGAAGGCGCGGATCATGTCCGAGTATCGCCATCAACTGGACGTGTTCAATGATTCGGCAGAGGCCCAGGCACTGGCATTTCAGATGGATTTGCTGGAGCGGCGTCTGCGGTTGAAGGCGCTGCGAGCGCAGCGCCTGGAATTGTACAAGCTGAGCCGTCATCACCAGATTGGCGATGACGTGTTGCGAGAAGTGTTGGGGGAACTGGATTTGAGTGAGGCCAACCTGGGTCAAGTGAAGTCCTGAGCGAAGGGTCGACCTGACGGTTTTCAGCGTGGGTAAACCGAGTTGATGAACTTGATATCTTGCTCGGACAGTTGGTTGTTTTAAGGGACTTCGATCTTGTCCCGCATGACACTCGCGGGAAAGGCGTAATGCATGATTGATTTCGGGTCATAAGGTGTTTGACGGATCTGGGTCGGTGCCCAGCGTGCGGAGGATGACAGGTAGTTGCCACTCGCCTCGTTATCGCGGGCTTCGGAAACGTTAATAGTAAAGCCAGTATCGTTGAGGTCGTACCTGCGGCAGCAGGGTTTTGGAATATTTATATGTTATCGCTGCTTGTGGGTGTTAAATAGTTCTGATTTTTTAAGACGCAGGAAAACTGCTCGCGTGGCCGTTTCAAGTGCTTCGCATCCGGTAAGTTGTAATCGATATAAAGATAAGTGGCGAATGTTGTGGTGTTTCAGTATGTTTGTGGTTTTGGCTCTTTCGCATTGTATTGCGCGTTGTGAATGTTAAAAGTACTCCATTTGGTTATATGTAAGAATGGTTGCGGGAAACTGTGTGGCTTCTTTTGTTGTGGGCATGCGAAGGCGCTACTAAAGAGTTAGAAGGGCTCTCAAGTAGTTTGGAAGTTTGCAGTGGATTAAGTTCGGCTTTATAACAAAGCCCCGCGCCATGGGGTATGGCGCGGGTGGGCAGTGTTATTTATTGCGCGTAATAAAGGCGCGAATGCGTTCTGCGGCTTCTATGCATTCTGCCAGTGGCGCAACTAGCGCCAAGCGAATGCGACCTGCGCCCGGGTTGAAGCCATCCACCGCACGGGACAAATATGAGCCCGGCACCACGGTCACGTGTTCTTCCATAAACAAATCACGGCAAAACGCCTCGTCGTCGCCTTCAACATTTGGCCACAAGTAAAAACCACCATCCGGACGCTGCACGTCCATCACCGGGCTGAGGATTGCCAGCACCGCATCGTACTTCTCGCGGTACAGCGCACGGTTGGCGCGGACATGCACTTCGTCATTCCACGCGGCGACGCTGGCCAATTGGGTCTGAACCGGCATGGCGCAGCCGTGGTAGGTGCGATAGAGCAGGAAGCCTTTGAGAATGTCGGCATCGCCGGCGACAAAACCTGAACGCAGGCCCGGCAGGTTGGAGCGCTTGGACAGGCTGTGGAACACCACGCAGCGCTTGAAGTCCTTGCGGCCCAGCTCCACGCAAGCACTGAGCAGACCGGCCGGCGGGGTTTGTTCGTCGAAATACAGCTCGCTGTAGCATTCGTCCGCAGCGATCACGAAGTCGTATTCGTCAGCCAGTGCGATCAGTTTTTTCAGGGTGTCGACCGGAATCAACGCGCCGGTCGGGTTGCCTGGCGAGCACAGGAACAGGATCTGGCAGCGTTTCCAGATGTCCGGCGAGACAGCGTCGAAATCAGGGTTGAAGCCGTTTTCGTCCAGGCATGGCAGATAGTGTGGCTTGGCCCCAGCGAGGAACGCCGCGCCTTCGTAGATCTGATAGAACGGGTTCGGGCTGACCACCAGGGCGTCTTCGCCACGGTTGACCACGGTCTGGGTGAAGGCAAACAGCGCTTCACGAGTGCCGTTGACTGGCAATACGTTACGCGCCGGGTCGAGCCAGCCGTTCGGGACACTGAAGCGGCGTTCGCACCAGGCGGCGATGGCTTCGCGCAGGGCGGGGATGCCGAGGGTAGTCGGGTACACGGCCATCTGATCCAGATTGCTTGCCAGGGCTTCAGCGACAAAGCTTGGCGAGCGGTGCTTCGGCTCGCCGATGGACAGCGCGATGGCGCGCTTGTCCGGGTTTGGCGTGACGCTGCCGAGCAGGGCGCGGAGCTTCTCGAACGGGTAGGGCTGCAACTGGTTCAACGCGTTGTTCATCGGTCGATCTCGTTCAATGTGGAGGCCTGCACTCTGTAGGAGCCGGCTTGCTGGCGATAGCATCACCTCGGTGTGTCAGGTGCACTGGAGTGATCCCATCGCCAGCAAGCCGGCTCCTACAAAGGGCTGATCTCCCCAGGGGAAAATTGTTGGTTCAGATACTGATGCGTGACAGTTTGATATCCGGTTCATGGCTGACGCTCAGCTGTTCAACGATCGCATCCTGCAACCGGGTGCACAGCAGCGGGTCGGACAGCGGATGGTTGTTCGCGTCGGTGATAAAGAACACGTCTTCCACGCGTTCGCCCAAGGTCGCAATCTTGGCGTTCTGCAGCGACAGGTCGAACTCGAGGAAGATCGTGCCAATCCGCGCCAGCAGGCCGGGGCGGTCCGGAGCGCTGAGCTCAAGCACCGTCACCGGACGCTGAGCGTCGTTGTGGATCGTCACCTGTGGCGCAAACGCGAAATGCTTGAGCTGGCGCGGCACGCGGCGCTGGATGATGGTCGGGTAGTCGTCCGGGTTGCGCAGGGCTTCGGTCAGACCGTCGCGGATCTGTTTGACCCGCTCTGGGTTATCGCCGATCGAGTCGCCGTCAGTGTCGAGCACGATATAGGTGTCGAGCGTGAACTGGCTGCTGGAGGTGATGACCCGGGCGTCGTGAATGTTCAGGTTGAGCTGGTCCATCGCGGCCACGGTCACGGCGAAGAAGTCATGTTGGTCAGGTGCGTAGATGAAGATCTGCGTGCCGCCCTCGAATTCGCGCTGGGTGGTTTCCTTGATCAGCACCAGCGGCCCGCCATCGGCCGGTTGCTGGAGGATCGCGTCACTGTGCCAGGCCACGTCGCCAGCGGTGTGACGCAGGAAGTAGTCATCGCCCAATTGCGACCACAGTTGTTCGACATCGTCTGGGTCGGTGCCGCCGCGCACCAGGATGTCCAGGGCTGCGCTCTGGGTCTGGCGGATCTGCTCTTCGCGGTCCACCGGGTTTTCCAGGCCGCGGCGCAAGGCCCGCTTGGTCTCGGTGTAGAGCTGGCGCAACAGGCTGGCGCGCCAGGAGTTCCACAGTGTCGGGTTGGTGGCGTTGATGTCGGCGACGGTCAGCACGTACAGGTAATCGAGGTGGGTTTCGTCACCGACGATCTGCGCGAAATCGTGGATGACTTGCGGGTCGGACAAGTCCTTGCGCTGGGCGGTGGTCGACATCACCAGGTGGTTCTGCACCAGCCAGACGATCAATCGGCTGTCCCACACCGGGAGTTGGTGGCGCTGGCAAAAGGCTTCGGCATCCACCGCACCGATTTCCGAGTGGTCGCCATGCCGGCCCTTGCCGATGTCGTGGTACAGGCCCGCCAGGTAAATCAGCTCGGGTTTGGGCAACTTGGCCATGAGCTTGCTGGCCAGCGGGAATTTTTCCGACACCTGGGTGTACTGCAACTTACGCAGGTGCTTGATCAGATTCAGGGTGTGGGCATCGACCGTATAGATGTGAAACAGGTCGTGCTGCATCTGCCCGACAATGAAGCCGAACTCCGGCAGATAACGCCCGAGGATGCCGTAACGGTTCATGCGGCGCAGGTTGCGGTGGATGCCGATCTTGCACTTGAACAGTTCGATGAACAGGCTGGTATTGCGAATGTCGTTGCGAAAATCATCGTCGATCAGGTGGCGGTGCTCGCGCAGCAGACGAATGGTGTCGGCACGCACGCCTTTGATTTCCGGTTGCTGGGCCATCAGCACGAAGATCTCGAGCATGGCGAACGGCGTGCGACGGAACACGTTGTCGTTGCGCGCTTCGATATAGCCATCGTGCAGCTGGAATCGTGAGTTGATCGGCTGCGGCGGCGCTTCGTCTTCCGGGGCGAGGATGACTTCTTCGAAGTGCTGGATGATCAGGTCGCTGAGCTGGGCGATGCTCATGACCACCCGGTAATACTGCTGCATGAAGTTTTCGATGGCTTGCTTGGCGTCATCGCCCTCGAAACCCAGCAGCCCGGCAATCGAGCGCTGGTGGTCGAACAGCAAGCGGTCTTCGGAGCGACCGGCGAGCATGTGCAGCGCGTACCGGACCTTCCACAAAAACTCCTGGGACGAGGCGAGCAGGGCGTTTTCGCTTTCGACCAGGAAACCTTCGCCGGCCAGGGCTCTCAGGTTCAGGGTGCCGTATTCGCGACGGGCCACCCACAGAATCGTCTGAATGTCCCGCAGGCCGCCGGGCGAACCTTTGACGTTGGGTTCCAGGTTGTATTCGGTGTCGTTGTATTTGTGGTGACGGGCCTTTTGCTCGGCGCGTTTGGCCAGGAAGAAGTCCTTGCTCGGCCACATGTGCGCGGTGCTGGTGACGTCAAGCATGCGCTGGCGCAAACGCTCGGGGCCGCAGATGGTGCGGCTTTCCATCAGGTTGGTGACAACCGTCAGGTCGGCGCGGGCTTCAATGGCGCATTCGTCCACCGAGCGAACGCTCTGGCCGACTTCCAGGCCGATGTCCCACAACAGCGTCAGAAAACGCTCGATGGAATCACGGAAAACTTCGTGATCGGCGCTGTCCAGCAGGATCAGCAGGTCGATGTCGGAATAAGGGTGCAACTCGCCGCGACCGTAGCCGCCGACCGCGACCAGCGCGATGTCGGCGTCTTCGCTCCAGTTGAATTGCTCCCAGGCCTTTTGCAGGATGTTATCGACGAACCAGGCGCGATCCTCGATCAGCCGGCGAATGTCCCGGCCGCTGCGAAAGCGCCCGTCGAGCACCTCGCGGGCCTGGCGGATCGCCTTCTTGAAGGCCGCGATCGGGCTTGCCTTCAGGGCCAGTTCAGCCTGGAACTGGCCGCGGTCGAAGAGTTCGGGATCCACCTGCGGCATCGATTGGCTTTCCTATCTATCTATAAGGCTGGTAGCTGCCTGGGGTCGGATCAGGCCGAAACGCGCGGGATGGTGTCATCGGCGCGCAAGGTGAAGATCTCGTAACCGGTCTCGGTCACCAGCAGGGTGTGCTCCCACTGGGCCGACAACTTGCGGTCCTTGGTGATCGCGGTCCAGCCGTCGCCCAATACTTTGGTGTCGGCCTTGCCCTGGTTGATCATCGGCTCGATGGTGAACGTCATGCCCGCTTTCAGCTCCATGCCGGTACCGGCGCGGCCGTAATGCAGGATTTGCGGCTCTTCGTGAAACACCTTGCCGATGCCGTGACCGCAGAACTCGCGAACCACCGAGAAACCGTTCTTTTCAGCGTGTTTCTGGATGATTTCACCGATGTCGCCCAGGCGGCAGCCGGGTTTGACGATCTCGATGGCCTTGTACATGCATTCCTGAGTCACTTGCGACAGGCGCTCGGCCCAGACCGGCACGCTGCCGACGTGGAACATGCGGCTGGTGTCGCCGTGGAAACCGTCCTTGATGACGGTGACGTCGATGTTCAGGGTGTCGCCATCCTTCAGCGGCTTCTCGTTCGGGATGCCGTGGCAGACCACGTGGTTGATCGAGGTGCAGATCGACTTCGGGTAGCCTTTGTAATTGAGCGGGGCAGGGATGGCTTTCTGCTCGTTGACGATGTAATCGTGGCAGATGCGGTCCAGTTCTTCGGTGGTGATCCCCGGCTTGACATGTTCGGCAATCATTTCCAGCACATCGGCGGCCAGTTTGCCGGCGACGCGCATCTTTGCGATGTCCTCGGGGGTTTTGAGGGTGACGGTCATACAGGCTCTCTCTGCGCTCGATGGCGCTTGCTAAAACGAAATGGGCATTGCGCGATCAATCTTCGCGGCCCTGAAAAACGCGATTCTAACAGACGATCAGCGCAAATCTGAGCCTCTGTGCATCGCTTCTCTCTATAGATTGGCGCATTCTCGGGCGATTCCAAGTGCGCGGTTGAAGTCGCGCATCAGGAATTGAGAATCCGGGTTCCGTTTTTTGCAGCCCTGTGATATAAAATGCGCCGCTTTCCGGGGATACCCCGAAAGGCTTAAATCCACACACGTGTCGACACGATGACCTGGGTGCCTTCAGCTGATGCTGCTGGTTGGTCATTGGGATACGTGGAGGCCAAACCCGACTTATTAAGGAACTATCATGTCCCAAGTCAACATGCGCGATATGCTGAAGGCCGGTGTGCACTTCGGTCACCAGACCCGTTACTGGAACCCGAAAATGGGTAAGTACATTTTCGGCGCGCGTAACAAGATCCACATTATCAACCTTGAAAAAACCCTGCCAATGTTCAACGAAGCTCTGACTTTCGTAGAGCGTCTGGCCCAGGGCAAAAACAAGATCCTGTTCGTCGGCACCAAGCGTTCCGCTGGCAAGATCGTTGCTGAAGAAGCAGCACGTTGCGGTTCGCCGTACGTCGATCACCGCTGGTTGGGCGGCATGCTGACCAACTTCAAAACCATCCGTGCTTCCATCAAGCGTCTGCGTGACCTTGAAGTGCAAGCCGAAGACGGTACTTTCGCCAAGCTGACCAAGAAAGAAGCGCTGATGCGCACTCGCGATCTTGAGAAGCTCGATCGTTCCCTGGGTGGTATCAAGGACATGGGCGGTCTGCCAGACGCTCTGTTCGTTATCGACGTTGATCACGAGCGCATCGCGATCACCGAAGCCAACAAGCTGGGCATCCCGGTTATCGGCGTAGTCGATACCAACAGCAGCCCGGAAGGCGTTGACTACATCATCCCAGGCAACGATGACGCAATCCGCGCTATCCAGTTGTACATGGGTTCGATGGCTGACGCAGTCATCCGCGGTCGCAACCACGTTGCTGGCGGCACCGAGCAGTTCGTTGAAGAAGCTCCGGCGGCTGCAGCTGAGTAATTGACGCCCTGGCGTTAACTCAGTAAGCAAAAAGGGGGCTTGGCCCCCTTTTTGCCACCTCGAAAACCGTTTGTGGGCAGCGCAGCTACAGCCTTTGTAACGTGCAGCCGCTAACAAATGGGGTCGGGAAGAATTGATCGCCCGTTTGATCGGGTGGAATGGTTGAAAACCTATCCAAGAGGATTTTGAAATGGCAGAGATTACTGCAGCGTTGGTTAAAGAACTGCGTGAGCGTACCGGCGAAGGCATGATGGATTGCAAAAAGGCCTTGACCAAGGCCGGCGGCGACATCGAAAAAGCCATTGATGACATGCGTGCTTCCGGCGCCATCAAGGCTGCCAAGAAAGCAGGCAACGTAGCTGCTGAAGGCGCGATCGCTCTTAAAGAAGACGGTAAAACCGCCGTTCTGCTGGAAGTGAACTCGCAGACCGACTTCCTGGCCCTGCAAGACGACTTCAAGGCATTTGTTGCTTCCAGCGTTGAAAAAGCGTTCGCTGACAAACTGACTGACGTCGCTCCGCTGATCGAAGCTCAAGAAGCCGATCGCCTGGTTCTGGTCGGCAAGGTTGGCGAAAACGTCAATATCCGTCGCCTGGCTCGCGTTGAAGGTGATGTTGTCGGTGGTTACCTGCACGGCAACAAGATCGGTGTTGCGGTTGTTCTCAAGGGCGGTACCGTTGAGCTGGCCAAAGACATCGCTATGCACGTAGCGGCCACCAACCCTGAATTCCTGCTGCCATCGGAAGTTTCCGCTGAAGCGGTCGAGCGCGAAAAAGGCGTGTTCCTGACCCTCAACGCTGACAAGATCGCTGGCAAGCCAGAAAACATCGTTGAAAACATGGTCAAAGGCCGTATCAGCAAGTTCCTGGCTGAAGCAAGCCTGGTTGAGCAGGCGTTCGTCAAGAACCCTGAAATCAAGGTCGGCGAACTGGCCAAGAAAGCCGGTGCAGAAATCGTATCTTTCACCTACTTCAAAGTAGGCGAAGGCATCGAGAAGCCGGTCGACAACTTCGCTGAAGAAGTTGCTGCCCAGCTGGCTGCCGCCAAGCAATAAGACAGTTTTCAACTGTCGCCCTGAAGAGGCTGCCCGCTCACGCGCGCAGCCTCTTTTCAGATGGGGTACCAATTTTTAATTGGTTTCCTTTTGGAACTGGCTTACAAAGCCATGTTCCGATGGCGCTGAAGCAGCGCCAAGCTAGAGTGAACGCCAGCTGTAAACAGCTCGCAAAGAATTTTTAAAATACGCCGCAGGAGAGATTCGCAATGGCTCAGCAGGGCAGTGGTTATCAGGCTCGCTATAAACGCATTCTACTCAAGCTTAGCGGCGAGGCCCTGATGGGCTCGGAAGAGTTCGGGATCGATCCGAAAGTTCTGGATCGCATGGCGCTTGAAGTCGGCCAACTGGTCGGCATCGGTGTTCAGGTCGGTCTGGTGATCGGCGGTGGCAACCTGTTCCGTGGTGCAGCGCTGAGCGCGGCCGGCATGGATCGGGTAACTGGCGACCACATGGGCATGCTGGCCACTGTGATGAACGCCCTGGCCATGCGCGATGCGCTGGAACGTGCCAATATCTCGGCCATCGTGATGTCGGCCATTTCCATGGTTGGCGTGACCGATCACTACGATCGTCGCAAAGCCATGCGTCACCTGAACGCCAAGGAAGTAGTGATCTTCGCGGCCGGTACCGGTAATCCGTTCTTCACCACGGATTCGGCAGCGTGCTTGCGCGCAATCGAAATCGATGCCGATGTCGTGCTCAAGGCGACCAAGGTCGATGGCGTCTACACCGCTGACCCATTCAAAGACCCGCATGCCGAGAAGTTCGATCATCTGACTTACGATGAAGTGCTGGATCGCAAGCTGGGCGTGATGGATCTGACGGCCATTTGCCTGTGCCGCGACCACAAGATGCCGTTGCGCGTCTTTAACATGAACAAGCCCGGCGCCCTGCTGAACATCGTACATGGCGGCGCTGAAGGGACCCTGATCGAGGAAGGCCAACAATGATCAATGAAATCAAGAAAGACGCTCAAGAGCGCATGAAGAAATCCGTTGAATCGCTGCTGCACAACTTCGGCCGTATTCGTACCGGCCAGGCGCACCCAAGCATTCTTGAGGGTGTGATGGTGCCGTATTACGGTTCCGACACGCCGATCAAGCAAGTGGCGAACATCACGGTCAAAGACGCTCGTACCCTGCAAGTCGTGGCCTTTGAGCGCAACATGCTCGGTGCTGTCGACAAAGCCATCGGTAGCGCGGGTCTGAACCTCAACCCGACCAACCTGGGCGAGTTGCTGCTGATCTCCATGCCGGCCCTGACCGAAGAGACCCGCAAGGGCTTCACCAAGCAGGCTCGTGACGTCGCTGAAGATGCCCGAGTTGCCGTGCGCAACATCCGTCGCGATGCCAACAGCTCGCTGAAGGATCTGGTCAAGGAAAAAGAAATCAGCGAAGACGAAGAGCGTCGCGCCACTGGCGAGATCGACGATTTGACCAAGAAGTACGTGGCTGAAATCGACGCGCATTTGGCACAGAAAGAAAAAGACCTGATGGCCGTATAAGGGTCGCGTTTTCATGGAAAAGACTAAGCAGACTGCGCCGTCCGCGGTGCCGCGCCATGTCGCGATCATCATGGATGGTAATAATCGCTGGGCGAAAAAACGCTTTATGCCGGGTGTCGCCGGGCATAAAGCGGGCGTGGATGCGGTTCGCGCAGTGATTGAGGTGTGTGCCGAGGCCGGGGTCGAGGTATTGACCCTGTTCGCCTTCTCCAGTGAGAACTGGCAGCGCCCGGCCGATGAAGTCAGTGCCTTGATGGATCTGTTCTTCAAGGCGTTGCGTCGTGAGGCCAAGCGCCTCAATGACAACAACATCAGTCTGCGCATCATCGGTGATCGTTCGCGCTTTCATCCTGAGCTTCAGGCGGCCATGCGTGAAGCCGAGGCGATGACCGCCGGTGCCAACCGCTTTGTCTTGCAGATCGCCGCCAACTACGGCGGTCAGTGGGACATCGCGCAGGCCGCACAGCGTCTGGCACGGGAGGTTCAGGCCGGGCACTTGCGTCCGGAGGACATCACCCCGGAGCTGTTGCAGACCTGTCTGGCCACCGGCGATCTGCCGTTGCCGGACTTGTGCATCCGCACCGGCGGCGAACACCGCATCAGTAACTTCCTGCTCTGGCAACTGGCTTATGCCGAGTTGTACTTCTCCGACCTGTTCTGGCCGGACTTCAAACACGACGCCATGCGTAACGCGCTGGCCGATTTCGCTTCTCGCCAGCGCCGCTTCGGTAAAACGAGCGAGCAGGTCGAGGCTGGAGCCCGGGTTTAATGCTCAAACAACGAATCATCACTGCGCTGATCCTGCTGCCGATCGCTTTGTGCGGGTTTTTCCTGCTCGAAGGCACAGGCTTTGCGCTGTTCATCGGGCTGGTCGTGACCCTCGGTGCGTGGGAATGGGCTCGCCTGGCAGGCTTCAATGCCCAGCCGATGCGCGTGGCCTACGCGGTTGTGGTCGCATTGATGCTGTTTGTCATGCACATCCTGCCGGGACTCGCGCCCTGGGTGTTGGGTGCTTCGGTGCTCTGGTGGGGCGTGGCGACGTATCTGGTGCTGACTTATCCGCGTTCCAGCGAGCACTGGTCCAGTGCCGCCTGCAAGCTGGTGATCGGTTTACTGATCCTGCTGCCGGCCTGGCAGGGGCTGGTCCAGATCAAGCAGCAACCCCTGGGTAACTGGTTGATCATGGCGGTGATGGTGCTGGTCTGGGGTGCTGATATCGGCGCGTATTTTTCCGGCCGGGCCTTTGGCAAGCGCAAGCTGGCGCCGCAGGTCAGTCCTGGCAAGAGCTGGGAAGGCGTGTATGGCGGCTTGCTGCTGAGCCTGGTGATTACGGTGATCGTCGGTTTTGTACGCGACTGGAGCTTCGTGCAGATGCTGATGGGCCTGATCGGTGCGGCAGTGATCGTCTTCATCTCGGTTGTGGGCGACCTCACCGAGAGCATGTTCAAGCGTCAATCGGGGATCAAGGACAGCAGTAACTTGCTGCCAGGCCACGGCGGTGTGCTGGATCGCATCGACAGCCTGACGGCCGCGATCCCGGTATTCGCCGTGTTGTTGTGGATGGCTGCACCGTGAGCCGCCCACAACAGATTACCGTCCTGGGGGCGACCGGCTCGATCGGTCTGAGCACCCTGGACGTGATCGCTCGCCATCCCGAGCGTTATCAGGTGTTCGCCTTGAGCGGTTTCACTCGCCTGAGTGAGTTGCTGGCCTTGTGCGTGCGCCACACGCCGAAGTTTGCCGTCGTGCCGGAAGCGGGCGCTGCCCGAACCTTGCAGGACGACTTGCGCGCCGCAGGCCTGTCGACCCGTGTGCTCGCAGGGGAAGAGGGGCTGTGTCAGGTCGCTTCCGACCCAGAGGTCGATGCGGTCATGGCGGCCATCGTCGGTGCGGCGGGCTTGCGTCCGACCCTGGCGGCGGTCGAGGCGGGCAAGAAGATCCTGCTGGCCAACAAAGAAGCACTGGTCATGTCGGGTGCGCTGTTCATGCAGGCCGTGCGTAAAAGCGGTTCGGTGCTGCTGCCGATCGACAGCGAGCACAACGCGATTTTTCAGTGCATGCCGCAGGATTTCGCCCGTGGGCTTGGCGCGGTGGGCGTGCGGCGGATTCTGCTGACAGCTTCTGGTGGTCCGTTCCGACAGACACCGATGGCCGAACTGGCGCATGTTTCCCCTGAGCAAGCGTGCGCTCATCCGAACTGGTCCATGGGTCGCAAGATTTCGGTCG
Source organism: Pseudomonas sp. UMAB-40 (assembly GCF_900095275.1). NCBI lineage: Bacteria > Pseudomonadati > Pseudomonadota > Gammaproteobacteria > Pseudomonadales > Pseudomonadaceae > Pseudomonas > Pseudomonas sp. UMAB-40. The sequence goes on from NZ_LT607569.1 coordinate 23,944, forward strand.
ATTCGGCCAGCATGATGAACAAAGGGCTCGAGTTGATCGAAGCCTGCTGGCTGTTCGACGCCAAGCCATCCCAGGTCGAAGTGGTGATTCACCCGCAGAGCGTGATTCATTCGCTGGTCGACTATATCGATGGTTCGGTGCTGGCGCAGTTAGGCAATCCGGACATGCGCACGCCGATCGCCAACGCCCTGGCCTGGCCGGAGCGCATCGATTCAGGTGTGGCGCCGCTGGATCTGTTTGCCATCGCGCGACTGGACTTCCAGGCACCCGATGAAGATCGTTTCCCTTGCCTGCGCCTTGCGCGTCAGGCCGCCGAAGCCGGCAATAGTGCGCCGGCCATGCTCAATGCAGCAAATGAAGTGGCTGTCGCGGCGTTTCTCGACGGGCGGGTTCGCTACCCGGAAATCGCGAGTATCATCGAGGAAGTGTTAAGCCTCGAGCCGGTCGTCGCGGTCGATGATCTCGAGGCGGTGTTTACGGCCGACGCGAAAGCGCGAGTACTCGCCGAACAATGGTTGAGCCGTCACGGGCGGTAAGTGCTGCAATACGTTGACCCATGCGGCACTGGACAGGATTGCGGAGAAAGTAGATGAGCGCGCTCTATATGATTGTCGGCACCCTGGTTGCACTGGGCGTGCTGGTCACCTTCCACGAGTTCGGCCATTTCTGGGTCGCACGTCGCTGTGGGGTCAAGGTACTGCGTTTCTCCGTGGGCTTCGGTATGCCGCTGCTGCGCTGGCACGACAAGAAAGGCACTGAGTTCGTCGTCGCCGCGATCCCGCTGGGCGGTTACGTGAAGATGCTCGACGAACGCGAGGGCGAAGTGCCGGCCGATCAGGTCGATCAATCCTTCAATCGCAAATCGGTCCGTCAGCGCATTGCCATCGTGGCGGCCGGGCCGATTGCCAACTTTCTATTGGCAATGGTGTTTTTCTGGGTGTTGGCCATGCTCGGCAGCGAGCAGGTGCGGCCGGTCATCGGCGCGGTCGAGTCCGGCAGTATCGCCGCCAAGGCCGGTCTGGGTGCCGGTCAGGAAATTATTGCCATCGATGGCGAGCCAACGTCTGGTTGGGCCGCGGTCAATCTGCAACTGGTCCGTCGTCTTGGCGAGAGCGGTTCTCTTCAATTGCTGGTGCGTGAGCAGGGCTCCACGGCGGATTCACCCCGTGAGCTGATGCTGGATAAATGGCTCAAGGGTGCTGACGAACCGGATCCGATTCGTTCGCTGGGTATTCGCCCTTGGCGTCCGGCGTTGCCGCCGGTGCTGGCTGAACTTGATTCGAAAGGGCCGGCACAGGCTGCGGGCCTGAAGACCGGTGATCGGCTGTTGGCGCTGGATGGCAAGTCCCTTGATGACTGGCAGCAGGTGGTCGACACGGTCCGTATGCATCCAGATACCAAAATCATGCTGCGCGTTGAGCGTGATGGTGCTCAAATCGACGTCCCTGTGACCTTGGCCGCTCGCGGCGAGAGCAAGGCGCCCACCGGTTATCTGGGCGCTGGGGTGAAAGCGGTCGATTGGCCACCAGAGATGATTCGCGAAGTCAGTTATGGTCCGGTGGCCGCAATTGGGGAGGGTGCTCGACGCACCTGGACCATGAGCGTACTGACCCTCGATTCGCTCAAGAAAATGTTGTTCGGCGAGCTCTCGGTAAAAAACTTGAGTGGACCGATAACCATTGCTAAAGTGGCGGGCGCTTCTGCCCAGTCGGGTGTCGCTGATTTCCTGAATTTCCTTGCTTATCTGAGTATTAGCCTGGGGGTTCTGAATTTGTTGCCCATTCCTGTACTGGATGGGGGACATTTGTTGTTTTATCTGATCGAGTGGGCGCGTGGTCGTCCCTTGTCGGATCGGGTGCAGGGTTGGGGGATACAGATCGGTATCAGTTTGGTGGTCGGGGTGATGTTGCTTGCTCTGGTCAATGATTTGGGCCGTCTGTAACACTTCGCTGAATTGCGAATCTGCCGCATTTTGCGGCAGTTTGTTTATTGCCAGTTGGAATAAGAAAGGACTTCATGAAACGTCTGCTGCTAACTGCGGTTCTCACCGTATTGATGATCGCCGAAGTTCACGCCGAGTCCTTCACTATCTCTGATATTCGCGTCAATGGCCTCCAGCGGGTCTCCGCGGGTAGCGTCTTTGGTGCTTTGCCGTTAAACGTCGGTGAACAGGCGGATGATCGTCGCCTGGTGGAATCCACTCGTGCGCTGTTCAAAACCGGGTTCTTTCAAGATATCCAGCTGGGCCGCGATGGCAACGTCCTGGTCATCACGGTAGTCGAGCGCCCGTCGGTCGCCAGTATCGAGATCGAAGGTAACAAGGCGATCTCTACTGAAGACCTGATGAAGGGCCTGAAACAATCCGGTCTGGCCGAAGGCGAGATCTTCCAGCGCGCCACCCTCGAAGGTGTGCGTAACGAACTGCAGCGCCAATATGTCGCCCAGGGTCGCTACTCGGCCACCGTCGACACCGAAGTGGTGCCGCAGCCGCGTAACCGCGTCGGCCTGAAGGTCAACATCAATGAAGGCACCGTTGCGGCTATCCAGCACATCAACGTGGTGGGTAACACGGTCTTCCCTGACGAAGACCTGATCGACCTGTTTGAATTGAAGACCACCAACTGGCTGTCGTTCTTCAAGAACGATGACAAGTACGCCCGTGAAAAACTGTCCGGTGACCTGGAGCGTCTGCGCTCCTACTACCTGGACCGTGGCTATATCAACATGGATATCGCTTCGACCCAGGTGTCCATTACTCCAGACAAGAAACACGTCTACATCACCGTCAACGTCAACGAAGGCGAGAAGTACACCGTTCGTGACGTCAAGCTGAGCGGCGACCTGAAAGTCCCTGAAGACCAGGTCAAGTCCCTGCTGCTGGTTCAGAAAGGCCAGGTATTCTCGCGCAAGCTGATGACCACCACGTCCGAGCTGATCACCCGTCGCCTGGGTAACGAGGGTTACACCTTCGCCAACGTCAACGGCGTGCCTCAGCCGCACGATGAAGACCACACGGTGGACATCACTTTCGCTGTCGATCCGGGCAAGCGTGCTTACGTCAACCGCATCAACTTCCGTGGCAACACCAAGTCCGAAGACGAAGTGCTGCGCCGTGAAATGCGTCAGATGGAAGGCGGCTGGGCTTCGACCTACCTGATCGACCAATCCAAGACCCGTCTTGAGCGTCTGGGCTTCTTTAAAGAAGTCAACGTCGAAACCCCGGCAGTACCGGGTGTCGATGACCAGGTTGACGTGAACTACAGCGTTGAAGAGCAGGCTTCCGGTTCGATCACCGCCAGCGTCGGTTTCGCCCAGAGCGCCGGTCTGATCCTCGGTGGTTCGATCACCCAGAACAACTTCCTGGGTACCGGTAACAAGGTCAGCATCGGTTTGACCCGCAGTGAATACCAGAGCCGATACAACTTCGGTTATGTCGACCCGTACTGGACTGCTGATGGCGTGAGCCTGGGTTACAACGCCTTCTATCGCACCACTGACTACAAAGACCTCGATGTCGACGTAGCCAGCTATGCCGTAGACAGCCTGGGTGCTGGTGTCAGCGTCGGTTACCCGATCAGCGAGACTTCGCGTCTGACCTTCGGCCTGACTGCACAACAGGACAAGATCAAGACCGGTCAGTACACCGTTGACGAGATTTTCGACTTCGTTAACCGCGAAGGCGATAACTACCTGAACTTCAAGGCGTCTGCCGGCTGGTCCGAGTCGACGTTGAACAAAGGTGTACTGGCGACCCGCGGCCATTCCCAGAGCTTGACGCTGGAAACCACCACGCCGGGTAGCGACCTGTCGTTCTTCAAACTTGATTATCGTGGTCAGCTGTTCCAGCCAATCACTGAAAACTACACCGTTCGCCTGCACACCGAACTGGGTTATGGCGACGGCTACGGTTCCACCGATGGCTTGCCGTTCTATGAAAACTACTATGCTGGTGGTTTCAACTCGGTTCGTGGCTTCAAGGACAGTACCCTGGGTCCGCGCAGTACACCTAGCCGTGGTCAGGCTGTAACGGGTAACGCCGGTACGCTCGCCGACCCGGACCAGGATCCGCTGCCGTTTGGTGGTAACGTCTTGATGCAGGGTGGTGTCGAGTTACTGTTCCCGCTGCCATTCGTCAAGGATCAGCGTTCCCTGCGTACTTCGGTATTCTGGGATGTGGGTAACGTATTCGATTCCAAGTGCGACAAAACGACGAACGCCAATGTCGGTTCGACCTCTCAAACAGAGTGCAACGACATCAGCCTGAGCAACGTTGCGAGTTCCGTCGGTGTGGGCGTGACCTGGGTCACCGCACTGGGTCCTCTGAGTTTCGCGTTGGCCATGCCGATCAAGAAACCGGATGAAGCTGAGACTCAAGTGTTCCAATTCTCTCTTGGTCAGACGTTCTAAGCGTTTGCCTCAAAATAACGACAATGGATTTTGTAGGAGTGCATCGTGCGTAAGTTGACTCAATTGGTTCTCCTGGCGACCGTACTGGTTGCAGGTCCGGCTTTTGCCGACATGAAAATCGCCGTTCTGAACTATCAGATGGCCCTGCTGGAATCCGATGCTGCCAAGAAATACGCTGTGGATGCCGAGAAGAAGTTTGGCCCGCAACTGTCCAAGCTCAAGACGCTGGAAAGCAGCGCCAAAGGCATCCAGGACCGTCTGATGGCTGGCGGCGACAAGATGCAGCAAGGCGAGCGTGAACGCCTTGAGCTCGAATTCAAGCAAAAGGCCCGTGACTTCCAGTTCCAGTCCAAGGAACTGAACGAAGCCAAAGCCGTTGCCGACCGTGAAATGCTGAAACAGCTCAAGCCGAAACTGGACAGCGCTGTGGAAGAAGTCATCAAGAAAGGTGCTTTTGACCTGGTCTTCGAGCGTGGCGCAGTGATTGATGTCAAACCTCAGTACGACATCACTCGCCAGGTGATCGAGCGCATGAATCAGCTGAAGTAATCCATGACAGCGACTATAAAACTCGGCCAGTTGGCCGAGTTCCTCGGCGCCACGCTACGTGGCGACCCGGAGAAAGAAATTACTGGGCTAGCCACTTTGCAAGAGGCTGGCCCAGCTCAGTTGAGCTTTCTCGCAAACCCCCAATACCGTAAATACCTGGTGGACTGCCGGGCCGCAGCGCTGTTGCTGAAGGCCGCTGACGCTGAAGGTTTTGCCGGCGATGCCTTGGTGGTGCCTGATCCGTATCTGGCCTACGCGCGTATTTCCCATCTGTTCGATCCCAAGCCCAAGGCGCAGGCCGGTATTCACCCGACAGCGGTAGTGGCCGCGGACGCAGTGGTTGATCCGGCGGCGAGCATCGGTGCCTTTGCGGTGATCGAAAGCGGCGCGCGTATTGCTTCCGGTGTGACCGTGGGGGCGCATTGCTTCATCGGTGCCCGTAGCGAAATCGGCGAAGGCGGCTGGCTGGCCCCGCGCGTCACGCTGTACCACGACGTGCGCATCGGCAAGCGGGTAGTGATTCAGTCCGGTGCCGTGCTGGGTGGCGAAGGCTTCGGCTTTGCCAACGAGAAAGGTGTCTGGCAGAAAATCGCCCAGATCGGCGGTGTATTGGTCGGTGATGATGTGGAGATTGGCGTGAATACCGCTATCGATCGCGGTGCGCTGGCCGATACCGTATTGGGTAACGGTGTGAAGCTCGACAATCAGATTCAGATCGCCCACAACGTACAGGTTGGTGATCACACCGCCATGGCCGCGTGCGTGGGGATCTCTGGCAGCACCAAGATCGGCAAGCATTGCATGCTTGCCGGTGGCGTAGGGCTGGTGGGGCATATCGAAATCTGCGACAACGTTTTTATCACCGGAATGACCATGGTGACCCACTCGATTACCGAAAAGGGTTCCTATTCTTCCGGTACGGCGATGCAACCAGCCGCCGAATGGCGCAAAAGCGCGGCCCGTATCCGTCAGCTCGATGACATCGCGCGACGTCTGCGACAGCTGGAAAAGCGTGTAGGGGACGTGACCCCTGACGGTAATGCTTCATCAGATGGCTGATACCATTTCCATATCAAGTGTGCACAGCCGCTAGACTGCCTCCTTGATTTGCTAGAGGAGTGCGCGTCAGTCGCGCGCTCCCAATCTTTACATAGGCTTCCCCCCGAAATGATGGACATCAACGAGATTCGCGAATACCTGCCTCACCGTTACCCGTTCCTGCTGGTGGACCGGGTCGTGGATCTGGATGTGGAAGGCAAGCGCATTCGCGCCTACAAGAATGTCAGCATCAACGAACCGTTCTTCAATGGCCACTTCCCCGCGCATCCAATCATGCCGGGCGTATTGATCATCGAAGCGATGGCTCAGGCTGCCGGTATCCTTGGCTTCAAAATGCTCGACGTGAAGCCTGCCGACGGCACGCTCTATTACTTCGTCGGCTCCGACAAGCTGCGTTTTCGCCAGCCCGTCACTCCAGGCGATCAATTGATCCTCGAAGCTCGTTTCATCAGCTGCAAGCGTCAGATCTGGAAGTTCGAGTGCCAGGCTTCGGTCGATGGCAAGCCAGTCTGCTCCGCTGAAATCATCTGCGCGGAACGCAAACTATGAGTTTGATTGACCCTCGCGCAATCATCGATCCGACGGCCGTTCTGGCCGAAGGTGTCGAGGTCGGCCCTTGGTCGATCGTCGGCGCAGGTGTGGAAATCGGCGAGGGGACAGTGATCGGGCCGCATGTGATTCTCAAAGGCCCGACCCGAATCGGAAAGCACAACCGCATCTACCAGTTTTCTTCGGTAGGCGAGGACACGCCCGATCTGAAATACAAAGGCGAAGAAACACGTCTGGTTATCGGTGACCACAACGTCATCCGTGAAGGCGTGACGATTCACCGTGGGACCGTTCAGGACCGTTCGGAAACGACCCTGGGCGATCACAACCTGATCATGGCCTATGCGCACATCGGCCACGACAGCGTAATCGGCAACCACTGCATTCTGGTCAACAACACCGCGTTGGCTGGCCATGTGCACGTTGAAGACTGGGCGATCCTGTCCGGTTTTACCCTGGTTCACCAGTATTGCCACATCGGCGCCCACAGCTTTTCCGGCATGGGTACCGCCATTGGCAAGGACGTTCCAGCTTACGTCACGGTGTTCGGCAACCCTGCCGAAGCCCGCAGCATGAACTTCGAAGGCATGCGTCGCCGTGGTTTCAGCGAAGACGCGATCCACGCCCTGCGTCGTGCCTACAAGGTGGTTTACCGCCAGGGCCTGACGGTTGAGCAGGCACTCGCCGAGTTGGCCGAACCTTCGGACCAGTTCCCGGAAGTCGCGGTGTTCCGTGATTCCATCCAGTCTTCGACCCGCGGCATCACACGTTAATCATGGCTAATCTGCGTATTGCGCTGGTGGCGGGTGAGGCTTCCGGTGACATTCTGGGCGCGGGCCTCATGCGCGCCCTCAAGGCTCAGCATCCGGCGGTGGAATTCATCGGTGTCGGTGGTCCGCTGATGCAGGCCGAGGGCCTGACTTCGTATTTTCCGATGGAACGGCTTTCGGTCATGGGCCTGGTGGAAGTGCTGGGTCGATTGCGCGAGTTGATGGCGCGTCGCAAAAAGCTGATCGGCGACCTCATCGCCGAAAAGCCGGACGCGTTTATCGGCATCGATGCCCCGGACTTCAATCTCAATATCGAACTCAAGCTGCGTCAGGCCGGGATCAAGACTGTGCATTACGTCAGCCCGTCGGTGTGGGCGTGGCGGCAGAAGCGGGTGCTGAAGATTCGCGAAGGCTGCGACTTGATGCTGACGCTGTTTCCGTTCGAAGCGAAGTTTTATAAAGAAAAAGGCGTGCCGGTGCGGTTTGTCGGGCATTCCCTGGCTGATGCGATCCCGCTTGAAGCTGATCGCTCCGCTGCTCGGGCCGAACTCGGTTTGCCGGAGGGGCCGCTGGTTGCGTTGATGCCCGGCAGCCGTGGTGGCGAAGTCGGCCGCCTCGGTGCGTTGTTCCTCGATACTGCCCAACGCTTGCGGGCCTTGCGCCCCGGCGTTCGGTTCGTCATGCCTTGCGCCAGCCCTGAACGCCGCGCGCAGCTTGAAGAGTTGCTGGCCGGCCGCGACCTGCCGCTGACCCTGCTCGATGGCAAATCCCATCTAGCCCTTGCCGCGTGCGACGCCGTGTTGATTGCCTCCGGCACGGCGACCCTTGAGGCGCTGCTGTACAAGCGGCCGATGGTGGTCGCTTATCGTCTGGCGCCGCTGACGTTCTGGATTCTCAAGCGCATGGTGAAAAGCCCCTACATCTCGTTGCCGAACCTGCTGGCCCAGCGTCTTTTGGTGCCTGAGTTGCTGCAGGACGACGCGACGGTCGAAGCCCTGGCCCAGACCTTGTCGCCGTTGATCGAGGGTGGAGAAGAACAGACCCGCGGCTTCGACGAAATCCACCGGACCTTGCGTCTGGATGCCTCCAACCAGGCGGCGGATGCCGTGCTGAAACTGATTGGCCCAGTACAATGAGTAAAACAAGCATGCAAATGGGGCTGGATTTCACCTTGGTCGCTGAAGTGGAAGATCTGGTTGCCGGTGTCGACGAAGTCGGTCGCGGCCCGCTCTGCGGCGCCGTGGTCACGGCTGCGGTGATTCTCGATCCGAATCGGCCGATTCTTGGTCTGAACGATTCGAAGAAGCTCACCGAAGCCCGCCGCGAAAAGCTCTACGACGAAATCTGCGAAAAAGCCCTGAGCTGGTGCATCGCCCGGGCCGAAGTCGAAGAAATCGACGAGCTGAATATTCTGCATGCCACCATGCTGGCCATGCAGCGTGCGATCGAAGGGCTGCACATCCAGCCAAAACTGGCGATGATCGACGGCAACCGCTGCCCGAAACTGTCCATGCGCGCCGAAGCGGTGGTGCAGGGTGACGGCAAGGTGCCGGCCATCGCTGCGGCATCGATTCTGGCCAAGGTCAGCCGTGACCGTGAAATGGCCGCTTTCGAATTGATTTACCCGGGTTACGGCATTGGCGGCCACAAAGGCTACCCGACACCCGTTCATCTGGAAGCCCTGGCCCGATTGGGGCCAACGCCGATTCACCGTCGTTCTTTTGCCCCGGTGCGCCTGGCTTACGAGGCTCGCGAAAACCTGATCGAGAGTTAGTCGCGAGGCTGATGTTTTACTCAAGGCCCGGTACAATCCGGGCCTTGTTGTCTTCACGTTTCTAGACAGGATCACTATGCCGGCTTCATTCGTTCATCTACGCCTGCACACTGAATATTCCCTGGTCGACGGTCTGGTGCGGATCAAACCGCTGGTTAAGACCCTGGTCGGCATGAACATGCCTGCCGTCGCGGTCACCGACCAGAACAACATGTGTTCCCTGGTCAAATTCTATAAAGCCGCTATGGGCGCAGGCATCAAGCCGATCTGCGGCGCCGACCTGTGGCTGTCGAACAAGGACCCGGACAACGCCCTGAGCCGGATCAGCCTGTTGGCGATGAACGCTGTCGGCTATCGCAACCTCACCGAACTGATTTCCCGCGGCTTCATCGACGGCCAGCGCAATGGCTCGGTCATCATCGAGCGCGAGTGGGTGGCCGAAGCCAGCGAAGGCTTGATCATGCTGTCGGCGGCCAAAGAGGGCGAGATTGGCCTGGCCATGCTCAGTGGCAATCCGGCAGAAGCGGAAAACCTCGCGCGCGAATGGATGGCCGTGTTCCCGGATCGTTTCTATCTGGAGATCCAGCGCACCAACCGCCCCAACGACGAAGAGCAGTTGCACGGCGCCGTGGCGCTGGCCGAGAAAATCGGTGCGCCGCTGGTCGCCACCAACGACGTGCGTTTCATCAAGCAGGAAGACTTTGCCGCTCACGAAACCCGCGTCTGCATCGGTGAGGGCCGCGCCCTCGACGATCCGCGGCGTTCGAAGAATTACAGCGATCAGCAATACCTCAAAAGCGCCGAGGAAATGGCCGAGCTGTTCAGCGACATTCCCGAAGCGCTGGTCAACACCGTCGAGATCGCCAAGCGCTGCAACATCGAAGTGAAGCTGGGTACTCACTTCCTGCCCAACTTCCCGATCCCTGATGGCATGACCATCGACGAGTATTTCCGTAAGGTTTCCTTCGATGGTCTGGAAGAACGCCTCAGCGTTCTGCTGCCCCGGGATACTACCGAAGACTACGAAACCAAGCGACAGGTCTACGTCGACCGGTTGAATTTCGAACTGGATATCATCATCCAGATGGGCTTCCCCGGTTACTTCCTGATCGTGATGGACTTTATCCAGTGGGCCAAGAGCAACGGCGTGCCGGTGGGGCCTGGCCGGGGCTCGGGTGCCGGGTCGCTGGTGGCCTATGTGCAGAAGATCACCGACCTCGATCCGTTGGAATATGACCTGCTGTTCGAACGTTTCCTTAACCCGGAACGGGTCTCCATGCCCGACTTCGACGTCGACTTCTGCATGGACGGTCGTGACCGCGTGATCGACTACGTGGCCGAGAAATACGGCCGCAACGCGGTGAGCCAGATCATCACCTTCGGTTCCATGGCGGCCAAGGCTGTGGTCCGAGACGTGGCGCGGGTGCAGGGCAAGTCCTATGGTCTGGCGGATCGTCTATCGAAGATGATTCCGTTCGAAGTCGGCATGACCCTGGAAAAAGCCTACGAGCAGGAAGAAATCCTCCGCGACTTCATCAAGGTCGATGAAGAAGCCGCGGAAATCTGGGAAATGGCGCGAAAGCTTGAGGGCGTGGTGCGTAACGTCGGCAAGCACGCCGGTGGTGTGGTGATCGCGCCGACCAAACTGACTGACTTCTCGCCGATTTATTGCGATGAGGCCGGTGACGGTCTGGTCACCCAGTTCGACAAGGACGACGTCGAGGCCGCCGGCCTGGTGAAGTTCGACTTCCTCGGTCTGCGGACCCTGACGGTCATCGACTGGGCACTGAAAACCATCAACCGCGACCGCGCCAAGGTCGATCAACCGCCGCTGGACATCGCGTTCATCCCGCTGGATGACAAGCCGACCTACCAGCTGCTGCAAAAAGCTGAAACCACCGCGGTGTTCCAGCTTGAGTCGCGCGGCATGAAAGAGCTGATCAAAAAGCTCAAGCCCGACTGCCTGGAAGACTTGATCGCCCTGGTGGCCCTGTTCCGTCCGGGCCCTTTGCAATCGGGCATGGTGGACGACTTTATCAACCGTAAGCACGGTCGCGCCGAACTCGCGTACCCGCACTCGGACTACCAGTACGAAGGCCTCAAGCCCGTATTGGCACCGACTTACGGCATCATCCTGTACCAGGAACAGGTGATGCAGATTGCCCAGGTCATGGCCGGTTACACCCTCGGCGGTGCGGACATGCTGCGTCGGGCCATGGGTAAGAAAAAACCTGAAGAAATGGCCAAGCAGCGCGGCGGTTTCATTGACGGTTGCAAGACCAACAATATCGACGCCGACCTGGCCGGTAACATTTTCGACCTGGTAGAAAAATTCGCCGGTTACGGTTTCAACAAGTCCCACTCCGCCGCCTACGGCCTGGTGTCGTACCAGACCGCGTGGTTGAAGACGCACTACCCGGCGCCATTCATGGCCGCGGTACTGTCGGCGGATATGCACAACACCGACAAGGTCGTGACCTTGATCGAAGAAATTCGCACCATGAAGCTGCGTCTCGACGCACCGGATGTGAATACTTCCGAGTTCAAGTTCACGGTGAATGATGAGGGCCGGATTATTTACGGCCTCGGTGCGATCAAGGGGGTGGGCGAAGGTCCGGTGGAAGCGATCACCGAGGCGCGTCGGGACGGTCCGTTCAAGGACCTGTTCGATTTCTGCGCCAGGGTCGACCTCAAGCGAATCAACAAGCGCACGCTGGACGGTCTGATCCGCAGCGGTGCACTGGATCGTCTGGGCCCTTGTTTTCATGACGAACCGAAAGCCTATCAAGCGAGCATCGACCAGAACCGCGCGATCTTGTTGACCGCGATGGAAGGGGCGATCAAGGCCGCCGAACAAACCGCCCGCACCCACGACAGCGGCCACGCCGACTTGTTTGGCGGGCTGTTCGTCGAAGCAGACGCCGACGTCTACGCCAATCACCGCAAGGCCAAGGAGCTGACCCTCAAGGAGCGCCTGAAAGGGGAGAAAGACACCCTGGGCCTGTACCTGACCGGTCACCCGATCGACGAATACGAAGGCGAGATTCGCCGTTTCGCCCGTCAGCGCATCATCGACCTGAAACCGGCTCGCGATACGCAGACCGTCGCGGGCATGATCATCGCCCTGCGGGTGATGAAGAACAAAAAGGGCGACAAGATGGGTTTCATCACCCTCGACGATCGCTCCGGGCGGATCGAAGCCTCGCTGTTTGCCGAAGCGTTCCATTCGGCACAATCGCTGTTACAGACTGACGCGATGGTGGTGGTCGAAGGCGAAGTCAGCAACGACGACTTCTCCGGCGGCTTGCGTCTGCGGGTCAAGCGGGTGATGAGCATGGAAGATGCGCGCACCAACCTCGCCGAAAGCCTGCGCCTGAAGCTGCAGACCAAGGATTTGAAGGGCGATCAGCTACGCTGGCTGGGTGAGTTGTTCAAGCGTCACCGCGGCGCGTGCCCGATCACCATGGAGTACACGAGCCCCGATGCGAAGGCCTTGCTACAGTTTGGCGAGACCTGGCGGATCGACCCGGCGGATGCGTTGATTCAAGCCTTGCGTGACCAGTTCGGGCGAGACAACGTCTTCCTCCAATACCGTTGACGGTCAGGGTCTGTTGTTGTGGCCCGATCTCGACCAGCATTTTTAATCTCGACCTGAACGCGCCTGTCCCTTAAGGTAGGGCGCGAATAGACAACCGGCCGGCCCAAGCTCTCTTGGATGTCGACCCAAGACGGACGCCTATGAACCCGAATTTTCTAGATTTCGAACAGCCGATCGCCGACCTGCAAGCCAAGATCGAAGAGTTGCGCTTGGTCGGTAACGACAATTCGCTGAATATCGGCGATGAGATCTCCCGCCTGCAGGACAAAAGCAGCACGCTGACCGAAGACATCTTCGGCAAGCTGACCAGCTGGCAGATCGCACGTCTCGCGCGTCACCCGAAACGTCCGTATACCCTGGACTACATCGAACACATCTTCACCGAGTTCGACGAACTGCACGGCGACCGTCACTTCTCCGATGACGCCGCGATCGTGGGCGGTATTGCCCGTCTGGACGATCAGCCGGTGATGATCATCGGTCACCAGAAAGGCCGTGAAGTGCGCGAGAAAGTTCGCCGCAACTTCGGCATGCCGCGCCCGGAAGGCTACCGCAAGGCGTGCCGCCTGATGGAAATGGCTGAACGTTTCAAAATGCCGATTCTGACCTTCATCGACACTCCGGGCGCTTACCCTGGCATCGACGCTGAAGAGCGCAACCAGAGCGAAGCGATTGCCTGGAACCTGCGCGTCATGGCCCGCCTGAAAACCCCAATCATCGCCACCGTTATCGGTGAAGGTGGTTCCGGTGGCGCTCTGGCGATCGGCGTTTGCGATCAGCTGAACATGCTGCAGTACTCGACCTACGCGGTGATCTCGCCAGAAGGTTGCGCCTCGATTCTGTGGAAAACCGCCGAGAAAGCGCCGGATGCTGCTGAGGCCATGGGCATCACCGCCGAGCGCCTGAAAGGCTTGGGCATCGTCGACAAAGTGATCGGTGAGCCCTTGGGCGGCGCGCACCGCGATCCAGCGGCCGCGGCGGCTTCGATCCGTGCCGAGCTGAGCTCGCAACTGGCGATGCTGAAGAAGTTCGACAACGAGGCGCTGCTGGCCCGTCGTTACGAGCGTCTGATGAGCTACGGTCTCTGATCTGACACTGCTTCGGCAGATGATCAAAAACCAGTGTGGGAGCGAGCTTGCTCGCGATAGCGGCTTAACATTCAACTAATCGGTTGTCTGTTACACCGCTATCGCGAGCAAGCTCGCTCCCACAGTTGATTTGGGCGACGTGAACTTTATGAGCTCATCCAGGATTGATTTGTCAGCCAAGCTACTCCTGAGTCTGAAGCCTTGGCGCAACGCCAAAACCTGGCGCATTGCTTTCAGTGGCGGGCTCGATTCCACCGTCCTGCTGCACCTGCTCGCCCACCTCGCAAAAAACCAATCCCTGCCAACGCTCAGCGCCCTCCATGTCCACCATGGTCTTCAGGCTGCGGCCGATGCGTGGCCCGCACATTGCCAATCCGTCTGTGATGCCTTGGGCGTGCCGCTGCAGGTGGTTCACGTTCAGGTTCAGTCCGGCGCCAGCCTTGAGCGCGCCGCCCGGGATGCGCGCTATGGCGCGTTCATTGAGGCCACTCAAGCCAATGAACTGCTGCTGACCGCGCAGCACCGTGACGATCAAGCGGAAACCCTGCTGTTTCGGCTGTTGCGCGGGGCAGGGGGGAGGGGCTTGTCGGGGATGCCTCGCGAACGCGTCCTGGGTCGCGGGCATCTGGTGCGTCCGTTGCTCGATGTCTCACGCGCCGCGCTTGAGGCGTATGCGGCCGAGCATCAGCTGAGCTGGATCGAGGACCCGTCGAACCAGGACCGCCAGTTCTCGCGCAACTACCTGCGCCATCAAGTGTTCCCGGTATTGACCGAACGCTGGCCGCAAGCGATCGCGACCATGGCCCGCAGCGCCGCGCATCTGAGCGAAGCGCAGGGGTTGCTCGATGACCTGGCGCACATCGATCTGGCCAGCGCCAGTACCGCCAATGAATTCGATTGGCTGGGTTTGCCATCCCTGGCGTTGGCGCCTTTGGCAAAACTCTCCACTGCGCGTCAGCGCAACGCAGTGAGTCACTGGCTCACAACGCGGACACGGCTGCCGGATAGCGACCATTGGTCGGGTTGGGATGATTTGCGCGATGCCACGGGTGATGCCCGTCCGGTCTGGCGATTGGCGCAGGGCGAATTGCATCGGGCGGGTGGGCGTATCTGGTGGCTGTCGGGCTACTGGCTGCGCATTCCGCCCTCCGCCGGCGTCTGGGCTGATCCCTCGACAGCGCTGGTGTTGCCGGAAAATGGTGTGCTGACACTCACCGGCCAAATCCCCGCTGGCTCGCTGCAGATCCGCTATCGTGAAGGAGGCGAGGTCATGAATCTGCCTGATCGCGGCCACCGGGATCTCAAGCGTTTGCTCAACGAACGAGGGGTTCCGGGCTTCGTCCGTGGCAGATTGCCGCTGCTTTACCGGGACGCGCAATTGCTGGCGGTGGCCAACCTGCGGGGCCTCGATGGCAACGAGCAGGAGGGCTGGCATTTGCAGTGGGACCCACTGAGCGAAGATCAAGGTTTGAGCTGAAAGGGGCTTTCCGGTAGACTACGCTCCCTTCTTGATACAACTTCTGTGGATTCGCCTGAATTGCAGGAGTTGCCGATTACCAAGCAGTCTTTGCTGGGCGATTCCAAAAAATGTGTAGCGAGCAACGTACCGGTGTTTCATCTGCCGGTCTGTCCCAACGCGGCGGTTTTTTTGAAAGGTGCACTGTGATTAATGCAGGTGATCGGGGGCTTCGGCCTTCCTTCGCTTTCCCCGGCGGCTCGGACCGCTTTAACGCAGACTTCTAGGGTTTTTCATGACGCGCTACATATTCGTCACGGGCGGTGTTGTTTCTTCATTGGGGAAAGGCATCGCATCGGCTTCATTGGCGGCCATCCTGGAGGCGCGGGGACTTAAGGTCACCATGCTGAAGCTGGACCCGTACATCAACGTTGACCCGGGCACCATGAGCCCGTTCCAGCACGGTGAGGTGTTCGTCACCCACGACGGCGCCGAGACCGACCTGGACCTGGGCCACTACGAGCGGTTCATCCGCACGACCATGACCCAGAACAACAACTTCACCACCGGCCGTGTCTACGAACACGTCCTGCGCAAAGAGCGCCGTGGTGATTACCTGGGCGCCACCATCCAGGTGATCCCGCACATCACCGACGAAATCAAGCGCCGCATCATCAAGGGCGCCGGCGATGCCGACGTGGCGATGGTCGAGATCGGTGGCACCGTGGGTGACATCGAGTCGCAACCGTTCCTCGAAGCGATCCGCCAATTGCGTTTCGAAGTCGGCGCCAAACGCGCGATGCTGATGCATCTGACGCTCGTGCCTTACATCGCCACCGCCGGCGAAACCAAAACCAAGCCAACCCAGCACTCGGTCAAGGAACTGCGTTCCATCGGCCTGCAGCCAGACGTGCTGGTATGCCGTTCCGATCACCCGATCGACATTTCGTCGCGTCGCAAGATCGCGCAGTTCACCAACGTTGAAGAACGTGCGGTGATCGCGCTGGAAGACGCCGACACCATCTACAAGATCCCGGGTATCCTGCACTCCCAGGGCCTGGACGATTTCGTCGTCGAGCGTTTCGGCCTGCAATGCGGCAGCGCCGATCTGTCCGAGTGGGAAGCCGTGGTTGACGCCAAGCTGAACCCGGAACACGAAGTCACCATCGCGATGGTCGGCAAGTACATGGAACTGCTGGACGCCTACAAGTCGCTGATCGAAGCGATGAGTCACGCCGGCATCAGCAACCGCACCAAGGTCAACCTGCGCTACATCGATTCCGAAGACATCGAAAACCAGGGCACCGCGCTGCTGGAAGGTGTCGACGCGATCCTCGTACCGGGCGGCTTCGGACTGCGTGGCGTGGAAGGCAAGATCACCGCCGTTCAATACGCTCGTGAAAACAAGGTTCCCTACCTCGGCATCTGCCTGGGCATGCAAGTGGCCGTGATCGAGTTCGCCCGTAACGTGCTGGGCTGGAAAGACGCCAACTCCACTGAGTTCGATCGCGCCAGCGGCCATCCGGTCGTGGGTCTGATCACCGAGTGGGAAGACGCTACCGGCGCGGTCGAAACCCGTACTGAATCGTCCGACCTGGGCGGCACCATGCGCCTCGGCGCTCAGGATTGCCTGCTGGAACCGGGTTCCCTGGTGCACGATTGCTATGCCAAGGACGTGATCGTCGAGCGTCACCGTCATCGCTACGAAGTGAACAACAACCTGCTGCCGCAAATCATGGAAGCCGGCCTGAAAATTTCCGGTCGTTCCGGTGATGGCGCGCTGGTTGAAGTGGTTGAAGCCCCGGATCATCCATGGTTCGTCGCTTGCCAGTTCCACCCTGAGTTCACCTCGACACCACGCGACGGTCACCCGTTGTTCAGCGGTTTCGTTAAAGCAGCTTTGGTTCAACACCAGAAGAAGGCGTAAATCCGATGGCGCAGAAGATCATCCGTGTAGGCGATATCGAGATTGCCAACGACAAGCCAATGGTGCTTTTCGGTGGCATGAACGTGCTGGAAAGCCGCGACATGGCGATGCAGGTCTGCGAAGAATACGTAAAGGTCACCGAGAAACTCGGTATCCCTTACGTGTTCAAGGCCAGCTTCGACAAGGCCAACCGTTCCTCCGTGACCTCTTACCGTGGCCCCGGCCTGGAAGAGGGCATGCGGATTTTCCAGGACATCAAGCAAGCCTTCGGCGTGCCGATCATCACCGACGTCCACGAGCCTGACCAGGCCGCGGTCGTCGCTGAAGTCTGCGACATCATCCAGCTGCCGGCCTTCCTGTCGCGCCAGACCGACCTCGTGGTCGCGATGGCCAAGACCGGCGCGGTGATCAACATCAAGAAAGCCCAGTTCCTCGCCCCGCATGAGATGAAACACATCCTGAGCAAGTGCGTGGAAGCGGGTAACGATCAGTTGATCCTCTGCGAACGCGGTTCGAGCTTTGGCTACAACAACCTGGTCGTCGACATGCTCGGCTTCGGCATCATGAAGCAGTTCGAATACCCGGTGTTCTTCGACGTGACCCACGCGCTGCAAATGCCCGGTGGTCGCTCCGATTCCGCCGGCGGTCGTCGTGCTCAGGTCACTGACCTGGCCAAGGCGGGCATGAGCCAGTCGCTGGCCGGTCTGTTCCTCGAAGCCCACCCGGACCCGGATAACGCCAAGTGCGACGGCCCTTGCGCCTTGCGCCTGGACAAACTGGAGCCATTCCTGGCCCAGCTCAAAGCCCTGGACGAACTGGTGAAGAGTTTTCCGACGGTAGAGACCGCGTAAACCTCATTTCTCCGGTAAAGTACCGCACGATTTGTTGCTCAGGCCCTCGGGCCTGAGCCTTATCGTCCGCAAGTCTGCCCGCTGCACACCACTTGCCGACGGTAAAAGATTTCCTCTAGCTGCGTCGTTTTCGTCAACTTTGGAGTGTTTACAACAATGGCAAAAATCGTCGACATCAAAGGTCGTGAAGTTCTCGACTCCCGTGGCAATCCCACCGTGGAAGCGGACGTGCTTCTCGATAACGGCATCATCGGTAGCGCTTGCGCGCCGTCCGGTGCTTCCACTGGCTCGCGTGAAGCGCTCGAGCTGCGTGATGGCGACAAGAGCCGTTACCTGGGCAAAGGCGTGCTCAAAGCCGTCGCCAACATCAACGGTCCGATCCGCGACCTGTTGAAAGGTACAGACCCAAGCGACCAGAAAGCGCTGGATCACGCGATGATCAAGCTCGACGGTACTGAAAACAAAGGTTCCCTGGGCGCCAACGCGATCCTCGCCGTTTCCCTGGCCGCGGCCAAGGCAGCAGCACAGGACCAGGACCTGCCGCTGTACGCTCACATCGCCAACCTGAACGGCACCCCGGGTGTTTACTCGATGCCGGTTCCGATGATGAACATCATCAACGGTGGCGAGCACGCCGATAACAACGTCGACATCCAGGAATTCATGGTTCAGCCGGTTGGCGCCAAGTCTTTCTCGGAAGGCCTGCGCATGGGCACCGAGATTTTCCATCACCTCAAAGCTGTGCTGAAGGCCCGTGGCCTGAGCACTGCCGTGGGTGACGAAGGTGGTTTCGCACCGAACCTGGCTTCCAACGAAGACGCGTTGAAAGTGATCTCCGAAGCCGTGGCCAACGCCGGTTACAAGCTGGGCACCGATGTGACCCTGGCACTGGACTGCGCAGCCAGCGAATTCTACGAAGACGGCAAATACAACCTGTCCGGCGAAGGCCAGGTGTTCACCGCTGAAGGTTTCGCTGACTACCTGAAAGGCCTGACCGAGCGTTATCCGATCATCTCGATCGAAGACGGCCTGGACGAGTCCGACTGGGCTGGCTGGAAAATCCTCACCGACAAGATCGGCGAGAAAGTCCAACTGGTAGGCGACGACCTGTTCGTGACCAACACCAAGATCCTGAAAGAAGGCATCGATAAAAAGATCGCCAACTCGATCCTGATCAAGTTCAACCAGATCGGTACCCTGACCGAAACCCTGGAAGCCATCCAGATGGCTAAGGCCGCTGGTTACACCGCCGTGATCTCGCACCGCTCCGGCGAAACCGAAGATTCGACCATTGCCGACCTGGCGGTGGGCACCTCGGCTGGCCAGATCAAGACCGGCTCCCTGTGCCGTTCGGACCGCGTGTCCAAGTACAACCAACTGCTGCGTATCGAAGAGCAGTTGAACGGCAAAGCCAAGTACAACGGTCGCAGCGAATTCCGCGGTTGATCGTTAACTGGTAAAAAGACACCGGATTGTGTCGGAAAAATCGCTACAGCGATGGATTTGCCACTAATCTGATGCCTTATACGCACAAGCCTGGGTCTTCCAGGCTTCGTGCTATCAGAAGCTTCAAAGTTTTGGCATGGCTGTCTTTTTTCACTGGATACCTGATATTCGATGCGCAGTCCCAATTGGTTGTTCCTCGTCTTGCTCTTGCTGCTGGCTGGCCTGCAATACCGCCTGTGGGTGGGAAATGGCAGTCTGGCGCAAGTGGCCGAGTTGACTCAGCAGATCGCAGATCAGCACGCTGAGAACGAAGGGTTGCTGGAGCGCAATCGGGTCATGGACGCTGAAGTCAGTGAGTTGAAAAAAGGAATGGAGACCGTTGAAGAGCGCGCTCGCCATGAGTTGGGCATGGTCAAGGACGGTGAAACCCTTTACCAGTTGGCTCAATGAGTCACTCGTTACCGGCCTTCTGGGCCGTGATTCCTGCCGCGGGCATCGGTGCCCGTATGGCCGCGGACCGTCCCAAGCAATACTTGCAACTGGGCGGGCGCACTATTCTCGAACACAGCCTTGGCTGTTTCCTTGATCATCCTGCCCTGAAGGGGTTGGTGGTCAGTCTTGCTGTTGATGATCCCTTCTGGCCGAACTTGGCGTGTGCTACCGATCCGCGTATTCAGCGGGTCGAGGGCGGCGATGAGCGTTCCGGGTCGGTGCTCAATGCTTTGCTTCATCTACATGCGCAGGGTGCTGACGATGAGGATTGGGTGCTGGTTCACGACGCCGCACGGCCGAATCTGAGTCGCGACGATCTGGACAAGTTGCTGACCGAGTTGGCTGATGACCCGGTGGGCGGGCTGTTGGCAGTGCCGGCACGCGATACCCTGAAGCGGGTCGACAAGCACGGTCGGGTGGTCGAAACCGTGGATCGCAGTGTGATCTGGCAAGCCTATACCCCGCAGATGTTTCGCCTTGGCGCGTTGCATCGGGCGTTGGCCGACAGTCTGGTGGCCGACGCGGTCATCACCGACGAGGCTTCGGCGATGGAGTGGGCAGGTCTGGCGCCGCGACTGATTGAAGGTCGGTCCGACAACCTCAAGGTCACGCGACCCGAAGACCTGGAATGGTTGCGACAGCGTTGGACGAATCGTCGCTGAATGACTCGTTGACTGTTCGAGCGCCATCGCGAGCAAGCTCGCTCCCACATTTGTTCTGCGTGTACACCCATTCAGTGCTCACCGCAGATTCCCTGTGGGAGCGAGCTTGCTCGCGATGGCGGCGGCACAGCCAACACCTGACTCAACCCCGATACTCCGGCCGCTCAGCCAACCCTTCCTTCAAATAATCCACCAACTTGCGCACCTTGGGCGACAGATGCCGTTGCTGCGGGTAAAGCGCCCAAACCGCCGTGTTCGGCGGTTGGTGAGCCTCCAGCAGTGAAATCAATTCGCCGTTTTTCAGATGCTCCAGCACGTAATAGTCCGGCAGCTGACACAAACCCACCCCCTGTAGCGCCGCATCCAGAACAGCTTGCCCACTGTTGCAGCGCCAGTTTCCCTGCACTCGCTGGGAAAATTCCCGCCCGTTCTGTTCCAGTTGCCACATGTCTGAACTGCCGATGAGGCAATTGTGGCGGCTGAGTTCCGACAAGCTGTGTGGGCGACCATACCGTTCCACGTAGGAAGGTGACGCGCACAAATACATGCGCCGTGGTGCCAGGCGTGTGGCGACCAATCGTGAATCCTGAAGACGTCCGAGGCGGATCGCCAGGTCCAGCCCTTCGTGCACCAGGTCGAGCGGGCGGTTGCTCAGTTCGATGTCGACGCGCAATTGTGGATATAGGCCCATGAAACGGGTCACCAGCGGCACGATGAAGCGTTCGCCATACGCCACGGCGCAGGTCATGCGCAGCATGCCCTTGGGTTCGCTGGTCAGGTCGCCGACTGCGCGCAAGGCTTCTTCGCGACCGTCCTGCAAGCGCTGGCAATGTTGCAAAAAGGTTTGCCCGGCTTCGGTCAGCGTAACCCGGCGAGTGCTGCGGTAAAGCAGTCGCGTCTGAAGACGCTCTTCGAGGCGTGCGATTTGTCGACTGATGTGAGAGGAAGAAACCCCAAGGCGTTCCGCCGCCGCCGTGAATTGGCTGCACTCGGCCACGGCGACGAACTCGTCGATCCCTTCCCAACGGTTTTCAGACATCAAAGATTATCCCTGTATGGCAATAATGTTTTGCTTTTGCCCGGATTATTCCTCGTAAGGCGCTGTATTACACTCCCTGTCTCGTTTTTATTCACTGGAGAATCCACATGATCAAGTCGCGCGCTGCCGTTGCCTTCGAGGCCAAGAAACCTCTCGAGATTGTCGAAGTCGATGTCGCCATGCCCAAGGCCGGTGAAGTTCTGTTGCGAGTGGTGGCCTCCGGTGTCTGTCATACCGATGCCTACACCCTGTCGGGCGCCGACCCGGAAGGCATCTTCCCGTCGATCCTCGGTCACGAAGGTGGCGCGGTGGTTGAAGCGATTGGCGAGGGCGTGACCTCCGTCGCGGTCGGCGACCATGTGATCCCGCTGTACACCCCGGAATGCCGCCAGTGCAAATTCTGCCTGTCGGGCAAAACCAATCTGTGCCAGGCGAT
The DNA here is from genome assembly GCF_900095275.1 of Pseudomonas sp. UMAB-40. Taxonomy (NCBI): domain Bacteria; kingdom Pseudomonadati; phylum Pseudomonadota; class Gammaproteobacteria; order Pseudomonadales; family Pseudomonadaceae; genus Pseudomonas; species Pseudomonas sp. UMAB-40. The sequence goes on from NZ_LT607569.1 coordinate 46,047, forward strand.
TCGCGCGACTCAAGGCAAGGGCCTGATGCCGGATGGCACCTCGCGTTTTTCCTACAAGGGCCAGCCGATTTTCCACTACATGGGCACCTCGACCTTCTCCGAATACACTGTGCTGCCGGAAATCTCCGTCGCCAAGATTGCGAAAGAAGCGCCCCTGGAAAAAGTCTGCCTGCTGGGTTGCGGTGTCACCACCGGCATCGGCGCGGTGCTCAATACCGCTAAGGTAAAACCGGGTGACACCGTGGCTATTTTCGGTCTCGGCGGCATCGGTCTGTCGGCCGTGATAGGCGCGGTCAAGGCCAAGGCTGCGCGCATCATCGCCATCGACATCAACCCGGCCAAGTTCGAGATCGCCAAGCAGCTCGGTGCAACCGACTGCGTGAACCCGAAAGATTTCGACCGTCCGATTCAGGAAGTCATCGTCGACATGACTGACGGCGGCGTCGACTTTTCCTTCGAGTGCATCGGCAATGTGCAATTGATGCGTGCGGCGCTTGAGTGCTGCCACAAGGGTTGGGGCGAGTCGGTGATTATCGGCGTGGCCGGTGCCGGCCAGGAAATCTCCACCCGTCCATTCCAGCTGGTGACCGGGCGCGTCTGGCGTGGTTCGGCATTCGGTGGCGTGCGCGGTCGCACCGAGTTGCCAAGCTATGTCGAGATGGCCGAAACCGGTGAAATCCCGCTGGATACCTTCATCACCCACACCATGGGCCTGGAAGACATCAACAAGGCTTTCGACCTGATGCACGAAGGCAAAAGCATCCGTAGCGTCATCCATTTCTGAGGTCGGTCATGAGCCTGGAAAATATCTCCTGCCAGAAAAGCTTCGGCGGCTGGCACAAACGCTACAAGCACCGCTCCGATGTGCTCGGCTGCGACATGGTGTTCGCCGTGTACCTGCCGCCGCAGGCGGAGCAGGGCGGCAAGTTGCCGGTGCTGTATTGGTTGTCCGGCCTGACCTGCACCGACGAGAACTTCATGCACAAGGCCGGCGCGATGCGCGTGGCCGCCGAGCTTGGATTGATCATCGTTGCACCGGACACCAGCCCTCGCGGACCCGATGTGCCGGGTGATCCGGACGGCGCCTGGGACTTCGGTCTCGGTGCCGGGTTTTATCTGAATGCCACGCAGGAACCCTGGTCCCGGCACTATCGGATGCATGACTATGTCGTGCAGGAATTGCCGGCATTGGTCGAAGCCCATTTCCCTGCGTCGGACAAGCGCGGTATCAGCGGTCACTCCATGGGTGGCCACGGCGCGCTGGTCTGTGCCTTGCGCAATCCGGGGCGTTATCAGTCTGTGTCAGCGTTCTCGCCGATCAACAATCCGATGGATTGCCCGTGGGGTCAGAAGGCGTTTTCCCGTTACCTGGGCGAAGACCGTTCGAAGTGGCGCGAGTGGGATGCCTGTGCACTGATCGCCGAAGCCGACGAGAAGTTGCCGCTACTGGTCGATCAAGGTGATCGCGATGATTTCCTCGCCACCCAGCTCAAACCTGAAGCCTTGCAACAGGCCGCCAAACTGGCCGGTCATCCGCTGACGTTGCGCCTGCAACCCGGCTACGACCACAGCTATTTCTTCATCGCCAGTTTCATCGACGACCACTTGCAACATCATGGGCGCGCTCTAAGCGCCTAATGTTCGACAAAGCAGGTAGAATCACGCCCTGACAAAAATCGGGGCGTTTTTTTATGCGTATTGGCCACGGCTATGATGTGCACCGTTTCGCTGAAGGCGATTTCATTACTCTGGGCGGTGTGCGGATTGCACACGGCTTCGGGCTGCTCGCTCACTCCGACGGTGACGTCCTGCTGCACGCCTTGAGCGATGCCTTGCTCGGCGCCGCTGCGCTGGGTGATATCGGCAAGCACTTCCCGGACACCGACCCGACATTCAAGGGCGCCGACAGCCGTGTGCTGTTGCGTCACGTCGTCGCACTGATCCACGCCAAAGGCTGGAAAGTCGGCAACGTCGATAACACCATCGTCGCCCAAGCGCCGAAAATGGCCCCGCATATCGAATCGATGCGCGCGCTGATTGCCGCGGATCTTCAAGTTGAGTTGGATCAAGTGAACGTGAAAGCTACCACTACCGAAAAGCTTGGCTTTGTCGGTCGCGAAGAAGGCATTGCCGTGCATTCCGTTGCCTTGTTGCTGCGCGCATGAACGAAGTGCAATTGCTCGGCCCGCGAGCCTATGGCGACGCCCTCGGTACGGCGGTTTTAAAAGCCACGGCGGAAGATTTCCAGGTCGATGAAGTGCTCGATATCCCTCTCAGTGGCGATGGCGAACACTTGTGGATCTGGGTGGAAAAGCGCGGTCTGAATACCGAAGAAGCGGCACGGCGCATTGCCAAGGCGGCGGGTGTGCCATTGCGCACCGTCAGTTATGCAGGCCTCAAGGATCGTCAGGCGCTGACTCGCCAGTGGTTCAGCGTGCAGCTGCCGGGCAAGGCTGATCCTGATTTGTCGGCGGCGGAAAACGACACGCTGAAAATCCTCAAGACCGGTCGGCACAAGCGCAAGCTGCAACGCGGTGCCCACTCGGCGAATGGCTTCACCTTGCGCCTGACGCAATTCTCTGGCGACAAAGCCGCGATTGAAGAGCGGCTGCAGCTGATCGCCAAGCAAGGTATTCCCAATTATTTTGGTGCCCAGCGTTTCGGCTTTGATGGCGGTAACGTGGTCGATGCCCGTGCCTGGGCCGCGCGCAAGGCGTTGCCGGAGCAACGCAATGTCCGTTCGCGTCTGCTCTCCACCGCCCGCAGTTTTCTGTTCAACCAGGTATTGGCGGCGCGTGTGGCAGATGGCACCTGGCAGCAAGCGCAGGTCGGCGATTTGCTGGCCTTCACTGACAGCCGCAGTTTTTTCCCGGCAGGTGAAGCCGAGTGCAGCGACCCGCGCCTGGCGATTCTCGACCTGCACCCGACCGGCCCCCAGTGGGGCGAAGGTGACTCGCCGGCGACCGGCGCTGTCCATGTACTGGAGCAGGCAATCGCCGCTCGCGAAGCAGATCTGCGCGATTGGTTGATTAACGCCGGAATGAGCCACGAACGTCGCATCCTGCGGCTGCCCATTGGTGGGTTGACGTGGCATTATCCCGAGCCTGACATTCTGCAACTGGAATTCGTCCTCCCGGCCGGATGCTTTGCCACCGTATTGGTGCGCGAGCTTGTTGATCTGGTGCCGGTGGGGCAGACGGACAGCCCATGCGTATTCTGATTTCTAACGACGATGGGGTAACCGCACCCGGTCTTGCCGCGCTTTATGCTGCGCTGGCGGATTACACCGAGTGCGTGGTTATCGCCCCGGACCAGGACAAAAGCGGCGCCAGCAGTTCGCTGACGCTCGACCGTCCGTTGCACCCGCAAACCCTGGCCAACGGCTTTATCAGCCTGAACGGCACACCCACCGATTGCGTGCACCTGGGCCTTAACGGCTTGCTGGAGCGCGAACCGGATATGGTGGTTTCCGGCATCAACCTGGGCGCCAACCTGGGCGACGACGTGCTGTATTCCGGCACCGTTGCGGCGGCACTTGAGGGGCGTTTCCTTGAGCGTCCTTCGTTCGCCTTCTCGTTGGTCTCACGGCAAGTGGAGAACCTTCCCACGGCCGCTTACTTTGCGCGCAAACTGGTCGAGGCCCACGCCGACCTCGACTTGCCACCGCGCACGGTATTGAACGTGAACATTCCCAATTTGCCGCTGGACCACATTCGCGGCATTCAGCTGACCCGCCTCGGACACCGCGCACGTGCGGCGGCGCCGATGAAAGTGGTCGACCCACGCGGCAAATCCGGTTACTGGATCGCCGCCGCCGGGGACGCCGAAGATGGCGGCCCGGGCACCGATTTCCATGCGGTGATGCAGGGCTATGTGTCGATTACTCCGCTGCAACTGGATCGCACCTTCAATGATGCCTTCAGAAGTCTCGATGGCTGGTTGGAGGGGCTGCGCTAATGGCTCGTGAACAAGACGATATTCTGCGTCGCGGCATCGGGATGACCTCGCAACGAACCCGCGAGCGCCTGATTCAACGCCTGTATGAGGAGGGGGTTTCCAACGCCAAGGTGCTGGAAGTCATCCGTCGTACACCGCGTCACTTGTTCGTCGACGAAGCGCTGGCTCATCGTGCCTACGAAGACACGGCGCTGCCGATCGGACACAACCAGACCATCTCCCAGCCTTATATGGTGGCGCGCATGAGCGAGCTGCTGCTGGAGGCCGGTCCCTTGGACAAGGTGATGGAAATCGGCACCGGCTCGGGCTACCAGACGGCGGTGCTGTCGCAGCTGGTTGAACGGGTGTTCTCCGTGGAGCGCATCAAGGTTTTGCAGGACCGGGCCAAAGAGCGCCTGGTGGAGCTGAACCTGCGCAACGTGGTGTTTCGCTGGGGCGATGGCTGGGAAGGCTGGCCGGCACTGGCGCCATACAACGGCATTATCGTGACGGCGGTGGCCACCGATGTGCCTCAGGCGCTGCTGGATCAGTTGGCGCCTGGCGGGCGACTGGTGATTCCTGTCGGCTCCGGTGAGGTGCAGCAACTGATGCTGATCATCCGCGAAGAACAGGGCTTTTCCCGTCGTGTTCTGGGGTCGGTTCGCTTCGTGCCACTACTCAACGGGCCGCTGGCCTGAGCATTTGTTCAAGCACGCTGAATTCTCTTCGATTGCCCGGGTCTTACAGCGGCATCGATGCGTTAAACAGGATTCATCGGCAGGCAGCAAACGTGTGCGCGAAGCGATTTCGCTTCATTAAAGGTAAAGCCTGTTCGGCCCGTTATACTTGCGACATTTCGTGCCGAAACACGGCAATCCACTATTTCAGCCACCACAAAGGGAGCGGCGGGTGAGTCTCACAGTCATTGCGCAGCGTATGGGTACAAAGAGCTTTCAGCGCCTGGTGACTGGCCTCGTCTTGAGCACCTTGCTGGTCGGTTGCTCCAGTTCCAAAACGAGTGACGTGCGTGTCGTCGATCGCAACAAGACTGTCGCCCAGCGTCCGGCGGTGACCACGGGTCAATACGTCGTTCGACCAAAAGATACGTTGTTCTCGATCGCTTTTCGCTACGGCTGGGACTACAAAGCCCTCGCCGCACGGAACAATATTCCTACGCCGTATACGATCCATCCGGGTCAGACAATTCGCTTCGACGGTCGCACCGGATCAACGTCGGCGCCGGTGGCCAGTGCTACCGATTCAACGCCTTCGTCGTCGCTGAAAACCACGGTAATCCGGCGTCAGCCGAATGGCGCAACCACCAGCACAGCGGTGGTTGCACCGTCCGTCGCCAGCAAGGCGACCCCTGCTCCGATGCCTCCTGCCGGCCCGGCCCCGACCGGCTGGGGATGGCCATCTAATGGCATTCTGATTGGAAAGTTCTCCTCAAACGGTAGTTTGAATAAAGGAATTGATATCGCCGGGGATTTGGGACAGCCTGTTTTAGCTGCGTCTGATGGGACGGTGGTATACGCCGGGAGTGGCTTAAGGGGCTACGGCGAATTAGTCATCATCAAACACAGCGACACCTACGTCAGTGCCTACGGACATAACCGCAGGCTGTTGGTTCGGGAGGGGCAGCAGGTCAAGGTCGGACAGACAATTGCCGAAATGGGGTCAACGGGTACAGACCGGGTGAAACTGCATTTTGAGATTCGCCGACAAGGTAAACCTGTAGATCCGCTGCAGTTCCTGCCACGTCGTTGATTTGTTACCAGCCTGTTCCGTCACGTAGAGGGGACAGGCTCCAGCGTTGCCAAGGATAAAGGCGCCGCTTGAGCTTGGGGTCGAACTCACCAAAGGACTATAACAATGGCTCTCAGTAAAGAAGTGCCGGAGTTTGACATCGACGATGAGGTTCTCCTTATGGAGACCGGCATCGCTACGGATTCGATGTCGAATGATGAAGGGGCTGCTCCACCTTCCGTTCGTGCCAAATCCAAACACTCCGCTTCGCTAAAGCAACACAAGTACATCGACTACACGCGGGCGCTTGATGCCACGCAGCTGTACCTCAACGAAATCGGCTTTTCCCCGCTGCTCTCCCCGGAAGAAGAAGTTCATTTTGCGCGTCTGTCGCAAAGTGGCGATCCGGCCGGGCGTAAACGCATGATTGAAAGCAACCTGCGGCTGGTGGTGAAAATCGCCCGGCGTTACGTCAATCGTGGGCTGTCGCTGCTGGACCTGATCGAAGAGGGCAACCTCGGACTGATCCGGGCGGTGGAGAAATTCGATCCTGAGCGCGGCTTCCGCTTTTCGACTTACGCTACCTGGTGGATTCGTCAGACCATCGAGCGCGCAATCATGAATCAGACCCGGACTATCCGGTTGCCGATCCATGTGGTCAAAGAGCTTAACGTGTACCTGCGGGCTGCACGGGAGCTGACCCAAAAACTCGATCACGAACCCTCACCCGAAGAAATCGCCAACCTGCTGGAAAAACCAGTGGCAGAGGTCAAGCGCATGCTCGGCTTGAACGAGCGGGTTTCTTCGGTCGACGTCTCGCTGGGTCCGGATTCGGATAAAACCCTGCTGGACACCCTTACGGATGACCGACCAACCGATCCATGCGAACTGTTGCAGGATGACGACCTGTCCCAGAGCATCGATCAATGGCTTTCGGAACTGACCGACAAGCAACGCGAAGTGGTGGTACGCCGCTTCGGCCTGCGCGGTCACGAGAGCAGCACACTTGAAGACGTGGGCCTGGAAATTGGCCTGACCCGGGAACGGGTCAGACAGATTCAGGTGGAAGGCCTGAAGCGTCTTCGGGAGATTCTCGAGAAGAACGGCCTGTCGAGCGAGTCACTGTTTCAGTAAATAACGCGCTTGAGTGGCATTGGAAAACCCCGACTGGTTCGGGGTTTTTTAATGCCTGGGATATGGCTGGCAAGCGCCTCAGGTTTGTAGTCTCGCGCTGTAAGTCTTTGCTTACTCTTTCGTAAGTGTTCGTTATTTTTACAGTGTGGTAGTCGCCCATCTGTTACATCTGTCAGAGGTATCTAATTGACTTATATGGTTATTGATAAATATTAAAAGCATATGACAGGCAGTTTTGCGGATTGGGGACGATTGCTCTCGGTGAGGAATTCTCTAGTATCTGAACTGTGTCGACGGACAGACACACCCTTCAAGGATGAGGGGAATGGACATCGCAGGAAGCGATTCATCAGGACGATGAAAAGGAACACAGGGAATAGGGAAAAAATGTGGGCGGGTCAAACCGCCCCTTTTTTTGCCTGCAGAAAAGCAAAAAGGCCCGCTAGGGGCCTTTTGGGAACGCGGGGGAAATCAGCGTTCGAGGTCTTTGAGCTTGCTACCTACAGATTTGTTGATGACGCGATCAAACTCTTCAGCATCGGGCATCGATTCTTTCTTCTCGGTGATGTTGGGCCAGATTTCGGCCAACTCAACGTTCAGCTGAATGAACTGCTGCATGTCTTCCGGGACTTCATCTTCAGAGAAGATGGCCACGGCAGGGCATTCTGGTTCGCACAGTGCGCAGTCGATGCACTCATCCGGGTGAATCACCAGGAAGTTCGGGCCTTCGTAAAAGCAGTCCACCGGACAGACTTCTACGCAGTCGGTGTACTTGCACTTGATGCAGTTGTCGGTGACGACGAAGGTCATTTCTAATTTTCTCCTCAGGCGGCGGCAGCGGAGCCCCTTCACGTTGGGGTCGCCAGGTTCGGGAGCGATAGTCTGCAGGCCAGGCTATTAGCCTGCAGCATCCCAAACCGCGCGAGATTCTAACAGCTTGCAGGCAAGTGCGTTAGATCCGTGTCTTTAGTGTATAGAGCATTTCTAGCGCGCGACGCGGTGTCATGTCGTCCAGATCCAGTTTGGCCAGTTCATCCAGCACCGGATGCGGCAGGCTGGCAAACATATCGCTCTGCTGCGGCGCGGCCGGTTTGCCTTTGGCGGGTTTCGGCACTTCATGGGGCAGGGCAGTCGCTTCCAGTCGGCCGAGGTGCTCGCGAGCACGCACGATCACTTCGCTCGGCACACCAGCCAACTGCGCAACCGCCAGACCGTAGCTCTGGCTGGCAGGCCCGGGCAGCACATGGTGCAGGAACACGATGCGTTCGTTGTGCTCGGTGGCATTGAGGTGAACGTTGGCCACCAGCGGTTGCGCTTCGGGTAGCACCGTCAGCTCGAAGTAGTGGGTGGCGAACAGCGTATACGCCCGCAGATGGGCCAGACGTTCGGCGGCGGCCCAGGCCAGGGACAGACCATCGAAGGTGCTGGTGCCGCGGCCGACTTCGTCCATCAACACCAGGCTGCGTTCGGTGGCGTTGTGCAGAATGTTTGCGGTTTCGCTCATTTCGACCATGAAGGTCGAGCGCCCGCCCGCCAGGTCATCGCTGGAGCCGATCCGGGTGAAGATCCGGTCCACCAGCGACAATTCGCAACTGGCCGCCGGCACGAAACTGCCGATGTGCGCCAGCAGTACGATCAGAGCGGTCTGGCGCATGTAGGTGGATTTACCGCCCATGTTCGGACCGGTGATCACCAGCATGCGCGTGTTGTCGTCGAGGCTCAGGTCGTTGGCCACGAACGGCGTTGTCAGCACTTGCTCGACCACGGGGTGACGACCCTGGGAGATGCGCATGCACGGCTCGTCAACGAAGCGCGGGCAGTTCAGGTCGAGGTTCAGGGCGCGTTCGGCGAGGTTGCTCAGCACGTCCAGTTCGGCCAGTGCGGCGGCGGTGTCTTGCAGCGGCGGCAATTGGGCGATCAAGTCTTCGAGCAGCGCTTCGTACAGCATCTTCTCGCGGGCGAGGGCGCGGCTCTTGGCCGACAGCGCCTTGTCCTCGAACGCTTTCAGTTCCGGCGTGATGAAGCGCTCGGCACCTTTGAGCGTCTGGCGGCGGATGTAGTCGGCCGGAGCCGATTCAGCCTGCTTGCTCGGCAACTCGATGAAGTAACCGTGAATGCGGTTGTAGCCGACTTTCAGGTGCGACAGACCGGTGCGGGCCTTCTCCCGTGCTTCCAGATCGATCAGGAACTGCCCGGCGTTTTCGCTGAGTGATTGCAGGTCGTCGAGTTCGCTGTCGTAACCGGTCTTCAACACGCCACCGTCACGGATCACCGCCGGCGGGTTGTCGATGATGGCTTTTTCCAGCAGTGCCGCAAGTTCCGGGTAGGTGCTGGTGGTCTTCGCCAGTTGAATGATGTGCGGTGCTTCCAGCTCCGTCATCGCCACTTGCAACTCAGGCAGTGCACCGAGCGCATCGCGCAGGCGAGCGAGGTCGCGAGGACGGGCATTGCGCAGGCCGATCCGCGCCAGAATCCGCTCGATGTCACCGATTTCCTTGAGCTGCGGTTGCAGTTTTTCAAAACGGTAACCGTCGAGCAGGCAAGTGATCGAAGTCTGGCGCGCCAGCAATACGCTGAGATCGCGCAGCGGACGGTTCAGCCAGCGAGTCAACAGACGACTGCCCATGGCCGTCTGGCAGCGATCGACCACCGATTGCAACGTGTTGTCGCGTCCGCCCGCCAGGTTGGTGTCGAGTTCCAGGTTGCGACGGCTCGCGCCATCCAGCACCACGGTGTCGTCCAGGCGTTCATGGCGCAGGCTGCGCAGGTGCGGCAGGGCAGTGCGCTGGGTTTCCTTGGCGTAACTGAGCAAGCAACCGGCGGCGCCGATGGCCAGGGTCAGGTTCTCGCAGCCGAAGCCTTTCAGGTCCTGGGTGGAGAATTGCTGGCAAAGACTTTTCAGCGCCGAGTCGCGCTCGAAATCCCACGGCGCACGGCGTCGAACCCCACGACGTTTTTCCGCCGGCAGGTCCTTTGGCCAGTCATCCGGAATCATCAGCTCCACCGGATTGACCCGCTCCAGCTCCGCCAGCAGGTTTTCCCAGCCTTTGATCTCCAGCACGGTGAAGTTGCCGCTGGTGATGTCCAGCACCGCCAGACCGAACAGGCGTTCGTCACCCAGCACCGCCGCGATCAGGTTGTCCCGACGCTCATCCAGCAGCGCTTCATCACTGACCGTACCCGGCGTGATGATCCGCACCACTTGCCGATCCACCGGCCCCTTGCTGGTCGCCGGATCGCCGACCTGTTCACAGATCACCACCGATTCGCCGAGCTTCACCAGTTTCGCCAGGTAACCTTCGGCGGCGTGGTAAGGAATCCCACACATCGGAATCGCCTGACCGGCCGACTGCCCGCGGGCGGTCAGGGTGATGTCCAGCAACTTGGCGGCCTTCTTCGCGTCTTCATAGAAGATCTCGTAGAAGTCGCCCATGCGGTAGAACATCAGCTGGTCGGGGTGCTGGTTCTTCAGGCGCCAGTATTGCTGCATCATTGGCGTGTGAGAGGACAGATCGGAGAGTGCTTTATTCATCGGATATCAGGCAAATTCGTTGAAAGGTGTAGGGCAAAGGAGGGACATCGGCCCGGCTTTTCCGCGATGGGCGCAAGGTTAACATGAGCCGTCTGCCGGACGCAGGCATGAAAGCCCTGCTGCACATTTCTGTTGTTTATGCACGATCTATGCGAATCAGCATTTGTCTTCCGAAAAAAGTTCAAGCACTATGCCCGTTATGCAAAAACGCAATGTTTCTACCGTCTTAAGAGCACTGCTCGATCAGCACGGGATCTCCCCCACGGAGCTTCACCGTCGCACCGGCGTGCCTCAATCCACTCTCTCGCGGATCCTCAGCGGGAAGATCGTCGATCCTTCGGATAAACACATTTCGAAGATCGCCGAGTACTTCGCCGTGAGTACCGATCAGTTGCGCGGACGCGTGGATGTCGCTGCCACCGCCGCCAATGCCGGGCGCGATCAATTGCATTCCGAACTCAAGGACATAAGTCTGTGGGACGACGACACACCCGTCGATGATGACGAGGTGTCGGTCCCCTTTCTTCGCGAGGTTGAATTGGCTGCTGGATCAGGAAGATTCGTCATCGAAGAAAGTGAGCGCTCTAGCCTGCGCTTCGGCAAGCGCAGCTTGCGTCACAACGGTGTGCAGTTCGATCAGGCCAAATGTGTGACGGTGCGCGGCAACAGCATGTTGCCGGTGTTGCGCGATGGCGCCACCGTTGGCGTGAATGCAGGCAAGTGCGGGATTGGCGACATCATTGATGGCGACCTGTACGCCATCAATCACAACGGCCAGTTGCGCGTGAAACAGCTTTATCGTTTGCCTACCGGTATTCGCCTGCGCAGCTTCAATCGCGATGAGCACCCGGACGAGGACTACACCTTCCAGGAAATCCAGGAAGAACAGATCGTCATCCTCGGTCACGTTTTCTGGTGGGGCATGTACGCCCGTTAACCTCGCCGCACTGCATTAGAACCCGCCTCCGAGCGGGTTTTTTTTCGCCCGCCCAAAACCGTCAGCGCCTTTGTTTGCGAGGTTTTCATGCGCTAGCGCATTCTAAACGCATAAATAAATGCATTTACGCATTGACTGTATATGCATCAATGCATATTCTTTGTCTCAAGCCGCTCAACACAGCAGCTCGAAATGAAGCTCTTTAGTTCCACCACAAAAGGCAGCGATGAACCGGCCTCAACGGTTCAGAGGGTTGGCAACTGACCCGGGTGTGCAGCGTAAAGCACCAGAAGCAGTTATCCGGCGGGCAGGGACCGCGGTCGGAAAAACAATCTGAATGGATCCGTACCGCGCCAGTAGCGCCGAAAGATCAACGCGAAGGACCGCATTACTGAAAAGCCCGGCAAGCGCCGGGCTTTTTGGAATGCCTACCTATCGTCAGGCACCTCAAGAGACACCGTTTGAAAGAAACACGCATCACTCATCAATCACCCCGGGAGGCGTGACATGACAAACGAGCAACAAGCGTTGCTGGACATGCCGATCTGGCTTGTCATCGTCCTCGCCCTGGTGGGCGGGGTGTCCGGCGAAATGTGGCGCGCCGACAAGGACGGCGCCCGCGGCTGGTCACTGTTGCGGCGCCTGGCCTTGCGCTCCGGGGCCTGCGTGATCTGCGGGGTCTCGGCCATCATGCTGCTGTATGCCGCCGGCGTGTCGATCTGGGCCGCTTGCGCATTTGGCTGCCTGACGGCGATGGCCGGGGCGGACGTGGCCATCGGACTTTATGAACGCTGGGCGGCCAAGCGGATTGGCATTTGCGAAGTGCCGCCGCGCGATTCTCGCCCTGATCAATAGTGAGGAGCCGTCGCTGATCCCTCACATTGAAATCTGACAGGAGACCCTTAATGCCGGTCGTCATCGAAAAACCTTCACAGCTGTTTACCGCGATTGCCGAGGCATTGCGCGGCGCCTTTCCCGGTTTGAATGTCGGGAGTCATCAAGATTTCGACAGTACAGGCAATCTGGTCTGGGTTCTGATTGCACTCGAACACGATGCGTCGGGAAGCCGTTCCCATGACGGGCGTATCGCTCATGTCATGACGGTTTCGTTGCAAGCCGTGTCGCCCACTTCCGGCCTGGCGGCCTGCGATCTGGGCAGCCAGCTGAAAAACCTGATCACCGATAACCGCTGGAAACTGCCCGGCGATCAATGCGACTTGCCGATGAACATCGATGGCATTGCGTCCACGTTCATCAGTGGTGCCCAGGAGTACGCCACCTGGACCGTTTCCTTCACCCAGACCTTATATCTCGGCCCATTGCTGCTGGACGACCCGTTGGGCACTCCGAAATTCGCCCGTACCTGGGAGGTGTCGGACATCGACGATCCAGACCAGTACCAGCCGCTCGAGGAGTAATCCATGTTCGACGCACTGTTCAACCAGCAACTGGGCCCGATCATCGAGCGCCTGGCCGAAATGGAAACCGAGATCGAAGACCTGCATCGGCGTACCGACAGCCTCTGTCGCATTGGCGTGTGCGAGGAAGTCGATGCGGCCAGCAACACGTGCAGGGTCCGCCACGGGGAGTTGTTGACCCCTGCCATCAGGTTTTTCAACCCAAGTGCGGGGGCACAAAGCGAGTCGCGCATTCCCTCTGTCGGTGAACAGTGCGTGTTGCTGAACCATGGCGGTGGCGACGGCGGTGGTCAGTCCGTCGCGTTGTTCGGCCTCAATGGTGGCCAGTTTCCGCCGGTCTCAACGCAGGCTTCGCTGACGCGTCGCCGCTATCAGGACGGCACCGAAAGTGGCTACGACGACGCCAGTCATACCCTGCGCTGGCAAAACGGCCCCGCCACATTCACCGGCACTCGCGAATCGCTCGAACTGAGCATCGGCCGGGCCCGGTGGGCCATGACGCCTGAGTCGATCCAACTGCAACTGGGTGCGACCGGCTTATTGCTCGACGCCTCCGGTGTGCACCTGAGCGGCCCCTTGGTGGATCACCAGGGGCGAGTCATTAGCACTGCATAAAGAGTTTTCCATGATCGGAATCGATAGAAACACCGGCGTAACGGTCGACGACTGGCCGCAGTTTGTACAACGCGCGACCCGGGCGCTGACCACGCCTTTGGGCACTCGTCAGAAGCGTCCCTTATATGGCTCGTTGATCCCGAATCTCTTGGGACAAAACCTCGGTGACGACCTGCTGATGCTTGCCCAGAGCCACGCGGCACAGGTTTTTTACAACGAGCAGAACGGCATTGGTGATTTCCAGCCGCAGGTCATCGTGGCCAGCCGCCACGGGGCAGGGCTGTTGTTGCGTTTCGCGGGCCTCTGGAAAAACCGTAGTCAGACATTCGAGGTGGTGACATGAGCATGCTGATACCCGGCCAGAACCAGTTGGCCGAACCTTCGATCGTCACCGTCGAAGCGTTCGAGGACCTGCTCGCGGAGTTCAAGACGTTTGTCGTCGAGTACGTCGGCGCCTGTTCTCCCGAGCGCGCGGAAAAACTTAAGGTCAGCCTCGACAACGAAAGCGAGTTGCTGACCCTGGCCCTTGAAGCCTTTTGTGTACGCTTGCAAATCCACGAACGCAAATACAACGCCCGCATCAAGCAGATGCTGGCTTGGTGGGCCACGGGCAGCAATCTTGATGCGCGACTGGCGGACATGGGCCTGGAAAGGCAGTTGCTGGACCCCGGCGACCTGGCTGCATTCCCACCATTGGCCCCGGTTTATGAAAGTGACGATGACGCCCGGTTGCGTTACTACCTGGCGCCCCATGCACCGGCGGCCGGGTCGCGCATGCAATACCGCCGTGAGGTGTTCACCCTCGGTGAGCGACCCTCCGTGAAGGTGGAAACGACAGCCGCAGGCGTGGTGACGGTCACCTACACGTTCGACCCGGACGGTTACGCCGCTCAGGTCAAGGACGGCAACGGACGCCGCACTGCTCCCGGCGAGGTGATGGTCACCGTACTGGCCCGCGAGGGCGATGGCGCGCCCTCCGAAGCTTTGCTTGATGGTGTTCGCCAGCATTTCGCCCGATCTGATGTGCGCCCCGAAACCGACCTTGTCACGGTGCAGGGGGCGCACATCAAGAACTACAAAATCCGGGTCGTGGCGAAGATCAACGCCGGGCCTGATTCCGGGTTGACCAAGGTGGCTGCGCAACAGCAGTTGCAGGCGTATGCCGACAGCTGCCATCGACTGGAAGGGCGGGTCGACCCGAGCTGGATCGACTACACGTTGCACAGTGCTGGCGCGGTTCAGTTGCAGATTCTCGAACCGCTGGCGCCAATCGTGACGACGGCGTTCCAGGCCCCGTATTGCACGGGTGTCGAGGTCGAGGTGGACACGTTATGAGTGACGACACGCCTCGTCCGAGCCTGCTGCCGGCCAACAGTTCGCCGCTGGAAAGGGCGCTTGATCTGGGTTTTGGCCGGTTGCTTGAGCGTATTACGCCGCCGTTTCCGGAGTTAATGAATCCGGCCGAAACACCACTGGCATTTCTGCCGTACCTCGGCGCGGATCGTGGTGTCAGCGAATGGAGCTCCACGGCTGGCGAAACCGAAAAGCGTTTGACGGTAGAACTCGCCTGGCCCACCGCTCGCCAGGCCGGGACACGCATGGCCTTGGAAAACGCTGCCAAGGGTTTGCAATTGCGACCCGACGTGCGCGCCTGGTACGAGCAAACACCGCCAGGTCCGCCTTACAGCTTTTCCGTCAGGGCCTTTACCGAACAGCCCTACAGCGAAGAAATCGATGCCCGTCTTGATCGACGTCTTGCGGATGCCAAAAGCGAACGCGACACCTTGACGGTCTCCGTCGGCTTGAGCGCGTTCGGCAATCACGTCATCGGCGCGGCCACCGTGTGCGGAGAACTGACCACGGTGTACCCGATTGTCATCGAAGGGCTTGAAGCCTCGGGCCAGGCCTTTATCGCCGCCGGGCTCTACACCGTCGAAACCTCCACTATTTATCCTCAGGGGTCCTAAATGGCCGACTATTACACCCTGCTTACCAATGCGGGGATTGCCTACGAAACTGCCTGCAAGGCGGCGGGCTTGCCAATCAAACTGTCGCAGATTTCCGTCGGCGACGGCGGTGGCGCCGTTTACAACCCGGCGGCAACCGACACCGCGCTCAAGCGCGAAGTCTGGCGCGGGCCACTCAATGCGCTGTTCCAGGACGAGAAAAATCCGAGCTGGTTGCTGGCTGAAGTGACCATCCCGCCGGACGTTGGCGGCTGGTATGTGCGTGAAGCCGGGCTCTGGACTGATACCGGCATTTTGTACGCCATCGTCAAATACCCGGAGTCGTTCAAACCAGTGCTGGCGACTTCGGGGGCGGGCAAAGAGTTTTACATTCGCTCGATTTTCGAAACCAGCAATGCCTCACTCGTGACCCTGTTGATCGATGACACGGTGGTCAAGGCAACGCGGGCCTGGGTGATGGGCTATCTTGCGGACGAGTTGGCCAAGCTTGATGGCAAGCAATCGGTTCGCGTGGCGACTACTGCCAACATCGCACTGGCCGGGCCGCAAGCAATCGATGGCGTGGCCGTAGTCGCTGGCGATCGCGTCCTGGTTAAAAACCAGACGGCCGCAAAAGATAACGGCCTCTATATTGCCGCGGTTGCTGACTGGGTTCGGGCGAAAGACGCGGACGCCAGTACAGATGTGACGTCGGGTCTGATGGTCTCCGTAGAGCAAGGAGCGACGCTGGCCGATACTCGTTGGCAGTTGGTCACTGACGGGGCGATTGTCCTGGGCACCACGGCGCTGACGTTCCAGAACGTGACGCAAGGCTTTGCGCCGCTCAATTCGCCGGCGCTGATCAGCCCCACGGCGAATGCGCCGGCTCGGTTTGATAACACCAAGAAGCTTGCAACGACTGAATGGATCAAGGCCAGAGGGGTCGAGCTGGGTGGTTTTTACTCGTTTGTTGCCCCGTTAACCGGTATCGCGGCGCACGTGGGCAGTCTGGTTCACTGTTACGGTAGCGGGCCCGTTTCCTACAGTATTCCTGACTCGGTGGCTAATGGCTTCCAGGCAGGCGCCACCATTCGATTGCAGAACTGGTCAATTGCAACCCTGATTCTGTCCACTCAGGGTGCGGACAAAATGCAGGAAAGTCTCTCTATTCCGCCTTCTGCTGTGAGCAGGTCGGTTCCACCAGATACCTATCTGGACATGATCTTCGTTGGCGACGGGGCCTGGGTTTTGCTGGGTACCGGTGTCGTTGGCAAGACTGCACCGTTTGGTGCACTGATGTCGGCGAACGGCTATCAGAAACTCCCTTCCGGTTTGATCATTCAGTGGATGACAGCGCTGTTCTCAAGCGCGGCGCTGAGCACTCCTTTTAATTTGCCAATTGCTTTTCCGAACAAGAACTTCGGCTGCAACGTTTCGATGACAGACAGCACTATTTACGGCTCCACCGGCTCTCCGTTTGTGGCGGGTATGGCCAACGGCTTGGGCCAGGTCGTTGTGCAGTCCAACTACACCGCCAGCCAATCGGCAGTCCGCGTACTTGCTTTCGGGATGTAAAGGGGAAATCAGATGATTTACAGCAGTAAGACAACCGGTCTTTTTCACGATTCAGATTTGGGTGGAGAGCTTCCAACGGACGCTGTCGAAATATCGCTCGAACTGCACGCCGAGCTTTTGAACGGTCAGTCGCAGTTGATCAAGATCAACTTTAATACGGATCCACCCTCTTTGATTGAGCGTCCGCCGATGGCTCCCGAGCAATTGGCTGACCTCGAGCGCACCTGGCGTGATGGGCTGTTGGCGAAAACCGATGGCATCGTGGCGCGTCAGCGCGACGAACTGGATGGTGGCGGCGCAACGACCCTTACAACCGAGCAATACGCTGAGCTGCAAGTCTACCGGCGCGAGTTACGCGACTGGCCACTTGGGGCGGAGTTTCCCCAGGCAGATCACCGCCCGGTTGTACCCACCTGGCTGTCTGGCCAGCTCAAATAAGCGCCCCGCACCGTCGGGGCGTTTTCTTATCCGCTAATCAACACCCAACAGCCCCTTCCTCAAACAAAGGGGCTTTTTCGCATCTGGAGAAACCCAAATGGCAGAACGCCAAACCTACACCGTCCTCGTCCCGTTCCCCGTTGGGCGCGGTCACTGGTCCACCGCCGGCCAAGAGCTAGAGCTGCTCGACGTCGAAGCCAACGCCCTGCTCAGCGCCGGTCGTCTGGAGCTGAAATCCACATCCACCAAGGCCGTGAAGGCCGCTGCCAAGAAGGCTGAATAACCATGGCTGAGGTTCTGAACTTCGAGCACAACGGCATTACCGTTAATGCGACCGAATCCCCCGAGGCCATGGGTGGCCTCGGTGACAACGTCATCGGTCTGATCGGCACTGCGCCGAAGGCCGATCCGCTGATTCCGCGCAATGCGCCGTTTCGCATCAACAGCTTCACCACCCAGGCGCTGCTCGATCCGACCGGCACTGAGTCGGGCACATTGTTCCACGCGGTGTTCCAGATCCTGAAAGTGGTCAAGGTGCCGGTCTACGTGGTCATCGTCGAAGAGGGCGCGACCCCGGCGGACACGGTGAATAACGTGATCGGCGGCGTTGAGCCTCTGACCGGCCGCAAGCTGGGCCTGGCCGCGTTGAGCGGCGTGCCGGAAGACCTGACCATCATCGGTGCACCAGGCTTCACCGGCACCAAAGCCGTGGCCAGCGAGTTCGCCTCGTTTGGCAAGCGTATCAAGGCGCGTGTGGTACTCGACGGCAAGGACGCCGCGGTGGCCGATCAAGTGACCTACAGCCAGGAACTGGGCGGCGCGGACCTCGGTTTCGACCGTTGCCTGGTCGTGCACAACATGCCGGCCGTTTACTCCAAAGCGGCGAAGAAGAACGTGTTCCTGTCGCCATCGAGCCTCGCCATCGCGGCCTTGGCCAAGGTCAAGCAATGGGAGAGCCCGGGCAACCAGGTGACCTATGCCGAGGACGTGTCGCGGGTTGTGGAATACAACATCCTCGACAAATCCACCGAAGGCGATCTGCTCAACCGCTACGGCATCAGTTATTACGCCCGGACCATCCTCGGCGGCTTCTCGCTGCTGGGTAACCGCTCCATCACCGGCAAGTTCATCAGCTACGTCGGACTCGAAGATGCGATCAGCCGCAAGCTGGTCAAGGCAGGCCAGAAAGCCATGGCCAAGAACCTGACCAAGTCGTTCATGGACCAGGAGGTCAAGCGCATCAACGACTGGCTGCAAACCCTGGTAGCCGACGAAACCATTCCCGGCGGCAGCGTGTACCTGCACCCGGAATTGAACAGCGTCGAGAAGTACAAAAACGGCACTTGGTTCATCGTCATCGACTACGGCCGCTATGCGCCGAACGAACACATGCTTTATCAACTCAATGCCCGCGATGAAATCATCGAGCAGTTCCTGGAGGATGTTCTCTAATGTTTACCAACCGCGTAAGACAGGCCATCGCGGCCACCCTGCAAGGCCTGCCGTTGTCGGCGACCGTCGAAAGCTTTACTCCGCCGAAGATTGAGTTCGGCATGGAAACCATGACGGGCGGGCGCTTTATCGGCGAAGAAATGATCAAGAACGGCACGGTGCTGACGGCTAATCTGGTCCTGCAAGGCGTGGGGCCGGAAGTGATGCTGGCGTTGGGCGTGAAGCTGGGGGAAGACATTCTGCTGAACGTGCGTGAGGCCGGTCAGGATCAGGATGGCAACACTTGGTTTACCTACCACACCGTCGGCGGCAAGCTGAAGTCCCTGGTCGAAACAGCACTCAAAATGGGTGACAAACCCACCACCACCCTCGAACTCTCCTGCCGCACCTACAGCCGTCTCGAAAACGGCATCCCTGTGATCGACATCGACGTACGCACGCAAAAGTTTGTGCTCAACGGCGTGGACATTCTCGGCGACGCCCGCCGCGCGGTATTGATTCCGTAACCCCTCGCACTACCCCCATGCAACTCAGCTAAACGCAGTCCCTGTGGGAGCGAGCCGGCTCCGGGCGGCGTTCCGACGAAAGCGGTGTGCCTGACACATTGATGTCGGATGTCACGCCGCAATCGCGAGCAGGCTCGCTCCCACAGGTTGCACACCCAAGGAATTCATTTCATGTCCTGGACGCCTCCCGTTCACGTCTTGTTGTCGCCGATCACCGCCGACGATCAATCGACACTCCAGCAGATTCAGCTCAAACCGTTGTTTTACGCCGCACAGAAAGAAGCCCTGGCCCGTGCCGGTGATGATGAAGACGATCAGTTCTTCGAACTGGCGAAACTGGCCACCGGCCTGTCGGTCAAGGAGCTCGACCAGCTCAAACGCCCGGACTACGTGAGCATCGCGCAGTACGTTCATGAGATGTCGACTCGTCCGGCGTCGTATTTTCTACAGCGGGACACAGAATCCGAAGCCGCGGAAGACCCCGATCAAGTGCAGTTGCTGCAACCGCTCAACGCAGCGGGACGCAGCCTGACTTCGCTCACCTTGGAAATGCCGGTACTGCGCGCCACCAAGGCGATGAAAAAACTGAAAACGGCCAAGGAGCGCGCCGAGTTCATCACCGCCCATTGCACCGGGTTAATGCTTCCCGATCTGGACCTGTTGACCGTGCCCGACTGGACACAGCTTCAGGTACGCATCGACGATTTTTTAAACAAACCGGCGGACTTCTTTCGGAACGCGACATCGAAGTAATCCTCGATGTGGTGCCGCTCATTTACCCGGTAAGTGAGTCGGACATTCTGGAATGGGACGCCGGCAAGGCATTGCGCCGCTACGACATCGCGATCACTCGCCTTGGCGTGAAACAGGAGTAAGCGGGATGGCGGACGATAGATATTCTCTCAAATACGCAGCCATCGATAACGGTGGGTTGGCGTTCGCAAATACCAGCCTGAGTACCGCAGCCACAAGCGTTATGTCAGCGCAAGGTACGGGCCCCTCCGCCAGGGATCAAATGCCGGGCCTCGGTCTGGCGCTGGAAAATGTCGGGATCAAACTCGGACTGCTGACAACGTCTATTGAGTCGTTGACCTTGAAACTTTCGTCGCAACGTTTGTTACCGCAGGCAGCGGGAGCCGGTGAAAAGTGTGAGTCGACCTGCGAGCAGAAGAGTGCGGGAACGTCGGGTAGCGGTATCGAACCGCCGGACCTGCTTAAACCCGCGATAGAGATGGATTTGGCCAGGGCCGAACTGAAGCAGGCAGGCCAGTTTACCCCGCGCCAGAGCGAAGAGATGGCGCAG
Source organism: Pseudomonas sp. UMAB-40 (assembly GCF_900095275.1). NCBI lineage: Bacteria > Pseudomonadati > Pseudomonadota > Gammaproteobacteria > Pseudomonadales > Pseudomonadaceae > Pseudomonas > Pseudomonas sp. UMAB-40. Next base: position 66,585 of record NZ_LT607569.1, read on the forward strand.
TCAACCCTGCACATTGCCAGCTCTGCGCTGGTGGCGGCCGGAGGGACCAAAGCGGTTGATCTGGTGAGGATTGCAAGTCTTGCCGCCAAGGCGGGAATCGCTGGTGATCTGCCCGATGCTTCGGACCGACGGTTTGATCTGCTGCGCTTCGCCAGTGATGCTGGCGTCGCCGCATCGGCGTTCAAGATGCCGGCCATGGATGTCGCTGAGATGATGGTCGGCTGGCGCACGTCCATGAAGCTCAACGGTGCTCAAACCTTTGACCTGGCGGATGCAGTCAACCATCTGGGCAAGATACCCGGTGGTGCGAAAGCGGCTGACATCGGTGCCGTTTTGCAGCGTGATGGTAGTGCTGCTACAGCAGCAGGCCTGGCACCCGCGCAAGCCGCCGCGTTAACGACGGCATTGTTGAATACCGGTACGCAGAAGGATGAAGCCGGCGTAGCGCTGAAAGACATCGCCACTGCCATGGGCAAGGGAGATCAGGCCTCCAAAACCGAGCGGGCAGCGTGGAAGCAGCTGGGTCTTGAACCGAAAGCGGTGGCGAGTGGATTGCGTGACAAGGACGCGGCACCTGGCACGGTGATGTCGGTGCTTGCGGCCTTGAACGCGCAACCTGCCGAGAAACGCCCGGCGCTGGCCTTTACGCTATTTGGTGATGGCGATAAGGCGGCGATGCGCATGGCGCAAAACCTTGGTGAAGTGAATCAAGCCTTCTGGCAGGTGAAAGATACAGGTCAGTACGCCACATCGGAGTTGGGGGACAAGGGCTCGGTGAGGCAGGACGCACTCGCGCAGTCAAAAACCCGGCAAGGCCAGTTGAACGTTCTGAGCGCAAGGACTGATCGCTTGTCGATTGCCACGGGCAATGCGCTGGCACCTGTGACGGATAGCTTGCTTCGCTCGCTTGGTTCCGTGGTTGATAGCTTGAGCGAGTCTGCTGAAGCCTCACCGAAAGCCACTGCTGCAATCGTGCTTGTTGCAGCAGCGATCAAACCACTGGTGGAGGCGCTGTTCAAAGCCGTCGTGGATGAGATGTCCAGTCAGGCGGCCAAGCGAGTATTGGGCGGCGAGGCTCCCCGTCTCCCCGGCAATTCTCTGAAAGGCATGAGTGCTTCATTGGGCGTATTCAAGCGTTTTTTACCTGGAGCATTTGCGTTAAAAGCCGCCCCCGATGTGATTGAAGGCACGATGAACGGCGACCTCAAGATGCTCGGCACTGGCCTGGGTGCCGCGGGCGGCGGCTGGGCGGGGGCCTCTGCAGGTGCTGCCATGGGCGCTGCTGTGGGTACCTTGTTCGGTCCGCTCCTCGGCACGGCCATTGGCGGAACGGTAGGCGCGGTCGTCGGCGGGCTGGCAGGGAGCTGGATAGGTGGAGAGTCGGGCAGCTGGCTGGGCGAAAAACTCGCCGCACCGGCCGACAAGCTCGCCGCTCCGGACCAGGTCAGCAAAGACCTGACTAATGCCCAAACGAGCAATCAGCAGAACTCGATGACGGCGAACATCTACATCAACGGTCAGGATCAGGCCAGCGCCAGCCAGTTGGCGAACCTGGTGGTACAGCAGATCACCGGCCAATTTGGACTTATGACCCTGCCCAACTCACTCGCCATGCGCAGTGACGCGGCCCTGACCGATGGAGGTACCTGATGCGTCAGCAAATGGTGTTGGGCAATTTCATGTTCGGCCTGTCCAGAAACTTCGCTTACAGCAGCTTGGCGCGCGGGGCGGATGGTGGCTGGAAGAGCTTCGACGCTGTCACCGGTAAACCCATCTCCAGTCAGACTGGCCAAGGCCTGCAAACGTTGAAAATATCGGGCAAATCGATGTACGCGACAGCGATGGATCGGCTTGACGAATTGCGTGCGTTGCAGGCGCAGCGCGTTCCTGTGCCGTTGGTTGACGGCATCGGCCGCAATTGGGGTCTATGGCAGATCATCACGGTGTCGGAAACCCAGTCGAGCGTGCTTGATGACGGCACTGCGATGGTGGTCGATTGGTTCATCGATTTATTGGAGTTTGCCAATGCGTAATGTTCGAAGTATTGCCGGCGACTCGGTGAATCTGCTGCTGTACCGGGCGCTTGAGCGTTGTGACGATGTCGCCGAGGAAGCACTTTGGCGACTCAATCCGGGGCTCGCCGAATATGGGCCGGTATTGCCGGCGGGCGTGCGGGTGTTCCTGCCTGAGGTGGGTTCAAAACCCATTGCACCCAAGCCGGCTTCGGCCTGGGATTAAGGAGGCAGCATGTCACTTGGTTTTACACCCTCGGTGGAGATTTACGGCGCGAACGCTGCGCTGCTCAACGAGCGATTGATTTCATGGCAGCACATCGATGCGGCGGGGATAGAGTCCGATCAACTGACGCTTGTCATTAATCTGGAAGGGCTTGAAGGATTGCCGAGTCTGGGCGGAAAAATCGGTTTGCGAGTGGGCTATGTGGAGTCGGGCCTGGTTGACAAGGGCGAATTCGTCGTCACACGGCGCACGCCGACGCTGTTTCCCCTGCGCATGACGCTGGTGGCCACGGCGGCGCCGTTCAGTGCCGCCGATGAGACCGGCTTCAAGCAACGCCGATCCGTCAGCCACGGTCCGACAACCGTGGGGGCGCTGTTCCGCCAGTTGACATCCAGGCATGGATTTTCACCGCGTGTGGCCCCGGATCTGGCGCAAATCAAGATTGAACATATCGACCAGTCCAACGAGACGGACATGGGGTTTCTGACACGGCTTGCCTGTCTCCATGATGGGGTCGCCAAGCCGATCAACGATCTGTATGTGCTGGCACGACGTGGTCAGGCGAAGTCACTGTCGGGCAACGTGATGCCGGACATAAAACTCACTGTGACAACCAACAATCGTCCGGGCGAACAGTCTTTTATCGCTGCAACACTCGAAGAAACCGCGCGGGCGAAGTACCAGGGCTGCAAGACCAGTTGGTGGGATGCAGCCGCCGGCAAGGTGCGGGTCGAGGAAAGCGGCATCGCGCCGTTTAAGACCCTTCGGCAACGCTATCAAAGCGCAGGCGATGCGCGGGCCGCCGGTGAGGGCGAGGTGCGTCGAATGATGCGTGAAGCATTGAAGGTGAAGATCGAGTGCCCCGGCAATCCAGGATTGTCTGCCGAAGGCCTGGTGCTGCTGGACAGTACGTGGCCCGATTTCATGCGAGGGCGTTGGTCAATTGACAAGGTTACGGCCAGCGGCAGTCGTCAGAACAGCTATCGCTGTTCGATCGAGGCGACCTGTGTGGATGCCCGGTCCTGAAGGACATATTTTGATTTCTGCCGGTAGCGGTCGAGTCACTTTTCCATCCTGTCTATGGGTATAACCATGACTGTTACGCAACAACTGCTGGAAACCATCATGCCCAACGCCCGCCTACAAGCGGGCGTTTTCATTTCCGCTCTCAACACCGCCATGCTTCGTTTCAGCATCAACACCCCGAAACGCGCCGCCGCCTTCCTGGCGCAAGTTGGCCATGAATCTGGACAACTACATTACGTGCGTGAACTCGGCAGCGATCAGTACTTGAGCAAGTACGACACCGGCACGTTGGCCGCACGTTTGGGTAATACACCAGTGCTCGACGGCGACGGCCAAAAGTACCGGGGCCGGGGCCTGATCCAGATCACCGGTCGCGACAACTACCGTCAATGCAGCCTCGGCCTGTTCGGCGATGATCGCTTGGTGTTTATTCCGCAGTTGCTGGAAAAGCCCCAATGGGCCGCCGAATCAGCCGCCTGGTTCTGGCAACAGAACGGCCTGAACGAACTGGCCGATCGCGATCAGTTCAACAGCATCACCCGCCGCATCAATGGCGGCCTTAACGGCTTGCAAGATCGCCTGCAACTCTGGGCGCGGGCGAGGGCGGTGTTATGCCAGTCTTCGGCCTGATGCCGATTTTTTACCGGGTGATCGGCCTTGTTGTGTTACTGGCGGTGTTGGCCGTCGGCGCTGCGGCGCTGGCCTGGCACTTTCAGGATTGGCGTTATGGCCGGCAAATGGCGGAACAGGCCAGGTTGCATGCCGAGGCACTGAATCAGCTGACGCTGGCCGCCGCAAGGCAGCAACAGGCCGAACAGGACAAGCGTCTGGCGCTGGAGCAGCGTCTGTCGGCCAGTGAGCAAACCCATTACCGAGCGCTTAGCGATGCCCAACGTGATCAAGGTCGCCTGCGCGATCGTCTTGCCACTGCTGATCTGCGCTTGTCAGTCCTCCTCGATGCTGCCTCAAGCCATTCAGTGCCAGCCTCCGCCAGCACCCGCAGCCTGGATAATGACGCCCCGCGAGCCCGACTTGACCCGGCGCATGCTCAACGAATTATCGCCATCACCGATGCCGGCGACAGCGGACTGATTGCCTTGCGGGCCTGCCAGGCCTATGTCAGAGCCGTCGCTCGCTAACATTTTGATCGATCCTGTGCCTTGCAAGCGCAATTCGCTCGTGTACGGTAGTGCTCATTCCGCTCGCTCAGGAGATGACCGTGAAAGAAATCACTCAACTGGCCGCTGAACTTGGCAGGCGCTTGCAGGTTCTGAATGCCCACGTCACCGCAGCCGAGTCCTGTACCGGCGGAGGGATCTCGGAAGCGATCACTCGCATTCCGGGGAGTTCGGCGTGGTTCGAGGCCGGTTATGTGACGTATTCCAACCGGCAGAAAACCGAGCAGTTGAACGTGCCTTCCGAATTGTTCCCTGCGGTGGGCGCGGTCAGTCGCGAAGTGGTCGAGGCGATGGTTCGCGGTGCCCAGGAAAAAAGCCAAGCGCATTTTGCCGTGGCGGTCAGCGGTGTGGCCGGCCCGGATGGCGGTTCGCCGAACAAACCGGTCGGCACTGTCTGGCTGGCCTGGGGCGTCGGTGAGCAGGTGTTCAGCGAGGTGCAGCACTTCGCCGGTAACCGTGATGAGGTCCGCCGACAAACGGTTAAGGCCGCGCTAGAGGGGCTGCTGCGCCATGCCGCTGGAGAAATCTCAAATCAGGGGTAGGCGATCCTGAAACGCTGTGGAATAATACTGGCTACTTATACAGGTGTTGGCCGTCAGGCCTTATTGATTACGTGAGGACTTTAATGGACGACAACAAGAAGAAAGCCTTGGCTGCGGCCCTGGGTCAGATCGAACGTCAATTCGGCAAGGGTGCCGTAATGCGTATGGGCGATCAGGACCGTCAGGCGATCCCGGCTATCTCCACTGGCTCTCTGGGTCTGGACATCGCGCTCGGCATTGGTGGTCTGCCAAAAGGCCGTATCGTTGAAATCTACGGTCCTGAATCCTCCGGTAAAACCACGCTGACGCTGTCGGTGATCGCCCAGGCTCAAAAAGCCGGCGCGACCTGCGCATTCGTCGACGCCGAACACGCCCTCGACCCTGAATACGCCGGTAAACTGGGCGTCAACGTCGACGACCTGCTGGTTTCCCAGCCGGACACCGGCGAACAAGCCCTGGAAATCACCGACATGCTGGTGCGTTCCAACGCGGTTGACGTGATCATCGTCGACTCCGTGGCCGCGCTGGTTCCGAAGGCTGAAATCGAAGGCGAAATGGGTGACATGCACGTGGGCCTGCAAGCCCGTCTGATGTCCCAGGCGCTGCGTAAAATCACCGGTAACATCAAGAACGCCAACTGCCTGGTGATCTTCATCAACCAGATCCGTATGAAAATCGGCGTGATGTTCGGCAGCCCGGAAACCACCACCGGTGGTAACGCGTTGAAGTTCTACGCTTCGGTTCGTCTGGACATCCGTCGTACTGGCGCGGTGAAAGAAGGTGATGAAGTCGTCGGTAGCGAAACCCGCGTCAAAGTCGTTAAGAACAAGGTGGCTTCGCCGTTCCGTCAGGCCGAGTTCCAGATTCTTTACGGCAAGGGCATCTACCTCAACGGTGAGATGATCGACCTGGGCGTGCTGCACGGTTTCGTTGAGAAGTCCGGTGCCTGGTATGCCTATGAAGGCACCAAGATCGGTCAGGGCAAGGCCAACTCGGCCAAGTTCCTGGCAGACAATCCGGAAATCGCCGCCAAGCTCGAGAAGCAACTGCGTGACAAGTTGCTGACCCCGGCGCCGGACGTCAAAGCATCGCCAGTCAAAGAGACGGCTGATGACCTGGCTGACGCTGATATCTGATTGATCCGATGATGACCGCCGTACTCGATACACTCGTCGCGGTGCGGCGAACCGCAATGGACCTGCTCGCACGACGCGAGCACGGTCGAGTCGAGCTGACGCGTAAACTACGTCAGCGCGGCGCTCTCCCTGAAATGATTGACACAGCACTCGACCGTTTGACGGAAGAGGGCCTGCTGTCCGAATCCCGTTACCTCGAAAGCTTCGTTTCTTACCGTGCTCGCTCCGGCTACGGCCCTTTGCGAATTCGCGAAGAACTGAGCCAGCGCGGCCTGCAACGTAACGACATCGAACTCGCCTTGCGCGAGAGCGGTATCAATTGGCAGGAGCAACTGGAAGAGACCTGGCGACGCAAATTTGCCGGGCATCTGCCGATAGACGTCCGGGAACGCGCCAAGCAAGGGCGTTTCCTGAGTTATCGGGGATACTCCATGGAAATGATCGGCCGCTTGTTCAGCGGTCGGGGAATGGATGATTGAATAAAAACGGCCCGCTATTTCGATAGCGGGCCGTTTTTTTTTTGCCTCGATTTTGCCTCACGTCACCTTGGACGGCTCTCGCGTGCGCTGTTGCGCCTGGGGTTTGGAATGGGCCCAGTTTTCCGGCAGGTTGATGTAGTCCACCAGCTCCCGCAGACGGCCATGATCCCTGGCGTTGAAGTTGAAGGCCAGCCGCGCCAGATGACTGAACTGCGCGTCATCGTGCTCCTCGCCGCTATAGGCGTGCTGATGAAAGTGATCGCTCAGGCACAGGTCGGCAAACGCTTCCTGCATGTGTTCGAGCGCCAGGTCGCTGAGCTTGTGGTTCATGCGGATCACGAACTGATGCTTCAGCCAGCGACTGGAGTGGAAGTTGCCGTAGAACTGATTGATCTGCTCAACCGCTTCTTCGGCGCTGTAGACCAGGCTCACGAGCTTCATGTCGGTCGGCAGGATGTAGCGATTTTCCTCCAGTTGATGGTGAATGAAGTCCAGCGCGCCCTGCCAGAACTTGCCGCCCGGTGCGTCCAGCAGCACCACCGGCACAAGTGGGCTTTTGCCGGTCTGAATCAAGGTCAACACCTCGAGCGCTTCATCCAGGGTGCCGAAACCGCCTGGGCACAGGACCAGCGCATCGGCTTCCTTGACGAAGAACAACTTGCGGGTAAAGAAGAAATGGAAGGGCAGCAGGTTGCCCGTGCCCTGGACGGTGGGATTGGCATGCTGCTCGAAGGGCAGGGTGATATTGAACCCCAGACTGTGTTCCAGGCCGGCACCTTCATGAGCCGCCGCCATGATGCCGCCACCGGCTCCGGTGATGACCATCAGGTCCGAGCGCGCCAGCGCGGCGCCGAGTTCACGGGCCAGGCCATACAGCGGGTGTTCGATCGGCGTGCGCGCCGAGCCGAAAACCGTGACCTTGCGTCGTCCCCTGAACTTCTCGAGCACGCGGAAGGCTTGCTCCAGTTCACGTAGAGCTTGAAGGGTGATCTTGGCGTTCCAGCGGTTGTGATCTTCCTGGGCCATGCGCAGCACGGTCAGGATCATGTCGCGGTAAATGGGGATGTTCGGGCTGTTGGGTGAAACCAGGTTGAGTTGCTCTTCGACCTTGCTGATGAGGTCGTGGCCGCTTTCTTCGAAATGACGGCTCAGGAGGTCATTCGGTTGGTAAGGCATTCAACTTCTCCTTCTGCACAGAACCCTCGGCACCGACAAAGCAGTCGTCAGCGCCGCGACACGTCATGTGTCGCTGTCTGCCCAAGCCCATGCCTGGGCGCTCCACCCGACTCGGTTCGAGTCGTCCATACAGGCTCTGTTTTTCCCTTGGATGAAAGAAACGTTCGCACAACAAGACACGCGACGGGCAGCCCCTTTCCTGCCGTGAAAAGTGATCGTGAACACTCTGAATCTAGACCCTTGCAGAGATTCTCGCTGCCTTGATCATTGCGCCGCAAAGTCTTTCCTGGCAACCGCTTATTGAGGCTTTGCAAGGTGGATTCACCGTTCGTCCGAACGCGTGCCGCAGGCCCGGCGCTCTGATTTACTAAGTTACAGGCGTGACACGACAACTTTGCGTCAAAGGCAGGACGCACAGTCCAAGCGGTTCAAGGATTTTTCGCTCAAGCAGGGCGAGGTGCAGGGAGGCTGGACACCATGGCCAGAGTCATTCTGGAAATCGATACGCAGCTGTATCGATTGCTGAAATCATCCGCCGAGACCAATCATTTGAGTCTCGAAGAGGAGTGCTGCCGGCGTCTGGAGGGCGGCGAGCGGCGTTCGCGCTATTTGCAGGCGTTGGTGGCAGAACTGCGCGCCGAGGATGAACAACGGCGCGCCAATTCCCGATGATTACTTCTTCTTGGCCGGTGCCGCTTTCGGGCAATCCGATTCCTGGTAGCTGGCCGAACCGACCGAGCGGTTGGTCTTCACCTCAGTGAAGTCGTAACGCATGACCGCGCCCTTGGCCATCAGTTTGCGGAACGATGGGTTGTTGCACACAGAGGCGCCCAGTTGGAAATACACGGCCTTGGGGTCGGCACGCATCTTGTTGGCGTGGCTGCTTTGTACGCTCAGATGGTTGATCAGCGTGTTGCCTTCGACGGTGTAGCCCTGATCAAGAATGTCCTCGTTGATCGCCCGTGGAGTACCGACACTGCTTTGTGTGGCGACGTTTCGCAGTTCTCGGTTGAGATTCTGCTCACTCAAGGACGCAGCCTGAGCGCTGAAGGACGACGCCAGCAAAATGGCAGCGGTGGGAACGATAAGGCGCAGCATGAAACTCTCCTGGTTCAGTGACTGGTGGTTCGACCTGTCACATGACTGTGCGTTCAGTGGCGGCGAATTATAGGGGACGAGGCCTGGACGGTACAGGCTTGCGCCGGCCGCTCTGATAAACTGCCGCCACTTTCTGCCTTGCCGAGTGTTTTTCGTGTCGATTTTCTTTCCCCTCCGGTGCTGCCTGCGATGAGCCCAGTAACTCCACCCTTTGCTGCAAACGCCGTCGCCCGCTTGCGCGACGAGCGAGAGGAGGAGGGCATCAAGCCGATTCAGGCCCGTGGCTGGAGGGCACCGCGGTGCCGTGCCTGTCGCGTGATCGAGAGTCACTGCCTGTGCGCCTGGCGTCCGCAGGTCGAGGCCCGCTCCGGCGTGTGCCTGATCATGACCAACAAAGAAGTGTTCAAACCGAGCAACACCGGTTGGCTGATCGCCGACGTGGTGCGCGACAACCATGCCTTTATCTGGTCACGCACGGAAACGGATCCGCAGTTGCTGGCGTTGCTGGCCGACCCGCAATGGCAGCCGTATCTGGTCTTCCCGGGTGAATACGTCGAGCCTGAACGAGTGACGAACACCGTCGAAGCCGATAGCACCAAGCGCCCGCTGTTCATTCTGCTCGACGCGACCTGGACCGAGGCCCGGAAGATATTCCGCAAGAGCCCGTATTTTGATCGCTTGCCGATTTTGAGCCTGCTGCCCGAAAAGCTTTCACGCTATCGACTGCGCCGCTCGACCCGCAGCGAGCATTTGTGCACCGCCGAAGTGGCGGCACTGTGCCTGGACCTGGCGGGCGATACCGAGGCGGCCTCGGCGCTGGACGCTTATTTCGACGTGTTCAGCCAGCATTACCTTGATGCGAAACATCAGCTGGACATGAACGTGGCAACGCCGGCCCACACCGAGCTGATGCCTTTCGTGCAGAACGCGGCCCCGGTCAACTGCTGATTGTCGCCCATACTGCAAAGAACTGTACCGGCCATGCACCTTGACCACCCCGGTTTCGCTGGGCATGCTTGGCGCCGATTAGGGCGCGGCCAAAGTTTGATACGCCGTTTTCTTTGCGTGATAGCCACGTAATTGGCGTTGAACGTGCCCTGCTGGTGCAGCTGCGTGGCTGTGCCTTGAGTTGTTTGAAAACAGGATCATTAGAAAAATGGCCACATACGAAATCCTGATTGCCGATGACCACCCTCTTTTTCGTAGCGCCCTGCATCAAGCGTTGACCCTGGGGCTGGGTCCGGATGTCCGCCTGGTGGAAGTGGCAAGCATTGCCGAGCTGGAAACCCGACTGGACGAAAAGTCTGACTGGGACCTGGTGCTGCTCGACCTCAACATGCCGGGGGCCTACGGTTTCTCCGGGCTGGTACTGCTGCGCGGTCAGTACCCGCAAATTCCGGTGGTCATGGTGTCGGCCCAGGAAGAGGCTTCGATCATGGTGAAGTCCCGTGAATTTGGCGCAAGCGGCTTCATTCCCAAGTCCAGTGACCTGAGCGTCATACAGAAAGCCGTGCGTGCGGTGCTCGATGGCGATGTGTTCTGGCCGCCTCAGGCGTTCGAAGCCGTGAGCGTTTCCGCTGAAGCCAAGGCCGCCAGTGAAGGCCTTGCCAGCCTGACACCTCAGCAGTTCCGGGTGCTGACCATGGTCTGTGAAGGGCTGCTGAACAAACAGATCGCTTACGAGCTGAGCGTTTCCGAAGCGACCATCAAGGCGCATGTCACGGCTATATTCCGTAAGCTGAATGTGCGGACTCGCACCCAGGCTGCGTTGCTCTTGCAACAACTTGAGTCAATTTCGAGCCACTAAGAGTTGGCCTGTTCACGCTTTTTTGACTTTGGTTGATCTAGCTTTCCCACTCCTTTTTGGTCAGTTGCCTACTCTATGTCTCCTTTCAAAGGCCAAACCGGCCTCAAACGCATCCTTAACGCTTCCGGTTACTCGCTGGACGGCCTGCGCGCAGCCTTCACCGGTGAAGCGGCTTTTCGGCAACTGGTGCTGCTCAACGTCATCCTGATCCCGCTTTCGTTCTTTCTGAATGTCAGCCGTGTCGAGCAGGCATTGCTGATCGCGGTCTGCCTGTTGGCATTGATCGTCGAGCTGCTGAATTCGGCAGTGGAAGCGGCCATCGACCGCATCTCCCTTGAGTTGCACCCGCTGTCCAAGAACGCCAAGGACATGGGCAGCGCCGCTCAATTCGTGGCGTTGAGCATGATCGCGCTGGTGTGGGCGGTGATTCTGCTTTAAGCGATGCTGGGCAAAACGATCTCGTCGCTGCGCTGAACCCCGGCGGTGAATGCGCGGCACAGGTCGAGGAATTCGCGCATCGCCGACGTCTGATATTTCTGTTTGTGCCAGATGAAATAGAACTGCCGCGCCAGGTCCAGATCCGGTGTCTCCACCGGCACCAGACTGCCGCGGCGAAATGCATCGCGCAGCGCCAGGCGCGAAATGCAGCCAATCCCCAGGCCTGATTCCACCGCGCGCTTGATCGCTTCGGTGTGTTCCAGTTCCAGTCGGATATTCAGCGCGCTGCGATGATGACGCATGGCCTGGTCAAAGGTCAGCCGCGTGCCAGAGCCTTGTTCCCGCAGAATCCACGCCTCGTGACTCAGCTCCTCCATGGTCGCTATGCCACGCTTGGCCAGCGGATGCTGCGGCGCGCAGAACACCACCAGCTCATCCTCGACCCAGCTCTGCACCTCGATGTCTGGATGGCTGCAATCGCCTTCGATTAGACCCAGATCAATTTCATAGTGCGCAACTTGCTGCACGATGTTGGCAGTGTTCTGCACGTGCAGCTTCACCTGACTTTCGGGATGGCGCTGCATGAAGCTGCCGATCAGCAAGGTGGCCAGGTAATTGCCGATGGTCAGGGTCGCGCCGACCGCCAGGGAGCCGAAGCCGGACTTGCCGTTGAGCAAGTCTTCGATTTCCTTGGCCTGGTCGAGCAGCGCCACCGCTTGCGGCAATAATTGCTTGCCGAGGGCGTTGAGGCTCAGCCGTTTGCCGGCGCGGTCGAACAGCTGGCAGCTGCACTGACGCTCTAGCTCGGTGATCGAGGTGCTCGCCGCCGATTGCGAGAGGTTGAGCGTCAGGGCAGCACGGGATACGCTTTCCTGCTGGGCGACGGCGACGAATACTTGAAGTTGACGGAGAGTAAATCGCATATCTATATAACCGATAACCCTTATCTTAATAATCCATTTAACAGATATTGTCGCTGCCATTAGAATGCGATGCAATTGCGCACATCAGCGGCGCAGGCAAAATCTCCAGGAGTCCCACGTACATGAGCAACATGAACCACGAGCGTGTCCTCAGTGTTCATCACTGGAACGACACTCTGTTCAGCTTCAAGTGCACCCGCGATCCGGGCCTGCGCTTCGAGAACGGTCAGTTCGTGATGATCGGCCTGCAACAGCCCAACGGCCGGCCGCTCATGCGCGCGTACTCGATTGCCAGCCCGAATTGGGAAGAGCATCTCGAGTTCTTCAGCATCAAGGTGCCTGATGGCCCGCTGACTTCCCAGTTGCAGCATCTGAAGGAAGGCGACGAGATCATCATCAGCAAGAAGCCTACCGGCACCCTGGTGCTGGATGACTTGAAACCTGGCAAACATTTGTACCTGCTCAGCACCGGCACTGGCCTGGCGCCGTTCATGAGCGTCATCCAGGACCCGGAAACCTACGAGCGTTTCGAAAAAGTGATCCTGTGCCACGGCGTGCGTTACGTCAACGAAGTCGCTTACCGCGAGTTCATCACCGAGCACTTGCCGCAGAACGAGTTCTTCGGCGAGGCGCTGCGTGACAAGTTGATCTACTACCCGACCGTGACCCGTGAGCCGTTCGAGAACGAAGGTCGCCTGACCGACCTGATGCGCAGCGGCAAGCTGTTCAGCGACATCGGCCTGCCACCGATCAACCCGCAGGACGATCGCGCCATGCTGTGCGGCAGCCCGAGCATGCTCGACGAGACCAGCGAAGTGTTGAACAGCTTCGGCCTGAAAGTTTCGCCGCGCATGCGCGAGCCGGGTGATTACCTGATCGAGCGTGCGTTCGTCGAGAAGTAAGCACAACGCTTCACTGAAAAGCCCCCATTGCCTGTGCAGGCAACGGGGGCTTCTTTATGCCTGACACAAATCCTACACAGTTCCTACAGGTTGGAGGCGGGAATGACTTCCAGGACGCGGATCACGCCCGCCTCGGGGTAATGCCAACGCACATCCAGATCCCAGAACTGCGCGCCATATTCCCGTTCGGGCGTAGGAACCTGGTACGCCGGACGTGGGTCTTGTGCCAGGCATTGCTCGATCAGCTCGACCAAGGGCTCTTCAAGCCGCTGAGCATGGCCGTGAGCCTGTTGCAGCGCTGAATCCGTCCACTGCACGGGAATCAAATGCGGCGCGGCGCTGGCGATGCTGTTGGAGGCCGTGTCTACGATGTCCGCGTAAGGCACGTAGGGTTTGATGTCGAGAATCGGCGTGCCGTCGAGCAGGTCGATGCCCGATATCCACAGCCGATCAGCCTCGACGCTGTCCAGCTTCACCACAGATTGCCCGATGCCATTGGGCCTATGCGTGGCGCGGGTGGCGAACACGCCCATGGACTTGTTGCCGCCCAGGCGAGGCGGGCGGACTTTCAGGCGTGGCTTTTCTTCCAGGGCCTGATGAAACAGGAACAGCAGCCAGACGTGACTGACCTGTTCCAGCCCTTGCACCGCATCACCCTGATCGAACGGCGCCACCAGTTCCAGCACGCCACGAGCGGCCGGGGCCAGCTGAGGCTGGCGCGGGATGGCGAACTTCTCCTTGAAGCAGGAACGCACGAAGCCGATGGGGGAAACGCTGTAGGTCATGATTTGGGTCGAGGTGAGAATGGGGGTGGGCATGATAACCCGGTCGACCTCAGGATCGGTGGCGCCAATCAGTCCGTCATCGCGAGCAAGCTCGCTCCCACAGGGTTATCGGACGGACACAAAGTTTGCATACGCCACAGAACCTGTGGGAGCGAGCTTGCTCGCGATAGCCGCACCGCCGATCTAGAGACTGAACCCACCATCAAGAGGAATGACGTTACCGGTCATATACGCCCCAGCCGTACTCGCCAAACTGATCGCCAACGCCGCCATCTCTTCCTCCCGGCCCCAGCGTTTCATCGGAATCAACGCCGTATCCTCCGCCAGCGCCTGCTCATCGTTGCCAATGTGCTGCGTCATCTTGCTCGGGAAGCGCCCCGGCGCGATCACGTTGACGTTGATGTGCTGGCTCACTAACTCCCGCGCCAGAATCCGCGACAGCTGGTGCAAGGCCGCCTTGCTCGGTCCGTAGGCATACGCCTGTTCGCCAAAGGAAGAAATCCCCGCCACCGAACCGATGTTGATGATCCGCGCCGGATTTGCTTCTGAACCGGCCTTGCGCAGCAGTGGCAAAAACTGCTGGATGCAGTTGAACACCGAGGTCACGTTGAGCTGCATGACCTTCTCCCAGCCCTTCACCGGGTAGCTTTCCAGCGGCGCGCCCCACGTGGTGCCGGCGTTGTTCACCAGAATATCCAGATGAGTGATCTGTTCGCCCAGCCGCGTGGCGAGTTGCAGCACACCTTCTTCATTGGCCAGGTTGGCCGCCACTCCGTGGCAACGACCGAATGCGCTCAATTCATCCGCCGTTTGCTGACACGCTTCGGCATCCCGGGCGCAGACGTACACGGTGGCACCGGCCTCGACATAGGCCTTGGCGATCATTTTGCCGATACCACGGGTGCCGCCGGTCACCAGAGCGGTGCGGCCTTGCAGGGAAAAGTACGGGTGCATGGCAAATCCTGAGAGCTGAGGGTCAATACACCCTAGTCGTCAGCCGCCAGAAGCGGAGCCACTATTTTTGCGAGGAATGAACATCTATACAGCTTGGCATGCGGCTGCCCTTTGTAGGAGCCGGCTTGCTGGCGATGGCGTTTTGAAGATCGCCTTCGCCAGCAAGCCGGCTCCTACAGGGCGCGCGGCGGGCTTACTGCGGGCGAATGCGCAGGGTCAGGCCCTTGAGGAAGTTGCGCAGCAACTGGTCGCCGCAGGTGCGGTAGTTGGTGTGGCCGAACTTGCGGAACAGCGCGCTCAGCTCAGGCTTGGACACCGGGAACTCGGACGCCTTGAGGATCGCGTGCATGTCGTCTTCTTTCAGTTCGAAGGCCACGCGCAGTTTCTTCAGGATGATGTTGTTGGTCACCGGTACTTCGATCGGCTGCGGCGGACGGCTTTCGTCCTTGCCGCGCTTGAAGATCACCAGGCCGTCGAGGAAGTGCGCCATGACTTCGTCCGGGCAGCGCACGAAGCCTTCCTCGTCTTCCTCTTTCTTGTCGAGGTAGGTCAGCAGGTCTTCCAGGGACACGTCCATGCCGCCGATCTTGATGATTTCGATGACTTTCTTGTCGCTGATGTCGAGCATGTAGCGCACGCTGCGCAGTACGTCGTTATGAATCATGGTGTGCAATCCTGATATTCAGCAGTGGGCGCCGCGTAAACAGCGGCGCCAAAATGTGTGGCGGCGTGAAAAGTCTTAGAACTTCTCTTTGCCGGACAGGTAACGCCATTGCCCCAACGGCACTTTGCCGATGGACACGCCGCCGATGCGGATGCGGCGGATGGCGACGACCTTCAGGCCAACGGCCTGGCAGAACAGGGCGATCACGCCCGGTTGCGGGTTCTTCATCGCGAAACGCAGGCGGTTTTCGTTCTGCCAGCTGGCTTTGACCGGCGGCAGTTCCTTACCTTTGTAGGTCAGGCCGTGGTTCAGGCGGTTGAGGCCGTGAGCCACCATGTCGCCTTCTACCTCGACGACATATTCTTGTTCGATCTTGGCGGAGTCGGCGGTGAGCTTGCGCAGGATCTTCCAGTCCTGGGTGAACACCAGCAGACCGCTGGCATTGGCCTGCAAGTCGGTGCTGGCGGTCAGGCGCAGGAAGTGGCCCTTGAGCGGACGCTTGCTGAAGCGGTGTTCTTCGCTCAGGGTCTCGGCGCTGATGGTTGCCATGGCCGTTTCCGCGTCCATGCCCACGGGCACGTTCAGCAAGATGGTCACCGGCTCCGGTGCCGTGGCCTTGGCCTCTGGGTCGAGCTCGACTTTCTGGGTGTCAACCTTGAATTGCGGCTCGTCGATGACTTCGCCGTCCACGGTGACCCAGCCGCCCTCGATGAACAGCTCAGCCTCCCGACGGGAACAGCCGACGAGTTCGATGAGGCGTTTGGAGAGACGAATCGGGTCAGTCATGACAGGGCCGTAACAAAAAAGGGGTGGGCATTGTACCTGCTGGGCGCCGGTTAATCCCGGCTCCATTTGCCGCAGATGCTTTTAATGTGGGAGCGGGCTTGCTCGCGAAGGCGGTTTATCAGTCAACATTGATGTGAGACTGATGGCCCCTTCGCGAGCAAGCCCGCTCCCACATGGGTTTTGTGTTGTGTCAGCCATGCTGTGAGCGCTGCTGGTCTTGGCGCAGCCGCATGTGCAACAGCGGATATGGCTGCCCCATGCCATCAACCTCCGAACGGCCGATCACCTCGAACCCCAGCTTGAAGTAAAACCCCAGCGCTTGCGGGTTCTGCTCGTTGACGTCCAGTTCATCCGCGTTCAGGTGTTCCATGGCATAACGCAGCAACTGTTTACCCAGGCCCTGACCACGGTGAGCCGGGTCGATGAAGAGCATTTCGATCTTGCCCGCCGCCACCCCGGCAAACCCGGTGATGCGCTGGCGCGAGTCCTTGGTGCAGATCAACATCACCGCGTCGAGGTAGCGGGTCAGCACCAGGTTCTTCAGCAATTCAATGTAACTGTCCGGCAGAAAGTCATGGGTGGCGCGCACCGAAGCTTCCCAGACTTGTGTGAGTTCTTCGTAGTCGCTCTGTTTCGGCGTGTGGATGACCGAATGTTGGCGCATGGCCGGGTGCCCCTTTTACCGTGGAGTGTGCGAGTCCTTTCTCCCACAAAACGATAGACCTAAAAAAGCCCCGCATCTCGTCAAGAGGGCGGGGCTTTTCGTATTTTTTGCGTTTAGATCTGTTCCGCCCACAGGTCGTATTCGTCGGCGTCGGTCACTTTGCACCAGACCTTGTCGCCCGGCTTCAGGTTGCTGCCGTTGTCGATGAACACGTTGCCGTCGATTTCCGGGGCATCAAAGAAGCAGCGGCCTACGGCACCTTGCTCGTCGACTTCGTCCACCAGCACTTCGATTTCACGGCCAACGCGCATTTGCAGGCGAGCCGAGCTGATGGCCTGCTGGTGCGCCATGAAGCGATCCCAACGGTCTTGTTTGACGTCGTCCGGCACGATGGCCGCGTCCAGCAGGTTGGCCGGTGCGCCTTCGACTGGCGAGTACTGGAAGCAGCCGACGCGGTCGAGTTGCGCTTCGGTCAGCCAGTTCAGCAGGTACTGGAAGTCTTCTTCGGTTTCGCCGGGGAAGCCGACGATGAAGGTCGAACGGATGATCAGGTCCGGGCAGATCTCGCGCCAGTTCTTGATGCGCGCCAGGGTCTTGTCTTCAAAGGCCGGGCGTTTCATGGCTTTCAGGACTTTCGGGCTGGCGTGCTGGAACGGGATGTCCAGGTACGGCAGGATTTTCCCGGCGGCCATCAGCGGGATCAGCTCGTCGACGTGCGGGTACGGGTAAACGTAGTGCAAGCGGACCCAGACGCCGAGGGTGCTCAGGGCTTCGCAGAGTTCGGTCATGCGGGTTTTCACCGGCGCGCCGTTCCAGAAACCGGTGCGGTATTTCACGTCAACGCCGTAGGCGCTGGTGTCTTGCGAGATCACCAACAGCTCTTTGACGCCGGCCTTGACCAGGCGCTGGGCCTCGTCGAGCACGTCACCGACCGGACGGCTGACCAGTTTGCCGCGCATCGACGGGATGATGCAGAAGCTGCAGCTGTGGTTGCAGCCTTCGGAAATCTTCAGGTACGCGTAGTGGCGCGGGGTCAGTTTGATGCCTTGCGGCGGCACCAGGTCGATCAGCGGGTTGTGATCCTGACGCGGCGGCACGGCGTCGTGCACGGCGTTGACCACTTGCTCGTATTGCTGCGGACCGGTCACGGCCAGCACGCTCGGGTGCACCTTGCGGATGTTGCCTTCTTCGACACCCATGCAGCCGGTCACAATGACCTTGCCGTTTTCCTTGATGGCTTCGCCGATCACTTCCAAAGATTCAGCCTTGGCCGAGTCGATGAAACCGCAAGTGTTGACCACCACGACATCGGCGTCCTCGTAAGTGGACACGACGTCATAGCCTTCCATCCGCAGCTGGGTAAGGATGCGCTCGGAGTCGACCAGTGCTTTGGGGCAACCCAGGGATACGAAGCCAACTTTTGGATTGGCCGGCGCAGGAGTGGTGGACATGTCTAACCTCGGTATTTGGGACGCCTCCAGCCGAAGACGGCAAGGCGACAGACGGGCGCTATGTTGCGCCTCTGGTCAAAAAGTGCGCAATTCTAGCGATGAGAGGCGCACTTGACCAGCTTTATGCAGGGAAATACGACGAGTGCTGCGCTATGCTTCGCGCCGTTACGCTTTACCGATTTTTTACGGTCAACGAAACGTCTGTAACGTCATGTAAAACAGCGCATGCTGCACGGCAAAGCATAGTGCTTCTTATAAGAAGTCCGGGTCTGAGTAGTAGGAGTTTTGGATGGGGCAGGCAAGTAGTCAGGCAGCGGGTGCCGAGCATTCGGCGGCAAAGCCGATCGGCATGCTGGTCGCGGCGGTCGGGGTGGTTTATGGCGATATCGGCACAAGCCCGCTGTACACCCTCAAAGAAGTGTTTTCCGGTGGCTACGGCGTACCGGTCAACCATGACGGCGTGCTGGGTATCCTGGCGCTGATCTTCTGGTCGCTGATCTGGGTCGTTTCGATCAAATACATGATGTTCGTGCTGCGTGCCGACAACCAGGGCGAAGGCGGGATCATGGCCTTGACCGCGCTGGCGCGGCGCGCTGCGGCGGGGCATCCGAAGTTACGTGCCTTGCTGGTAGTGTGCGGGTTGATCGGTGCGGCGCTGTTCTATGGCGACAGCATGATCACCCCGGCGATTTCCGTGCTCTCGGCGATTGAAGGCCTGGGGCTGGCGTTCGAAGGTATCGACCACTGGGTGGTGCCGCTGTCGCTGGTCGTGCTGGTGGCGCTGTTTCTGATTCAGAGCCACGGTACCGCACGGATTGGCATCTTGTTCGGGCCGATCATGGTCACCTGGTTTGTGGTTCTCGGGGCGCTGGGCGTCTACGGCATCCTGCAGCACCCGGAAGTGTTGCAAGCGATGAACCCGGTCTGGGGCGTGCGCTTCTTTATCGTGCACCCGGGCATGGGCGTGGCGATTCTCGGCGCGGTGGTGCTGGCGTTGACCGGTGCCGAAGCGCTGTACGCCGACATGGGCCACTTCGGTCGCAAGCCGATTGCCCGCGCCTGGTTCATCCTCGTACTGCCGGCGCTGGTGCTGAACTATTTCGGTCAGGGCGCCTTGCTGCTCGGTGATCCGGAAGCCGCTCGCAACCCGTTCTATCTGTTGGCGCCAAGCTGGGCATTGATTCCCTTAGTCGGTCTGTCGACCCTGGCCACGGTGATTGCCTCGCAAGCGGTCATCTCCGGCGCGTTCTCCCTGACCCGTCAGGCGATTCAGCTCGGCTACATTCCACGCATGCATATTCGGCACACGTCCAGCGCCGAGCAGGGCCAGATCTACATTGGTGCGGTGAACTGGGCGCTGATGGTTGGCGTGATTCTTCTGGTGTTGGGTTTCGAATCCTCCGGCGCGTTGGCCTCGGCTTACGGCGTGGCGGTGACGGGCACGATGCTGATGACCACCATTCTGGTGTCGGCGGTGATATTGCTGCTGTGGAAATGGCCTCCGATTCTTGCGGTGCCGGTATTGATCGGCTTCCTGTTGGTGGACGGTCTGTACTTCGCCGCCAACGTGCCGAAAATCATTCAGGGCGGGGCGTTCCCGGTAATCGCCGGTATCGCGCTGTTTGTGCTGATGACCACCTGGAAGCGCGGCAAGCAGCTGCTGGTGGAGCGCATGGACGAGGGCGGCCTGCCCCTGCCGATTTTCATCAGCAGTATTGCCGTGCAACCGCCGCATCGCGTCCAGGGCACGGCAGTGTTTCTCACCGCGCGCCCGGACGCCGTGCCCCACGCGCTGTTGCACAACCTGCTGCATAACCAGGTGTTGCATGAGCAAGTGGTGCTGTTGACGGTGGTGTACGAAGACATCCCGCGGGTGCCGCCACAACGACGGTTTGAGGTCGACGCCTACGGCGAAGGGTTCTTCCGCGTGATCCTGCACTTCGGCTTCGTCGACGAGCCGGACGTGCCGCAAGCACTGAAACTGTGCCATCTCGATGACCTGGACTTCAGCCCGATGCGTACCACCTACTTCCTCAGCCGCGAGACGGTGATCGCCTCCAAACTCGAAGGCATGGCCCGTTGGCGCGAGGCGCTGTTCGCCTTCATGTTGAAGAATGCCAACGGCAATTTGCGCTTCTTCAATCTGCCGCTGAACCGGGTGATTGAGTTGGGTACACAGGTCGAGATGTAAGCCCTGATCGAAAAGCCCCCGTTGCCTTTGCGGTAACGGGGGCTTTTTTGTGCCCGATGGCTTGAACCCAGTGACCATCCCCTGTGGGAGCGAGCTTGCTCGCGATAGCGGTGGATCAGTCGCTATCAATGTTGCCTGTGCTGACGTCATCGCGAGCAAGCTCGCTCCCACAGGGATTTGCGGTGTTACTGGCTTTCGGGCAGCTCTTCTGCTGATTCGGTCTTTGTTCGAGCCGGTCGCGGCGTCAGCACCTTCACCACATCATCAATCACTGCCTTGCCCATCGCCGTCAGATAATGCGCGGCCCAGGCATGGCGGTCGGTGTCTCTTGCGTAGGCGGCATCCTCGGCGAATGATTTGCCGAGGAACAGCAGGTCAGAGGCTTGTGACAATGCAGCAACGATGGGGACGCCGGCGCGGACGTTGAACAATGCCTCATCCTGGCAGTAGATGAGTGGGGTGAAACCGATAGTCTTTAATTCTGAAATCGCGGTTGAATCAATTTTAGTCATGGTCATTCTCCAGCATTAGAGGAGTCGCCACGTTCGTTTCCAAGCGAATGGGTGGCGGCTGTACGCAGGTTGGAAAACCGGGGACCATAAAACCGGCACGCCCGAAGGCGTCCCACGCACAGCCGCCATAACACTTGGTTCGCAGTCGTTAAAACGTCTGGAATCGAGGTAGAGGTGCTGTTGCGCTGTGATCCGACGGGTTTCCAAGCCCGATCGCTGAAAGGTCAGCGACGTCCGGAGAGTATCCCGTCGAAGAAAAACGCAACAAGGCGGCAAAGTGCCCAAACACGAGATTCGGAGTTTGCCTACAAGGTCTGCGGGCGTCATCCGATATTGCGACACCTTAAGTAAACGATACGTTGAGCTGCGTTTAAGATTTGCATGATGTGAAGAGAGGTAAGTATGACGGCATCATCAATGCGTGCTGTATCGACGACTGCAATAGTCAGGGGCTTCAGTACGAGACTCAAGGAGATCTCAATCCGTGCCATTGAGTCCTTGGTCATTGTCAAAAATAATCAGCCAGCAGCAGTCATTATCAATGTCGATGTCTATCAGGAAATGCTCGACGAGCTTAAGGATCTTCGCGTTGAAGCAGCGGCTGCGGAGCGCTTGGCCGGTTTTGATCAGGCCAATGTAATTTGTCACGACGATATGAGGACACGGTACGCCAGGAAAGACTAAGTACCCGTCTCTAGGGTGGTAGACGCATTTGCACAGACTGGCATGCGGATCCTGTGGGAGCGGGCTTGCTCGCGAAA
>NZ_LT607569.1:88325-123498 GCF_900095275.1 Pseudomonas sp. UMAB-40
CCCACAGGGATCTGTGGTGATTAGTTGAATCGGTAAATATGAAAAAGCCCCCGTTACTGAGAGGTAACGGGGGCTTTTTTTGGGCGCGCCTCAGATCACTCCTGAGCCGTCTCACCTTTGGCCTGGCGCTTCTCGATGATGTCCACCAAGCGCTTTGCCAGCGCCGGGTAGTTCTCGTCGAAGTGATGGCCGCCAGGCAGTTTCAT
Source organism: Pseudomonas sp. UMAB-40 (assembly GCF_900095275.1). NCBI lineage: Bacteria > Pseudomonadati > Pseudomonadota > Gammaproteobacteria > Pseudomonadales > Pseudomonadaceae > Pseudomonas > Pseudomonas sp. UMAB-40. The sequence goes on from NZ_LT607569.1 coordinate 88,532, forward strand.
CGCTTCGCCCACGGCGGTCTTGTCGGTGCAGCCGCTTTCGTCGACTTCTTCTTCACCGTAGATGCACACCACTTTCTCCGGTGGCAGCTTGGCCATTTCCGGGCCGGTGGCGGCTTCTTTGCCGGCGTTGCCGAGCCAGCCTTCGACTTCGATTTCGAAGCTGCCGGTGCGGGCGAAGGCGAGCAGGATGATGGCGTCGACGCGTTGCTGTTCGGCGGGTTCCAGGCGGTTGTAGATCGCCGGCAGGACGTCGGCGCCGAACGAGTAGCCGGTCAGGATGAAGCGTTTGGTGCCCCATTTCTGCCGGTAGTGTTGCATCAGTTCGGCCAGGTCCAGGGCGCTTTGCTCCGGGCTCTTGTGCTGCCAGTAGTAGCGCAGGGTGTCGATGCCGACCACCGGGTAGCCGATCTTGGCCATCTCGCCCGCGACGTCGCGGTCCAGGTCGCGCCAGCCGCCGTCGCCGGACAGGAACAGGGTCACGGTGTCCTTGGCTTGCCCGGCCGGGACTTCAACCACCGGAATCTGCAAGCCACCGGCAGCTTTGTCGCCACCGACCAGGATTTTGCGCAGTTCGTTGTTCAGGACTTGCGGCAGGTTGATGTCGTAGTCGCTGATGCTGGTTTCGGCGTTGGGTTGATCGCGCACGAAGCCGGCGCTGGTGTCGTCCGGGTTGTCGTTCCAGGCCACCAGCCAGTGACCGTGAGCGGCACTTTTTGGCAGCAAGTGGGTGCAGCCGGGTTTTTCCAGGGCCAGGTCGACGGAGACGGCCTGGGCCTTGTCGTCCTTCTGCTCGGACAACCAGCGCCACGCCAGCACCGCGCCGGGGCCGATGCCGCTGACCAGGGTCGCCGGGCCTTTGAGTTCTCGCAGGCCCGATTGCAGGGCGCGACTTTGCAGCAGGCAGTCTTTTGGCAGAATAACCTGAACGATCTGTGCCGAAGCGCTGCGGCTCAGGGTCATCAGTTGTTTGTCGCTGAGTTTCTGGTCTTCATTGACCGCCACCAGCACCTGGGCGCGTGGCGTGTTGCCGGGGATGACGCGCGTCATCGCCGTGCCATCGGCCGGCTTCAGCTGTTCGAGGGTCGGTTCGGGGGCCGGGCGTTTCAGGTACCAGTAACCGCCACCGAGAATCAGGGCCAGCACTACCAGTGTGGCCAGTACGTACCGCAAGGAGCGTTGAATCATCAGCGTTTCACCAATCCAGTCAAGCCGCCCGCAATCAGGGCAGCAGTATCGGCCAGGGCAACCAGCGGATCGAGTCCGGCGGGCACGGCCATATAACGGGGTTCCCAGTCAGGCTGGAATTTGTCTTTGAAGCGGCGCAAGCCTTGGAAGTTGTAGAGCTGCTCACCACGGCGGAAAACCATCGAGCCCAGACGCTGGGTCAGCGGTGCGCCACGCCGGGGTTGCAACCCCGACAGCGGCACCATGCCCAGGCTGAAGCGCGCGTATCCATGATTTTTATAATGTTGAATCAGGCCGACCATCATGAACTCCATGGTCAGCTTGGGGGCGTCCGGGTGCGCGCGCATCAGGTCGAGGCTGGCCAGGTCATGGCCGTAGGTCTCGAGCAGGTTGGCGAACGCCACCGGGCGCCCTTCGAAGCGGATCACCGCGACGCGGAAATGCTTGAGGTAGTCGTCGCTGAAACGGCCGAGGGAGAAGCCTTTCTCGCGCACGTTCTTGCCGGTCAGCCAGGCATCGGAAATCACCCTGAGCTCATCCATTGGCGCATGGCCCGGTTCAAAGATTTCCAGCGACAGGCCATCGCGAGTGCCGCGGTTCCAGGTGTAGCGCAGGTCTTTCATCTCTTTGCCCTTGGCTTCGAGATCAAAGCGATGCAGATCGACCCGGGCTTCTTCGCCGAGCTTGATCGCGGTCAGGCCGATGTCCATGTAGTACGGCAGGTTCTCGGCGCGCACTTGATAGAACACGGGACGGGCGTGGTGGATGTCGCAGAGGTCGCGGAACTGCCAGATCATTTCCGCCCGTTGCTGGGTCGGGCCAATCGGGTCGTACAAGGCCACCAGGCTGCGGCCACGGCGGGCGTACATCAGGAACGCCTCGTCGTTGGGGTGAAACAGCAGCGCCTTGTCACCGGTCAGGGCCAGGCCACCGTCCGGTTGGGCGGAGGCCATCAGGATCTTTACCGCGCGATCCAGCTCGTCAGGCGTCGGCAGGTGAATCACCGGACGCGCGGTGCGCAGCAGCCAGGTCAGCGACACGACCACCAGCAGGACAGCGGCACCCAACAATGAGCGCAAGCCGCGCGGGGCATCGGCGTCGAGGGTGAACTGCCACCAGAGTTGATGGCTATAGGGAACGTCCTGGTACGCAAACAGCAGCAACCAGATCGAGGCGCCGAGCACGCACAGGCTGGAAACCAGATAGAGCGGTGAGAACGGCAGTTCGGTGAGGCGGCTCGGGCGATAGAACGAGCGCCGGAAAACCCCCAGCAGGCTCGCCGTCAGGGTCATCAAACAAGCTTCTTCCCAGTCAAAACCCTTGAGCAGAGAGAGCAGGGCGCCGACCAGCAATAGAACGGTGGTCAGCATCCATGCGGCGGACAGCCGACGACGCAGACCTTGAGCTAGCAACAGGCACAGCACGCCGACCAGGCTGGCACCGAAGTGCGACGCGTCTACCAGGCGGTGCGGAATCAGAAAGCCGATGTGTTCCAGGCGGGTGTCGATTTCCGGGGTCACGCCGGAGAACAGCAGCACCACGCCGGACAGGAACACCAGCACCGCCAAAATCGGCGCCGCCAGACCGGAAGCGGCGCGCAGGGACTGGCGCGACTGAAACAGGCGCTGGCCTTCGTTGATCAACAGGAACACACACGCCACCAGCAGCGGCAGCACGACGTAGATCAGGCGATAGAGCAGCAGCGCAGCGGCCAGTGGTGCAGCGCCGAGCGTGTCGGCGAAGGCGGCCAACAGAATGGCTTCAAATACGCCGACACCGCCGGGCACATGGCTGAGCACACCGGCGGCCAGGGCCAGCAGGTACACCAGCAGGAACGCACCGAAGGGCGGCGCTTCCGGCAGCAACAAATAGAGCACGGTCGCGGCGGCAGCCACGTCGAGGGCGGTGATGATCAGTTGCAGGAAAGTCAGGCGGCGGCCGGGGAGGCGCAAGGTACGGCGTCCGACCTTGACCAGCAGGTTGTCCGGGGAAGGTTGTTCCGGCAGGCGACGGCGGTAGATGCCGATGGCCAATACGCTGAACAGCAGCAAAACCGCCGCGGCAACGCCCCCCAGCAAACCCTCGGATAATCCCAGGGCCGCCGAGGCGGCAGGCAGGTTGCTGAGGGTCGCCAGGGCGGCCAGGGGTGGCAGGGCGCAGCCGAGCGAGAGACTGGCGAACAACGTCATGTGAGCGACTTCAGCAGCGCCCAGGCCGTGACGTGCATATAAACGGTAGCGGACCGAGCCCCCCGAGAGCATCGAAAGACCGATGGCGTTGCCGATGGCAAATGCCGTGAACCCGCCTAACGCCATGATGCGCGGCGCCAGTGTCACGCCCGCGTAGCGGCTGGCGGACCATTCGTACCCGAGCAGAATGATGAAACCGACCACGGTCGCAGCCAATGCGCCCAGCAATGCCGGTTTCGGTACCTCCAGGATCGAGTCATGCAAAGCGTACAGATCGAGTTCGCTCAGCAGATGACGACAGGCAATCAGCGCGATAGCGAACAACAGCAACGTCACCGCCAGGCCGATGGGCTGACGATATTTGCTGACCAGATCCAGCAAGCGCAAACGCTCGGCCTTGATCGGTTGTGTCGCTGTGACGGTGTCTTGTGGATCAGACGAGTTGGCGCGCATCAATCACCTCTTGGATTGTGCGCGACAGGATGGGGGTATCCAGCCAAGTTACCAATCCCTGTAGAAAAAAATAATCACAAATATTAACGCCTCTCACCGGTTGGCGGCGATGGCATGTCATTGAGCGTAGAGGGTTGTGTCTGCGATTCAGCATAGTCTGAACTCACAGCCTGGGTGATCCCGAACGCTTCACTACACTGTGACAGGTCATTGTTGCGAAAGGACTTTTTCAACAGATACAAAAAAGGCCACTCTTTCGAGTAGCCTTTTTTGATGTTTGGTTGCGGGAGCCGGATTTGAACCGACGACCTTCGGGTTATGAGCCCGACGAGCTACCAGACTGCTCCATCCCGCGTCTGTGTGGCGGCATTCTATAGAGATACGCCTGTGTGTCAACCGTTAATCTGGAACCAGGTCAAATAAGCGTGAATTAGCGGCGAACGGTCGCAGGGCAGACTTAAGCTTCGGAATCAGAACGATTTCTCACTTCTGGTAAACAGAGCGGTAAAAAACAGACGCGCACAAAAAAGGCCACTCTTTCGAGTAGCCTTTTTTGATGTTTGGTTGCGGGAGCCGGATTTGAACCGACGACCTTCGGGTTATGAGCCCGACGAGCTACCAGACTGCTCCATCCCGCGTCTGTGTGTCGGCATTCTACAGAGGATCGCGGGGCTGTCAACCTTCAATCTGGATAAAACCTGTTCTGGTTCAATCGCTTAGCGGCAAAGTAGGGCAGGGTGATCGTCTGCGAGGCAGGCGTGGCAAGGCTTGCAGCTCTATTAGGCGACGCTTTTCGATTGAGAAAATAAATTCACCGGTTACTTTTCCTACCGGTGGGTAAGAAGATTCAGACTACTGGTGCTATATACAGGTGTCAGTGAGATACTGCCGATCCGGCACGCCAAGACTCCATTTCTTCACCATGAACACCGCTTTTATATGAGCCAGCGAAAAATCATCCACGTCGATTGCGACTGCTTCTACGCTGCCATCGAGATGCGTGACGACCCGCGCCTGGCGGGTAAGCCGCTGGCGGTGGGTGGTTCTGCGGATCGGCGCGGGGTGATCGCCACTTGTAACTATGAGGCGCGGGCCTATGGCGTGCGCTCGGCGATGTCTTCCGGGCAAGCCCTGAAGCTGTGCCCGGACCTGACCATCGTCAAGCCGCGCATGGACGCCTATAGAGAAGCATCGAAGGAAATTCATACGATCTTTAGTGATTACACCGACCTGATCGAGCCGCTTTCCCTCGACGAGGCCTACCTCGACGTGTCGGACTGTGCGCATTTCGGTGGCAGCGCCACGCGCATCGCCCAGGACATTCGCCGCCGCGTCTCCAATCAGTTGCACATCACGGTTTCGGCCGGCGTGGCGCCGAACAAGTTTCTGGCCAAGATTGCCAGTGACTGGAAGAAACCCAACGGTTTGTTTGTGATCACGCCGGATCAGGTCGAGGACTTTGTCAGCGGTTTGCCCGTCAGTAAGTTGCACGGCGTTGGCAAAGTGACCGCCGACAAGCTGGGCAGGCTCGGCATTGTCGATTGCTCGCATTTACGCGAGTGGGACAAGTTGGCGCTGGTGCGTGAATTCGGCAGCTTCGGCGAGCGACTCTGGAGCCTGGCCCGTGGGATCGATGACAGGCTGGTGCACAACGACAGCCGCCGGCAGTCGATCAGTGTTGAAAACACCTACGACGTGGACCTGCCGGATCTGGTCAGTTGCCTGGATAAATTACCCGAGCTATTGGAAACCCTGGCGGGCCGCATGGCGCGGATCGACAGCAGCTATCGGCCGGGCAAGCCGTTCGTCAAAGTAAAATTCCATGATTTTACCCAGACGACGCTGGAACAGGCCGGGGCAGGGCGGGATCTGGGTAGTTATCAGTTGTTGCTGACCCAGGCGTTCAATCGCGGCGGGAAACCGGTGCGGTTGTTGGGGATTGGCGTGCGACTGGAGGATTTGCGGGGTGGGTTTGAGCAGATGGAGTTGTTTGAGCGGTAGTTTTGCGGTGAATGTGAGGGCCTCTTCGCGGGCAAGCCTCGCTCCTACAGGTATCGCATCTTGTAGGGGCGAGGCTTGCCCGCGAAGCTTTTGCTTTTAATTCGGTCCAGGATCCGCCACCAGTCGCCCGGCATCCTTGGTCAATGACTTGAGGAATTCGGTCTGCAGCTCTGGGTCGTTGCGGGTCAGTTCGATCAGGCTTTGTTCCAGCTCGCTGGCTTCTTCTTCAAGACCCAGTTCCGACAGGCGTTTGACCCGGTGAACCCACTGGCTCACTTCGTCGTCTTCGAGGTCGTCATAAATCAGGCCGTGCGCTTCGAGCAGCTTGCCGCGCAAGCCACTGCTGACCGCCAAGGACGAATCGCTGTGCACATCGTCCTGACCGTCTTCGACGCTGATCAGCAGTCGGCTCAGATGATTGATGTCATGTTCGGCGAACGGGCTGTCCAGCAGGTTCAGGCGCAGAACACCGTTTTTGTCGGTGCTCAGATCAAATGTTTCCTTACCCGCTTTCACCACCACCGGGCGCTCGCTCCAGGGCAGGCTCGAGTATTCAGTGCGCTTGTCGAGCTGAACCTCATCGATCCCGGCCAGGTTTTGTTGCGCCCGACCGTTGGACTGCACGTTCATGAGCGGGTTGAGCCCGGCAAAACCGTAGCTCAGCCAATCCTTGGTCACGCTGTCCGGCAGACTGCCAAGGGTGAATACGTTGACCACGTTCGCGCCGACACCGCCCACCACCGCTACCGCGCCCAGCGGGATCTCGTAGACCTCCCGCCAGGGTTGGTAGGGCGTGTAGCGATCATAGTGACGCGTGACTTCGAATTCGGTGACTTCGAACGTTTTCTGCTCGTGGATTTTCACCCGACGTTGCGGCAACTCAAGCACCTTGGGCTCGCCGACATCGATCTGCAGGCTGTGATCGAGCAATTTTCGCTCGACACGCTCCTCGTGCTCGCTGCGTTGCGACATGTGATTGGCGCAGCCGCTGACCAGCAGGGTGCCGCACAGGGCAGCACCACCGAGGCCTAAGGTGTTTCGCTTGAACATGACTTCTCTATCTGGTGTCAGCGGCGGATACGGGCCTGGAGGAAAGACAGCACGTCAGCAACCGGCAGCGCTTGCGCTTCAGGTTCGGTACGGCTCTTGTATTCCAGATTGCCTTCGGCGAGGCCGCGGTCACTGACCACGATCCGGTGAGGAATGCCGATCAGCTCCATGTCCGCGAACTTGATGCCCGGGCTGGTTTTCTTGTCGCGATCGTCCAGCAGCACTTCGAAGCCGGCTGCAGTCAGTTCTGCATAGAGCTTGTCGGTGGCTTCACGAACCTGTTCGGTTTCGTAGCGCAATGGCACCAACGCGACCTGGAATGGAGCCAGCGTGTCGCTCCAGATAATCCCGTTGGCGTCGTTGTTCTGCTCGATGGCCGCAGCCACCACGCGGGAAACGCCGATGCCGTAGCAACCCATTTCCAGGGTGACCGGCTTGCCGTTCTCGCCCAGCACTTCGCACTTCATCGCCTTGCTGTACTTGTTGCCCAGCTGGAAGATGTGCCCGACTTCGATGCCGCGCTTGATTTCCAGGGTGCCCTTGCCATCCGGGCTTGGGTCGCCGGCGACAACGTTACGCAGGTCGGCAACGGTCGGAACCGGCAGATCACGCTCCCAGTTCACGCCGAAGTAGTGCTTGTCGTCGATGTTGGCGCCGATGCCGAAGTCGCTCATCAGCTCGACGGAACGGTCGATGATGATCGGCAGTGGCAGGTTCAGCGGGCCGAGGGAGCCGGCGCCGGCACCAATGGCGTCGCGCAGTTCGCTTTCGGACGCCATGACCAGCGGGCTGGCAACGCCTGGCTGGTTGCCGGCCTTGATTTCGTTCAGCTCATGGTCGCCACGGATGATCAGGGCAATCAGCTTGCCTTGCTCTTCAGCGTGAACCACGAGGGTCTTGATGGTCTTTTCGATCGGCAGGTTGAAGCCTTCGACCAGTTGCGCAATGGTCTTGGCGTTCGGCGTGTCGACCAGGCGCAGTTCTTCAGTCGGTGCTGCGCGGGAGGTTTCACGCGGCACGGCTTCGGCTTTCTCGATGTTCGCGGCGTAGTCGGACCCGTTGCTGAAGACGATATCGTCTTCGCCGGACTCGGCCAGTACGTGGAACTCGTGGGAGCCTGCGCCGCCGATGGAGCCGTTGTCGGCTTCTACAGGACGGAACTTCAGGCCCAGACGGGTAAACACGTTGCAGTACGCCTGGTGCATGCGGTCGTAGGTGATCTGCAGCGAAGGCTGATCAGCATGGAACGAATAGGCGTCCTTCATGATGAACTCGCGGCCGCGCATCAAACCGAAGCGTGGGCGGATTTCGTCACGGAATTTGGTCTGGATCTGATACAGGTTGATCGGCAGCTGTTTGTAGCTGCTCAACTCGTTACGCATCAGGTCGGTGATCACTTCTTCGTGGGTCGGGCCGGCGCAGAAGTCGCGACCGTGGCGATCCTTGAAGCGCAACAATTCAGGGCCGTATTCTTCCCAGCGACCGGATTCCTGCCACAGCTCAGCCGGTTGGGTGCTCGGCATCAACACTTCGAGAGAGCCCGCGGCGTTCATTTCTTCACGAACGACGGCTTCGACCTTGCGCATCACTCGCAAGCCCATCGGCAGCCAGGTGTAGAGGCCCGAGGCGAGTTTGCGGATCATGCCGGCGCGCAGCATCAGCTGATGGCTGATGACGACCGCGTCGGAAGGCGTTTCTTTCTGTGTGGCGAGCAAAAATTGACTGGTGCGCATGGTTGGCCGTTGTCGGTTGCTGATGACGAGAAATGACGGAGCATTGTACGGGCGAGATCCGCTGGCGTACAGGCGTGCGGTCGGCGGTGTGGCAGGAGGGCGGGAATCGTCGCGCCCTCTGCGAAATGTCCTACGATTCTTCCGCGACCTGGGTCGGCACCGGTTCGGGTGTCGGCGTCGGGCCTGCGCGGCGGCTCTCCTGGAACCAGTGCAGGGCGATCAACAGCAGGGTCGGAACACCCAGCAACGCCGTGATCAGGAAGAAGTTGTGGTAACCGAATTTCTCCACCATGACCCCTGAATAACCGCCGATCAGGCGTGGCAGCAGGAGCATGATCGAGCTGAGCAGGGCGTACTGGGTGGCGGAGAATTTCAGGTTGGTCAGGCTCGACAGGTAAGCGACGAACGCCGACGTCGCCAGGCCCGAACTGAAGTTGTCCAGGGAAATGGTCAGGATCAGCATGTTCAGGTTGGCGCCCATGTCGGCGAGCATCAGGAACAGCAGGTTGGTGCCGGCCGACGTAATGCCGCCGATGAGCAGAATCGGCAGGATGCCGAAACGCACGATCAGCAGGCCGCCCATGCCGGCGCCGACCAGGGTCATGATCAGGCCGAAGATTTTGCTGACACTGGCGATCTGGTCCTTGGTGAAGCCCTGGTCGATGTAGAACACGTTGGCCATTACGCCCATGACCGTATCGGACATGCGATAGGTGGCGATCAGCCCGAGCAGCAGGAACGCTTGCCAGCGGTAACGCAAAATGAAGTCGTTGATCGGCGTCAGCACCGGTGCCAGGCCGCGACGGCCCATGGCCGACAGGCACATCAGCGTCAGTGTGGTGTAGAGGATCGCGCGCAGGAAGGCGCGGTCTTCGAGCAACAGCTCGAGCGGGCTCACGCCTTCGAACAGCACGCTGGCGAAGTCGGTGTTGTAGAGCTGGGTAAACATGGCTGGCACGGACACCAGCAGCACGATCAGCACGAACACCGACATCAGTTGATGCATAAAGCTGTAGCGGCCGGCTTGGAGTTGAGTACGCAGGGGTACAGGCGGTTCGCGCATGAACAGCGTCGTCAGCAGCGCCGGGACCATCAGGGCGCCAAACAGCACGTAGGTGCCGGCCCAGGCCGAATGCTGGTAATTGAAGCCCGTGGAGCCAAAGCCTTCAGCGAAAAACAGCGCGCCGGCCGTCGCCAGCAACGCGGCGATCCGATAGCCGGACATGTAGCTGGCAGCGAGCGCCGCCTGGCGAGTGTCGTCGGCGATTTCCAGGCGATAGGCGTCAACCGCAATGTCTTGCGTCGCCGAGGCAAAGGCGACGACCACGGCGATGGCGATCAGCCAGGACAAATGCTTTTGCGGGTCGCAGAAACCCATCCCGATCAGGCCGAGGATCACCAGCGCCTGGGATAACACCAGCCAGGAGCGTCGTCGACCGAGTTTGCCGAGAAAGGGCAGGCGCCATTGGTCGAGCAGCGGGGACCAGACCCATTTAAAGGCATAGGCCAAGCCGATCAGACTTGCATAACCGATGGTTTCGCGGGCCACACCGGCCTCACGCAGCCAGACGGAAAGCGTCGAAAACACCAGCATGTAGGGCAGGCCGGCGGCGAAACCAAGCAACAACAACACAAGCGTCGAGGGGCTGGCATAGGCGGCGAGCGCGGCGCGCCAGGTTTTACGGGGCATGGGCTGGAGTCTGCCTCAAGAAATACGGAAACAAAGCGCGCACTCTAACCGCTGTGCTCTACCGGGCGCCAGCCATGGCGCTGAATATCAACACGATTGTTCAGGATACTGACGCCTTCGGAGCGCAATCGCGCGCGCTGCTCATCCCCTGAAGGGCTGCCCACGGGCAGGCTGATCCGACCGCCGGCACCGAGCACGCGGTGCCATGGCAGCTTGGTGTCGCCGGGCAGTTGGCTCAATGTGCGTCCCACCCAGCGCGCGGCTCGGCCCAGCCCGGCCAGTTCGGCGAGTTGACCATAGCTCACCACTTTGCCCTCGGGCACTTGCGCGAGGGTCAAGTAGAGCGCCGTGCGTCGAATTTGCGCCGCACTTTCGGTTTCAGTGGTTGGGTCGGTCACGTCCGTGGTTCCTGAAGAAGTTCGCCTTACCGTCCGTAGAGTAAGTCCTGGATGCGCAATTGAGAAATGAACTCAATAGAAATAGTCGGGTCAGTCCTTGCTAGGGTCTTATTCTCAGGGATAATGCCGACTTTTTTTCGCAAACTTGAGCCTGTATTTGCTTATGGTGTCCAGAACCCTGCTGTGCCTTGCTGTCATGAGTGCCTCCACGCCGTTGCTCGCTGATACCGTCTGGTTGAAGAACGGTGACAAACTGAGCGGCAAGATCACGCTGTTCGATGGCGGTAAATTGCTGATCCAGACCGAATACGCCGGTGCGGTCCCGATCGACTGGAAACAGGTCAAGACCCTGGAAAGTGATCAGGAGTTACTGGTCAAGCAGGATGCCTACACCGGCGAGAAGGCCAAGTCGCTGCATGCGGCAGACGACGGCAAGGTGACGCTTGAAAACGGCGAGGCGCCGAAGACGGTCGAGCTGGCGAGTATCCAGCAGATACTCAAGCCCAAGCCGGTGGTTGAAGATCTGGTGTGGAAAGGCAATGTCGACGCGGCGCTGGATTACCAGCGTGCGGAAAAAGACACCGATGACTACGACATCGACTTCAAGACCACTGCGCGCCATGGCAAATGGCGGCACACGGCGGAAGGCGAGTACAACCGCGAATTCCAGGATGACGTGGTTACTACGGACAACTGGCGGGGCGAATACTCGCTCGACCGCTTCCTGACCGAGAAGTGGTTCTGGCAAGGCCGTGCGGTCTATAAGCGCGACAAGGTAGAAGACCTGTCCCGTCAACGCACTGTCGGTACCGGTCCGGGTTACCAGTTCTGGGATAACGAGCTCGGCGCATTCTCCCTGGGTTCGCTGGTCAACCGCACGGACTATGAGTTCTCCGACGGCAGCAAGGAAAACTTCTATTCCCTGGCGATGAAGTGGGACTACAACCGTTATCTCATCGGCAAGAAGGTGGAGTTCTTCACCAATGGCGAGGTGGGCAAGCCGTTGTCGGGCGTAGCGGATTACGCGCTCGATGCCGAAATGGGCTTGCGCTACAAGGTCACCGAGTGGGCGTCGCTTAACCTGAAGGCCGAGCGAGACATCATCAGCGGCACCGACGATGCGGATCTGGACAAGACGCGTTACACCGCAGGGTTTGGCGTAGCCTGGTAAGACGCAAAAAATCGCAGCCATGGGCTGCGATTTTTTTTTGCCTGCAAAACACGCAGGCACAAAAAAGCCCCGCTTTTGAGGGCGGGGCTTTTTACTAAAGCAAGTACAAGTTAGATAACTTGAACTTCTTCAGCTTGCATGCCTTTCTGACCGCGGGTAGCGATGAAAGAAACCTGTTGGCCTTCTTTCAGGCTTTTGAAGCCGTCGGATTGGATAGCTTTGAAGTGAACGAACAGGTCGTCACCGGATTGTGGAGTGATGAAGCCGAAGCCTTTTTCATCGTTGAACCACTTAACGGTACCAGTTTGGCGATTAGACATGGTGTAACTCCTTGAACAAAGATAACTGCGACGCAGGAAGAACCCTGGCCGAGACTGAGTGCAAAGAGCAGGAAAAATTCTTGTAGATGGTTGGATCGAAATTCAACATATCGTGTAGAGATTCTCAGTGACACAAGCAGCACAGTGGCGCCACCTTAACCCTTTTTCCGGAACGTGCCAATGCTTCGTGCGAAGGTTTCTCTGTTTTCATGACTGACGGTGCACCGGATTACGGCGAACGGCCAGATATCACAGGGGATCGGCGAGAATTACGCCCCGGACTTTGAACCCGGAGCGCGCGCCCGGTAAGATGCCGGACAGAATTTTTCCACCTCGCTATTCAGGACACCCGCCATGAGCATCAAATCGGACAAGTGGATTCGCCGCATGGCGCAAGAGCACGGCATGATCGAGCCGTTCGTCGAGCGCCAGGTGCGCGGTGAAGGCGCCGAGCGCGTGATTTCCTACGGTGTTTCGAGCTATGGCTACGACGTGCGCTGCGCCGATGAATTCAAGGTGTTCACCAACATCAATTCGGCGACCGTTGATCCGAAGAACTTCGACGAGAAGAGCTTTGTCGACGTCAAAAGTGATGTCTGCATCATCCCGCCCAACTCCTTCGCCCTGGCGCGCACCGTGGAATTCTTCCGCATTCCGCGCAACGTGCTGACCATCTGCCTGGGTAAAAGCACCTACGCCCGTTGCGGCATTATCGTCAACGTGACGCCGCTTGAGCCCGAGTGGGAAGGCCACGTGACCCTGGAGTTCTCCAACACCACCACCTTGCCGGCGAAGATCTACGCCAACGAAGGCGTGGCACAGATGCTGTTCTTCGAATCCGACGAAGAGTGCGAAGTCTCCTACAAGGACCGTGGCGGCAAGTACCAGGGCCAACTCGGCGTCACCCTGCCACGCACCTGAGCCATTCATCTGGCAGGTCGCGGGAATTCTTGAGCGGGTAGACACTCTATTGGGTGTACTGCCCGGTTCGCGTACAGCGGACGGGGCCATTGCTCAGGAGTGCTTTATGAAGATCGATCCGCGAATAAGTGCCGAACTGGCAAGGCTTGAGCCCAATCAGATTGGCGTCTTGGCCTGGTCCTTGTTGGCACATCCAGCCATCAGCATGGCAGGGGGCATCCCCGGCCAGCCTGATCCTGATACCCCAAACGAACAGCCTACCGAGCCCGGTGAACCCACCCTGCCGGATGAGCCGCCTCCTGCGCCTGTAGCCTGATCTGCCTCGACAATGAATGGTCAGTCAGCTGTAGTCCTTGAAGACTTCAGCTGACTGGCCATATTTCGTTGTCGCCGATGACAAAGATCCTACAGCTGTCGTCCCGTTCGACCTGATAACCGCCGGTGAACGCGCCAAAGGCCGGTAGCAGGCTGATGTCCTCCCCCAATCTGAAACACGCCAGGCGCAAACGCTGCCGACCTTTGCCGTTCAGCCGATAAACCGGATGCACATGCCCGGCCAGTACATGCCGGTGCGGATGCGGGTCGGGCTCATGCTGCAAGGCGAACGGCCCGAGCAACAACGGCTCGGGCACCACACGTATGTTTAACGACGCCGGCGGGTCCCCGGCGCGTTTGTCGTGGTTGCCGCGGATCAGCGTCATCGGCAGATCCGGGTGCCGCGCTCGCCACTCAGCCAGGGCGCTTAACGTGCCGCAAGCATGGGAGCCAGGCCCGTGCAGAAAGTCCCCGAGGAAAATCAGCTGACGACAGGGCAGGGCGGCCAACAACGTGTCCAGCACCGCGACATTGCTGGCGGTGGTGCCATGGGGCACCGGCTGGCCAAGGCTGCGATATGCCGCCGCTTTGCCAAAATGCACATCGGCGATCAGCAGGGCTTGTTGCGCCGGCCAATAAATGGCTTTTTCCGGCAGCAGCCACAGCTCTTCACCGGCCAGTTTCACGGGGTAGGGCGTACTCATCAGGTTTTTCCAGTTTCGGCGGTTTTCTCAAGGTCGGTGACCATGCGTCGGATACGGTCCGCGAGTTTTTCCGAACTCATGCTTTCCCGCATGCGCTCAACCAACAGGGGAAACCCCAACGGTGTAGGACGTTTGATCTGATGCAGGTCCAGTTTCAGTCGATTGATACGCGCCAACGTCTGTTCCAGACGATGAATATCCAGTTCTTCCCGTAAAACTTCTTCTCCAGCCTGGGCCAGCAGTAAATTCCCGGCGTCGTACTGCTTGAACACCTCGAAGAACAGTCCGCTGGAGGCTTGGACCTGTCGTGTGCTTTTCGGTGCACCGGGGTAGCCGGCAAACACCAGTCCGGCAATTCGTGCGATTTCCCGAAAGCGGCGGAGCGCGAGTTCGCCGGCATTCAAGCTGGCGAGGACATCGTTCAACAAGTGCTCGGGGCTCAACAGGCCGGGGTTCAACACCTGCGACCAATCCACAGAGGTGGCGCTGAGCAATTCCAGTCCGTAATCGTTGACCGCGATGGAAAACGTCACCGCCTGCTGCTGGCTGACCCGCCACGCCAGCAAACTCGCCAGGCCCAGATGCACTTGGCGCCCAGCAAAGGGGTACAGGAACAGGTGCCAGCCTTCGCGGGATTTCAATGCTTCGGCCAGCAACGAATTCGAGGTCGGCAACCCGGACCAGCGTCGCTGCACCTCCAGCAGCGGCCGCAGAGCCCGCATCTCCGGGCCAATGAACTCGCCTTGCTCCGCCGCACTGAAACGCGCGACCACCGCCTGCGCCAGTTCGTTGGAAAGGGGCATCCGCCCGCCATTCCAGCGCGGCACCGCGGCTTTTTTTGCGGTGCTGCGTTTGACATAAGCGGTCATGTTTTCGACCCGCACCAACTCCAGCACGCGCCCCGCGAACAGGAAACCGTCGCCTGGTTTGAGTCGCGCAATAAAACCCTCCTCGACACTGCCCAACTGCTTGCCGCCACCGCCCTTGCTCCAGAACTTCAGTTGAATGCTCGCATCGCTGACGATGGTGCCGATGCTCATGCGATGTCGCCGCGCCAGTCGCGCATCCGGTACGCGCCAGACGCCCTGCTCGTCAGGCTCGACCCGGCGATAATCCGGATAGGCTGTCAGGGAAAGTCCGCCATGGCGTACAAACGCCAGCGCCCAGGTCCAATCCGCCGCCGTAAGGTCTCGATAAGCCCAGGCGCCACGGACTTCTTCATACAACTCATCGGGCAGAAACCCACCACCCAGCGCCATGCTGACCAAGTGTTGAACCAGCACATCCAGCGGTTTGTGCGGCGACTCCCGGGGCTCGATGCGGCGTTGCGCCACGGCATCTTGAGCCGCCACCGCTTCGATCAGCTCCAGGCTGTGCGTCGGCACCAACGTCACCCGTGACACTCGCCCCGGCGCATGACCGGAACGCCCGGCTCGCTGCATCAGGCGCGCCACGCCTTTGGCCGAACCGATTTGCAGCACCCGTTCCACCGGCAGGAAATCCACCCCCAGGTCGAGGCTTGAGGTGCAGACCACCGCTTTGAGCTGGCCTTCCTTCAGTGCTCGCTCGACCCAGTCACGGGTGTCTCGTGACAATGAGCTGTGGTGCAAGGCGATCAGCCCGGCCCAATCGGGGCGCGCCTCCAGCAAGGCCTGATACCAGATCTCGGATTGCGCGCGAGTATTGGTGAACACCAGGCTGCTGGGGCTGGAGTCTATTTCGGCGACGACTTGCGGCAACATCTTCAAACCAATGTGCCCGGCCCATGGAAATCGCTCGATGGCGGGCGGCAGCAGCGTGTCGACCCGCAGTTCCTTGGAGGTCTGGCCTTGAACGCTGATGCCGCCACCCTGTGGGATCAATACCTGTTCGGCGTGGGCTTGATTACCCAGCGTCGCGGAAGCGCCCCACACGATCAGGTCCGTATTCCATCGGCGCAAGCGGGCGAGGGCCAGTTGCAGCTGCACGCCGCGCTTGTTGCCGAGCAGTTCGTGCCATTCGTCGACCACCACCATGCGCAAGGTCGATAGCGCTGTTTGCGCATCGGCACGGGCGAGCATCAGGGTCAGGCTTTCGGGGGTGGTGATCAGCGTGGTGGGCAGGCGTCGGCTCTGCCGCGCACGTTCGCTGCTGCTCGTGTCGCCGGTGCGCAGGCCGACGCTCCAGGGGATCTGCAGGTCGTGCAACGGTGCTTCAAGGGCGCGAGCGGTGTCGGCGGCCAAGGCGCGCATGGGCGTTATCCACAGCACCGTCAGCGGTTCGGCCAGCGGTTTTCGTTTGCGAGGATTTTCAACAGGGGCGGTGGACGTTGCGTAGCGATTGAGCGCAGCAAACCAGACTGCATAGGTTTTACCGGCACCGGTGCTGGCGTGCAGTAATCCGGACTCACCGCGCTTGACGGCCGTCCACACTTGCTTCTGAAAGGCGAACGGCTTCCAGTCGCGGGTGCTGAACCAGTGTTTTGCGTAGTCGGGGGAGGATCCCATGCCGGCGGTGTGCGCTCTGAAAGTGTTCTTTCAGTGACCGCGGCGCAAGGGCAAAGGTTTAATGAAGAAACGCGATCCTGTAGGAGCCAGCAAGCCGGCTCCTACAAAGGGGGGGGGTTACTTGAGGTTGCCGCTCAGGAACTGCTTCAGCCGCTCGCTCTTCGGATTGCCCAGCACGTCTTCCGGCGCGCCTTCTTCCTCGACCAGGCCCTGATGCAGAAACAACACCTGGCTCGACACTTTTCGGGCAAAGCTCATTTCGTGAGTCACCATGATCATGGTCCGGCCTTCTTCAGCCAGGCCTTGAATCACTCGCAGTACCTCACCCACCAGCTCCGGGTCGAGTGCCGAGGTCGGTTCGTCGAACAGCATGACTTCCGGTTCCATGGCCAATGCCCGCGCAATCGCCACGCGTTGTTGCTGACCACCGGAAAGAAACGCCGGGTATTGATCCGCTACGCGCGCCGCCAGCCCGACCTTGTCGAGGTAACGTCGCGCGCGGTCTTCGGCTTCCTCTTTGCTGCAACCCAGCACCCGGCGCGGGGCCATGGTGATGTTTTCCAGCACGGTCATGTGGCTCCACAGGTTGAAGTGCTGGAACACCATGGCCAGGCGCGTGCGAATTTTTTGCAGTTCATCGGGGTCGGCCACGTGCATGCCGTGGCGATCCTTGACCATGCGGATGTTCTGACCATCCAGGGTCATGGCGCCGTCGTTGGGTTGTTCGAGAAAGTTGATGCAGCGCAGAAAGGTACTTTTGCCCGAGCCGCTGGCGCCGATCAGGCTGATGACGTCGCCGGTGTTGGCCTTGAGTGAAACGCCTTTGAGCACATGATGATCGCCATAGCTTTTATGCAGGCCTTCGATGGTCAGTTTGTACATGGGGCATGCATCCTCAAGGCGAAAGTAGGTAGCCGCTGCGATAGGCCTCGGCGCCCGCGACGTGCGCGATCACCATGCCGGCAGTGGCCATGCGCCGCAGCGAGCGGGCGTACATCAGGCCGGCGGCGGTGCAATGAACGGGGGTGACGCGATCGTTGATCGGGTCGATGATTTCGGCGATCAGTTGCCCGGCTTCGAGGTATTCCCCCGGTAGCGCGGTGAACACCAGCAGGCCGCCCACTGGTGTCGACACTGGCTCGACCCCGGCCAACGGGGTGGCGGGGTAGGGCAGCTCGGGCAATGGCGCCGGTTCGCCGGCAATGGCGCCGAAGTGAATCAGGTAATCGATCAGCGCCTGGCAATCGAGGCTGGCCAACGGATGATTGACGTCGCCCTGGCCGCGCAATTCGACGGTGACCGAGAAGCTGCCCAGCGGGATGTTGAACTGTTCGCCGAAGCGTTCTTTCAACTGCCACCAGAGCAGGGTGAAGCATTCATCGAACGACTGACCGCCGGAGTCGGTGGCCAGCAGGCTCGCTTCGGCACCGATGTAACGGGCCAGTGGCTCAACTTGGGGCCAGGCTTCGGGTGTGGTGTAAAGGTGGGCGACCGCTTCGAAATCACAATGCAGGTCCAGCACCACATCCGCATCGCAGGCCAGTCGTTGCAGGGTCAGGCGCTGGGATTGCAGTTGCGTGCTTGCGGTCTGCCTGGCGAGGGCGTTGCGCAGGCTTTCGCGGATCAGCGTGAGGTTGCGCTGCGGATCATCGCTCAGATGGCCTTCGATCTCGTTGCCTACCGCTTCGCTCAAATCGACGAACCAGCGATTGAAGTTCTGCCCGCTTTCCAGTTCGTAGCGGCCCAGCGGCACGTCCATCAGCACCTGTTCCAGGCCAACCGGGTTGGCCACCGGCACCAGCACGATTTCGCTGCGCAGGCGGCCGGCGGCTTCAAGTTCCGCCAGGCGCTGCTTGAGGTGCCAGGCCACCAGCATGCCGGGCATTTCATCGGCGTGCAGGGACGACTGGATGTAAATCTTGCCTTTGGCCGACGTTGGGCCGAAGTGGAAGCTGTGAATCTGTCGAGCGGTCCCCGGCAGCGGGGCCAGCAGGTCATGTATCTGGTGGCGCATGTTCGTCTCTTTATTCCTGAAAACGGGTCCTAGTGGGTCGGCCCGAGGAACGCCAGCCATCGGCGTTCGGCGAGGCGGAACAGGCCGACCAGCGCGAAGGTAACGGTCAGGTAGATCAGCGCAGCGATACCGAACGACTGGAAGGTCAGGAAGGTCGCCGAGTTGGCGTCCCGCGCGACTTTCAGGATGTCCGGGATGGTCGCGGTGAACGCCACGGTGGTCGAGTGCAGCATCAGAATCACTTCGTTGCTGTAATAAGGCAACGAGCGACGCAGGGCCGACGGCATGATCACGTAGGCATATAGCTTCCAGCCTGTCAGGCCGTAGGCCTTGGCCGCTTCGACTTCACCGTGGGCCATGCTGCGGATCGCCCCGGCGAAAATCTCCGTGGTGTAGGCGCAGGTGTTCAGGGCGAACGCCAGGATCGTGCAGTTCATCGCATCGCGAAAGAACGCATCCAGCACCGGTTGGGCACGTATGGCGGCCAGGCTGTAAATACCGGTGTAGCAAATCAGCAGCTGGATATACAACGGCGTGCCGCGGAACAGGTAGGTGTAGAACTGCACCGGCCAGCGGATATAGAAATGCGGCGACACTCGGGCGATGGACAGCGGGATCGACACCAGGAAACCGATGAAAATCGAGGCGCTGAGCAACCACAGGGTCATGGCCAGGCCGGTGATGTTGTTGCCGTCGGTATAAAGGAAGGGTTTCCAGTATTCCTGCAAGAGTTCGATCATCGTACAGCCTCCCGGGAGCCGGCGGCGTAACGGCGTTCGAGCCAGCGCAGGACAAAGTTGGAAGCGCTGGTGATGACCAGGTAGATCAGCGCGGCAAGCACCAGGAAATAAAACAGTTGATAGGTGCTTTTACCAGCGTCCTGCGCGGCTTTGACCAAATCGGCGAGGCCGATGATCGACACCAGCGCGGTGGCCTTGAGCATCACCATCCAGTTGTTACCGATACCCGGCAGGGCGAAACGCATCATTTGCGGGAACACCACGATTCGAAAACGCTGGCCGCGTTTAAGGCCATAAGCGGTAGCGGCTTCGACCTGGCCCCGAGGCACGGCGAGAATCGCCCCGCGGAAGGTTTCGGTGAAGTACGCGCCATAAATGAAGCCCAGGGTGATGACCCCGGCGCTGAACGGGTTGATCTCGATGTATTCCCATTCCATGAAATCGGTGAACGACGTCAACCAGGTTTGCAGGCTGTAGAAAATCAGCAGCATCAGCACCAGGTCCGGCACGCCGCGAATCAGCGTGGTGTAGATCTGGGCCGGAACCCGCACCATTTTGACTTTTGACAGCTTGGCGGTGGCGCCGAGCAGGCCGAGCAATACGGCCACCAGCAGCGACAACGCCGATAATTTGATGGTCATCCAGGTGCCTTCCATCAGCAACGGACCGAAGCCCTTGAGGCTGAAGGCTGAGAGCCCCAGGTTTTGTAATAGGTTTTCGAACATAAATCAGCAACCTGATCGGATGAAAAAAGCGCCCATCGCGAGATGGGCGCCGGGCATTATTTGCCGCTGTACAGATTCAGATCGCCAAAGTGTTTCTTTTGAATCTCGGCGTATTTGCCATCATCGTGTAACGCTTTGATACCTTTATCCAAAAGCGCTTTCAGCTCGGTGTTACCTTTCTTAATACCGACAGCCGTTTTGGCCGGCAGCAAAGCGTTGTCGACTGGCTTGCTGACATCGTAATCGGCACCCTGTGGCGACTTCAGGAAGCCCAGTTCGGCTTGCAGCATGTCCTGAATCCCTGCGTCGAGACGACCGGAAGTCAAGTCGGCATAGACCTGATCCTGGTTGGCGTAGGCCTGGGTTTTAACGCCGGCCTTGTCCAGAACGGCTTTTGCATAGGCTTCCTGGATGGTGCCTTGTTCGTAGCCGACGGTCTTGCCCTTGAGCGAAGCGACGTCTGCGGTGACGCCAGAACCTTTCTTGAACACGTAGGCGGTCGGGCCGGAGAACAGCTCGCTGGAGAAGTCGATGACTTTTTCGCGGGCCTCGGTGACGGTCATCGAAGAGATCACACCGTCGAATTTATTGGCCTTGAGGCCCGGAATCATGCCGTCGAAATCGCTTTCGACCCATTTGCACTTGACCTTCAGCTCGGCGCAGATCGCGTTCCCCAGATCGATATCGAAACCCACCAGGCTACCGTCGGCCGCTTTCGATTCGAACGGAGCATAGGAAGGGTCAACGCCAAAACGCAGTTCTTTGTATTCCTTTGCCATGGCGGAGCCAGCAGCCATGCACAACGCCAGTGCAGAAAGGGTCAGCAATGCTTTTTTCATTATTCAATCCCTAAGAACCAATATGAGCGCTTGTGGCGCAGAATTATTGTTACTGGAAAGCGTAAGACCTAATGAAAGTAGCAATTTCCGAACCAGAGTCCCGAACAAGCGTTTTAAAAGGTGATTCAAGAAGTGGCAGCAGGGGATTTGTGCACGAAATCGGGCGTCGGAAAATAGCTGCACCATCTTGGTTCGGGATGACACAAATTCCTGTGGGAGCGAGTAAGCTCGCTAGCACAGGGGGGGATTGGGTTAGCCCAATAAATCCTGCAATGTTGCGAGGTTGTCTGCTTCTTCCACCGACTTGTCCTGCCGCCACCTCAACATCCGCGGAAACCGCACGGCAATCCCGCTCTTGTGACGTTTCGACAGGGCAATGCCCTCAAACCCCAGTTCGAACACCAGGCTCGGCCTGACACTGCTCACCGGCCCAAATTTCTCCACCGTGGTCTTGCGCACGATGCTGTCGACCTGGCGCATTTCTTCGTCGGTCAGCCCTGAATAAGCTTTGGCGAACGGCACCAGGGTTCGTTCGCTGGCGTCCGGCGGGCCGTCCCAGACCGCGAAGGTGTAATCACTGTAGAGACTCGCGCGGCGACCGTGGCCGCGTTGCGCATAAATCAGCACCGCATCGACGCTGAAGGGGTCGACTTTCCATTTCCACCAGACGCCCATGTCCTTGGTCCGGCCGACGCCATACAGCGCATCCCGGGCCTTGAGCATCATGCCTTCGACACCGAGGCGGCGGGACGCCTCGCGTTGCCGGGCGAGGTCGAACCAGTCTTCGCCGGTCAGCACCGGTGAGGCGAGTAACACCGGGTTGTTGCAGGTGCTGATGAGCTGATCCAATTGAGCGCGGCGCCTGGCCTGAGGCTGACTGCGCCAGTCCTCGCCTTGCCATTCCAGCAAGTCGTAGGCGAGGACCACCACCGGCACTTCTTCGAGAATTTTCTTGTCCAGGGTTTTGCGGCCAATCCGCTGCTGCAACAGCGCGAACGGCAGCACCGCTGGAGCGAACGGTGATTGCGGGTTGAACGCATCGTCAGTGGTGGGTCGAGTGGTCTTCCAGGCGACAATTTCACCATCGATCACCGTACCGTCAGGCAGTCCGTGAAGCAGGCTGTCGAGTTCGGGAAAACGCTCGGTCACCAGTTCTTCACCGCGCGACCAGATCCACAGTCGCCCTTCGCGCTTGACCACTTGGGCGCGGATGCCGTCCCACTTCCATTCCACTTGCCATTGGCTCGCCGGGCCGAGCACAGCTTCGAATTGCTCGACCGGTTGTGACAGGGCATGGGCCAGGAAAAACGGGTAGGGCTGGCCTCCACGCTGGGCATGTTCGTCGGACGATTCGGCGGCGATCAATTTCAGGTAACTGGCGGCGTTCGGGCGATTGGACAGGTCGGTGTACCCAACCAGCCGCTGGGCCACGCGCTTGCTGTCGAGTCCGGCCATCGCCGCCAAGGCTCGCGTCACCAGCAGTTTGGAGACGCCGACGCGGAAACTGCCGGTAATCAGTTTGATGCAGAGCATCAGGCTTGAGCGGTCCAATTGTGCCCAGAGCGCGGGCAGTCGCTCTGCGAGAACTTCCGGGGACTCACCGCGCAGTGGCAGCAGTTTGTCTTCAATCCATGCCGCCAGCCCGTCGGTGAAGCTGTGCAGGGTTTCAGGCAGGACCAGCGAAATGGTTTCCGCCAGATCGCCGACCGCCTGGTAGCTTTCTTCGAACAGCCAGGGCTCAAGGCCGGAAAACTCGACGGCCAGCTCACGCAGCACACGCACCGGCACCAGCTGCCGAGGTCGCCCGCCGGACAAAAAGTACACCGCCCACGCTGCATCTTCGGGTGCAGCCTGGGCGAAGTAGGCCTGCATTGCGGCCAGTTTGGCATTGCTTGACGTGGTGGCGTCGAGTTCGGCATACAGCTCGGCGAAGGCCTTCATGTCGCCACCTCGGCGTGCTCGGTTTCGACGGCCGCGTTGTCTTCCTCATCGTCGCCGTATTCGGTGCTGAAACCCATGGCATCAAGGCCCTGTTCGCGCAGATGCCGCACCAGCACCGCCACCGAACCGTGGGTGACCATCACCCGTTCAGCGCCGGTCTGTTCGATGGCCCAGAGCAGGCCGGGCCAGTCCGCGTGGTCGGACAATACAAAACCTCGGTCCACGCCGCGTCTGCGCCGCGTGCCGCGTAATCGCATCCAGCCGCTGGCGAAGCCGTCGCTGTAGTCGCCAAACCGGCGCATCCAGGTGCTGGCGCCAGCCGATGGCGGGGCGATGACCAGCGCCTTACGCATCATCGGATCGCTCTTTTGCACATCGCCGGCATAGATCGTCGGCGGTATGTAAACGCCGCTTTCGCGGTACACCCGGTTCAGCGGTTCTACGGCACCATGCACCAGAATGGGGCCGAGGCTGGCGTCGATGCCATGGAGGATCCGCTGGGCCTTGCCGAAGGAATAGCAAAACAGCACGCTGGTTTTGTCGGCTTCGGCATTGGCCCGCCACCACTGATTGATCTCGTCAAAGATCTGCGCCTGGGGTTGCCAGCGATAAATCGGCAGGCCGAAGGTCGACTCAGTGATGAAGGTATGGCACTGCACCGGTTCGAACGGCGCACAGGTGCCGTCGGGCTCGATCTTGTAATCCCCCGAGGCCACCCAGACTTCGCCGCCGTATTCCAGGCGCACCTGCGCGGAGCCGAGGACATGGCCGGCGGGGTGGAAACTCAGGGTGACGCCGTGGTGCCGCAAACGCTCGCCGTAGGGCAGGGTTTGCAGGTTGATGTCCTGGCCCAATCGCGCACGCAAAATCCCTTCGCCGGGCGCGGCTGCCAGGTAATGCTGGTTGCCGGTGCGGGCATGGTCGCCGTGGGCGTGCGTGATGACCGAACGCTCGACCGGCCGCCACGGGTCGATATAGAAATCGCCGGCGGTGCAGTACAAACCTTCGGGGCGCGCGATAACAAGATCCATGTTGTTACCAAAATGGGGGGACTTGTTAGCTATGAGGTTTGCGCGAAGCCAGAAGTTCTATCGAGATTTCATGGATGAGTAAGATCCCAATGTGGGACACCTGTGGCGAGGGGGCTTGTCGGAACGCCGCATCGCCCCGTTCGGCTGCGAAGCAGTCGTAAACCGTTGAATGCGGTTTAACGTTGAACTGCCGGGGCCGCTTCGCGACCCAACGGGGCGATGCGGCGTTCCGACTAGCCCCCTCGCCACAGGTCGTTCCCACAATGGAGTCGGGAGGACGGGTTTACTTGCCAGGTGTCAGGGTCAATCGCGTCTTGCCGTATGCCTTGTCAAAGTTCTGCGGTTGCATCGGCAGGCTCATGTATTGCCCCTTCAGCCATGGATCAATGCTGTCGAGGTAGTGCGGGCTCGCCGGATTGCCAGACTGACCGGTGCTGTTCTGCCCCATCAGTGGCTCTGCCTGGCTGAAGTCCACGATAAAGCGCATGGCCGGCGCCAGCGTCGTATTGAAGTCCTGACCCCAAGTGAAGGCCGCCGTGTTCAGCGTCGTGTGATCGCCGCCGGCCGCGAGTGGACCGCGCACGGTCTGGCCGCTGGCATTCTTCCATTCATAGCGGTGCAATTTGCCCCACTGCCAGGCTTTGTGATCGCCGCCCAATTGACTGTCACCGGCGCTGATCGCCGCCGCCAGACTGCGGGCGAGGATCGCCGGCTTGTCTTCTTTCTGCGGTGTGCGAGCGTCATCCCAGAACGGACTGTCTTCACGGCCCAGCAAGTGATCGGCCTGCGCCGCATAGGACAACTTGCCGTTGGCGATAAAGGCTTTCCACGCCGGGCTGCTTTCCGGGCCCAGTTCGTCGAGGAAGATCTGTTTGGTGCTTTCCTGGAGGAACAGCTCGTAGATCGCCGCATCCGCAGAGGTCGGGCTGAGTTTGCCGTCGAAGGCCATCAAACGGGTGTACGCCTCGCGAGCCTTGCCGCGATCGGCCACCGGCAGTGCTTCAATGGCCTGTTTGAGCGGCTGGGACATGCCCGGTGCTTCAAACATTTTCTTCAGTTTGGCGGCGAACGTCGTGGTTTGGTCGTATTGCATCGCGATCACGCTGCGCGTGTCGTGTTTGCCGACACCCGCCAGTTCGGCCAGGCGTTCGCCACGTTCCGGAGCCGACCAGGAATTGGACAGCTGCATGCCATAGCCATGGGGAATGACCCGCTGGTTGGCGGTGCCGAGCCAGCCCTGGGCCGGGTCCTGGTCATACGGATGGAGCATCGGGTCGGCGTAACCGTCCCAGTCGTAGCGACCTTCCCAGCCCGGCGACGGCAGCAGGCCTTCGCCTTCGCGACGGTTCGGGTAACGCCCGGTGACTTGCCAGCCGATGTTGCTGGCGTCGGCGAACACCAGGTTCAAGGCGATGGCGCGGATTTCACGGCTGGCGTCCGAGGCTTTCTCGACGGTCTGTGCCCGGGACAGGTCGAAAAACGCGTCCAGGGTTTTATCGTCGGTGAAGTTCGGCGTCTGCAAGGCCAGGCCGAAACCATTGGCCAGCGTCGTGCCCTGGGCGCTGTTGAGCAAAGGACCGTGGCGGGTTTCGTACACCACTTCGCGAATCGGCCGCTGGCCTTTGACGAGGTAGGTTTCGTTGCGCGCGATCGCCGGCTGCCATTTACCGCCGACTTCATACGTGAGGCCGTTGCCCTGGCGTTTGATTTTTTCCAGGAACAGGTCCTGGTTGTCGCCCATGACCGAGGTCATGCTCCACGCCACTTTGCCGTTGAAACCGCCGAGCACCATGGGTAAACCGGCAATCGTCACGCCAGAGGCCTGGTACTTCGGTGCGCGAATCTGCACGTAGCTGAACAACGATGGCACGCCCAGCGGGCCATGGCTGTCGCTGGCCAGCAGGCTTTTGCCACTGCGGCTGCGTTGCGGGCCGATGGCCCAGTTGTTCGACGAGGTGGCGCCCAGCAGATTCAGGTCGGACAGTTGCCCGGTGGCTTTGCTGATTTGTGTCAGGCCCGGGATGGCACCATTGAGCTTGATGCCTTGCAGTTTTTCAGCTTCGCCCAACGGCAGCTTTTCGTCGGGGGCGGACGGCGTCAGCCACCCGAGTTTGTCCGTGGTGACGGTCTGGGCCAGCATCAGTGCGTTGATTTCTTCCGGCAGGTTGGCCGACTGACTGAAGTTCAGCAGGCAGAAAATCAGCGCCGAATCTTCCGGTTGCCAGTATTCAGGCTTGTAACCGCTGGCCGCGAGGTCGGCCGGCAGCTTGTCGCGGAAACGGAACAGGTAGGCGTTGACGCCGCGGGCATAGACTTCGAAGAAGCGTTTGAGGCGCGGCGACGATGCTTTATACAACTCGCCCGCGCTTTTCTTCAGATTGATGGCGCGCATGTAGCGGTCGGCGTCCAGCAGGTCCGCTCCAGACATCTCCGACAAACGGCCCTGAGCCAGCAGGCGCAAGGTGACCATTTGCGTGATGCGGTCGCTGGCGTGGACGTAGCCGAGGGCGAACAGGGCGTCGTGGAAGCTGTTGCTTTCGATCAGCGGCATGCCCATGGCATTGCGACGCACCGAAACGTTCTGCGCCAGGCCCTTGAGCGGCTGTACGCCGGTGGTCGGCGGGAGGGTGTCCTGGGTGTTCCAGGTCTGACAACCGGTCAGGCTCAAAACACCGGCCACTGCTGCGGCAACGCCGAACCGGGGAAAAAAATGTGTAAGGGCTGGCGAGGCCATGGCAAAGCTCCTGCGGGGGGTAGCGTCATTAAAGGCGCTACGTTAGTGAGCAGGAGGAGGGCGCGCAAGCGGGGTGTCAGGTTATTTCAGGATTTGTCCGATAAACCAGAGACCGAGATGGCTCTGGTGGCGAGGGAGCTTGCTCCCGCTGGTTTGCGAAGCAGACCCAAAAACCTTCACCGCGTTTTAACAATAAGATGGCGGTTGCAGGATTGGCGACTGCTGCGCAGCCGAGCGGGACGGTGCGGCGATCCGACAAGCTCCCTCGCCACAGAGTTAACGTCGGGATCAGGGTTTTGGTGGGTTGACCTTGGCCGCCAGGGCATAGGCCTTCACCGTCGCCGGTCGGTTCTGGATGTGGTTGAACCAGCGCAGCACGTTAGGGAAGTCTTCCAGGTTCTGGCTCTGCCACTTGTGGGAAACGATCCACGGGTAGATCGCCATGTCGGCAATGCTGTACTTGTTGCCAGCGACAAACTCATTGTTGGCCAGTTGCTTGTCCAACACCCCGTACAGGCGGGCGGTTTCATCAATGTAGCGCTTGATCGCGTAAGGGATTTTCTCCGGTGCAAACTGGCTGAAGTGATGATTTTGCCCGGCCATCGGCCCCAGGCCGCCCATCTGCCAGAACAACCACTGCAGCGCTTGTTGGCGACCGCGCAGGTCCTTGGGCAGGAACTGGCCGGTTTTTTCCGCCAGGTACAACAAAATCGCCCCCGACTCGAACACCGACAACGGTTCACCGCCATCGACGGGCTCGTGATCGACGATGGCGGGGATTCTGTTGTTCGGGGAGATTTTCAGGAAGTGCGGCTGGAACTGCTCGTTCTGGCTGATGTTGATCGGGTGCACGTTGTACGGCAGGCCGGCTTCTTCCAGGAAGATCGAGATTTTGTGGCCGTTGGGGGTGGTCCAGTAATACAGGTCGATCATGAAGTACTCCACATCAAGAGACGTCGTTAGGGTCGGACAGCGACCGCGGGCATCAGGTCGTCCTGTTTGCGTTCGATGGCTTGCCTGTAAGAGGAGGTGATGTTGAAGTGCGTGAAATTCAATGACCTGTTGTGAGAAAAGTCGGCATGGAGCTTAAGACCAACGCAGCACTGATCATCATTGACCAACAAAAAGGCATCCTGCACCCCAAGCTAGGTCGTCGAAATAATCCTCAGGCCGAGGAACGGATTCTCGATCTGCTGGCGTATTGGCGGCGAACCGGGCGCCCGGTGATCCATGTGCAGCACCTGTCCCGTTCACCGGAATCGGTGTTCTGGCCGCAGCAATCAGGCGTGGAATTTCAGGACCGTTTCATGCCACAGGCCGGCGAACAACTGATTCAGAAACAGGTACCGGATGCGTTCTGTGCAACGGGGCTGGAGGCGAGTTTGCGCGCCGCAGGGATCGGCCAGGTGATCATCGTTGGCGTTGCGACCCATAACTCGGTGGAGTCCACAGCGCGAACGGCGGGAAACCTGGGGTTTGACGCGTGGGTGGCGGAGGACGCGTGCTTTACGTTCGACAAGGCCGATTTTTTTGGCCATGCGCACTCAGCCGAGGAGGTGCATGCGATGTCGCTGGGGAACTTGCACGGGGAATATGCAACGGTCGTCAGCTCCGCACAGATTTTGAAGGCTGACTGAATTCCCTGTGGGAGCGAGCTTGCTCGCGATGGCGGTGTAACTGACACATTGATAGTGAATGTGCCGCAGTCATCGCGAGCAAGCTCGCTCCCACAGGGGAGTATGCGTGCACAGAACCCATGTAGGAGCGGGCTTGCCCGCGATAGCGATTCAACCGGCGAAACAGAACTTCGCCCGAAGCATCAAGCGCCGTGGCACTTCTTGAATTTCTTGCCGTTGCCGCATGGGCAAGGGTCGTTGCGGCCGACGTCTTTCAGGGCGTTGCGCACCGGTTCCTGGTGGGCGTGGCCGCAGTTCGGGCCGTGGACATGGCCATGGTCGTGATCATGGTGGTCGTGATGGTCATGATCGTGGTTGCAGTCAGGGCCATGGACATGGGGTTGCTGGGTCATCGGTTTTGCTCCGGAATTAAATCGGCGGGGATTATCACGCCATTGCGCGCCAGGTGCACGTAGTGCGCGATGAATAAACCGGTTTCCATTTCACCTTCCAGGCGATAGGGGATGGGCTGATCGGGTTTTTTCAGCATTTTCACCACGTCCCGAACCTTGGGCCACAGGTTGGTACGGATCGGCACCTTGAAATAGGCACTGCGCTTGGGGCCTACGGTGAACCAGTGTTCATGCTCGCCTTCGGCCAGCAGCAGGTCGCCCAGGTGAATGCGGTATTCGAGGCCGCGCACCGTCAGGTCGCTGTCATTGGGGTTGTCGACGCGAAAGTGCAGGATGAATTTCTGCTCCATCAACTTGGCCCGGACCACTTCCACCTTCACCAGATGCACTTGCGGATCCGGCAGATCGTCGCCGAACCAGGATGCGCAGCCGCTGAGCCCGAGAAACATCAGCAGGGTAAGCATCTGTAACACGCGCCGCTGGGTGGTCATGGTGGCGTTTCCTTGTTGGAGCGAGGCTTGCCCGCGAATAAGGCCCCCGATCCTTCCGGGACATCGCGTAATCGTTCTTCGCGGGCAAGCCTCGCTCCTACAGGTCGGGTAGGCTTCGCCAGCGGCTACAGGGTTTTCCTCAACTGCCGAAATACCCCGCGCAACACTTCTTGAATTTCTGCCCGCTGGCGCACGGGCAGGCATCGTTGCGTCCGGCCTTGAGTGGCACGGTGGGGTCGATGAAGTACCAGTGCCCGGCGTTCTGCACGAACGAGGAGCGCTCGCGGTGGCTGTGTTCACCACCACCGTCATGCCAGCGTGCGGTGAACGTGACGAATGCGTGTTCCGGTTGACCGCCCAATACCTCGGAGCTTTCCACCTCCAGACCCAGCCAGGTGCTTTGCGCGCTCCAGTCGCTGATGGACTGACGATCCAGGCCGGACTGTTGCGCGGGCAGGGTGGTCGCCACCAGATAGTCGATCAGCCCCAGCACATAGGCGCTGTAGCGCGAGCGCATCAAGGCTTCGGCACACGGCGCCGGATGCCCGGCATGGTAATGGCCGCAGCAGGCATCGAGCAGGGTGCCGCTGCCGCAAGGGCAAATGGATGTACTCATTGCGTTACCACCAATATTTCCCGAAGTTTTCCGGATTGGCCCAGAACCGCGCGTTGAGCCAGTCGGGTACCTGTTTGTAGTCAAGCAGATCGTAGGTGAACAGCGTCAACACTTGATCGTCGCGCTGGAAACGTTCACTGGCTTGCAAGGCCAGGGAAAAGAAGTCCGTCTCCTGCCAGCCGCTGGCCGGCAAATCCGCCAGCACCGCAATGCGACTGGCATTCAAATTACGGATCCCGCCTAACAGATTAAGACCATCGCGCTTTGGCAGGTGTTCAAGGCAATCGACTACCAGCGCCAGATCAAAGCGGCGCGACGCCAGTTCGGCCGGCAACGCACCCGGTGCCGCATGCGCCACGCAGCTGTCCGGGTGCGCGAGCTTGAACGCCTCAAGTGCGGGGAACTCGCTGGCGCCGATCAACAACAGGCGCGCGGGGGCGTATCGATCAAGCAAAGCGGCCAACGCCTGCTGGGGCGTGCGCGAAGAAATACCTGCAATCATCAGAGTTCCTCAAGAAGAGCACCAAGACTAGCCTGCCCAAACGTCCGGGCCTAGAGCGGGTTTACGCCAAAATCGGCGAACGGCCGTAAACACAGGGCAAAACAGCAATGGCCTATTGCTGGCGGAGATTAAAACTCCGGTCTTTACTCCCTGAATCGGTTTCAAGCCGATCCCTCAGGAGAAAACTAGATGAGCATAGTTCGGACAGCATTACCCTTGGTTCTGCTAACCAGTGTGTTGACTGGTTGCGCAGGTTTGCAGAAAACCGACTGGCCGACCTGTGCGGCGGTCGGTGGTGTTGTGGGTGCAGGTCTCGGTGCGACCGAGAGCTCGGCGTGGGCGGGGTATGGCGCGCTGCTCGTTGGCGGCACGGCAGCGGCTTATTGCTGGGTTCACGGCGATGGCGACGAAGACGGCGATGGTGTGCCGGACAGTCGTGACAAGTGCCCGGGTACGCCTCGAGGCGTGAAGGTCGATGCCGACGGTTGCCCTCCACCCGTGCCTGCGCCAGTGGTCGAAGAGGTTGTGGTGGTCAAGGAAGAAGTCATTGTCATCCGTGATGTTCACTTCCAATTCGACAAGGCCACACTGACCCCTTCTGACAAAGAAGTACTCAACACAGTCGCTACTCGCCTGAAGCAGGAATCCAGCACCGCCCAGTTGACCGTGACCGGTCATACCGACAGCGTAGGTAGCGATGCCTATAACAAGAAACTGTCGGATCGTCGCGCCCATTCGGTGGTTGAATACCTCATCCAGCAAGGCGTACCCCGCAGCGAATTCGTGTCTGTGACCGGTGCCGGTGAAAGCCAGCCAGTTGCTGATAACAAAACCGCTGACGGCCGCGCATTGAACCGTCGCACGGAAATCAAAATTAACCGTTAAGTCCCTTCCGCTCCGCGGCTTGTGCAGTCGCGGATGCGGGTCTTTACTCCTGTGTAACCGGTATGGGCCGGTAACACAGGAGCTTTCACAATGAGCGTTCTCACAAGGACCGTCTTGCCGGTTCTGCTGCTTGGCAGCCTGTTGACCGGTTGCGCCACTCACAGCGATGGTACCGCCCCTCTCAATCAACGTACCTGGCCGATCTGTAGCCTCATTGGCGGACTGGTCGGCGGAGGCCTGGGCGCGATTGAAAGTGCCGGCTGGGCAGGCGGTGGAGCAGCGCTCGGGATCTTGACGGGTGGCTTGATCTGTTACGCCCAGGATGGCGATGAGGACGAAGACGGCGTTTTCGACCGGCGTGATCGTTGCCCCGATACCCCGGCCAATACACCTGTCGAGCATCACGGTTGTCCGCTGCCGCAGTATCCGGCCAGCGTGAAACCTGCCGAACCTGTGCATTTGGAAGTCATTACCCTCAGTGATGCCGGTGACGTGCTGTTTGCGTTCAACAAATCCGACCTGACGCCCGCCGCGCGCGGTCAGCTGGATGCGCTGATGAGCAAACTGCAAAGCGCCGATGTGGTGAGCGTCAAGGTGATCGGTCATACCGACAGCGTGGGTTCGGATGCTTACAACCAGGCCCTGTCGGAACGCCGCGCCAGCAGCGTGGCGGCCTATCTGTTGAGCCAGGGCCTGGCGCCGAACAAACTCACCAGTGAAGGCAAGGGTGAGAGCCAGCCGGTGGCCGACAACGAAACGGATGAAGGACGCGCGAAAAACCGTCGGGTGGAGTTACACGTTAATCGCTAAACCCCGAAATAGAGCCGTCGGACAACAATTGCTGTTGATCCGACGGCCATTCGGCGGCCTTCATGAAGAATTTTCTATTGCCTCTGGCTTATCCCTCGCGGAAGCCGTTACTGTGCGCGCAAAGAATAATTCTCAACGGGGGGGCGTATGAAGGTGTTTTGGGGGCTGGGGAAGTTGTTGACCCTGCTGTTCTGGCTGGTGGTGCTGGTCAATCTGCTGATGCCGTTTGTCAATCCGCTGCACCTGCTGGTCAATCTGGCTGGCGGCGTGTTGGCGTCTCTTCATCTGCTTGAGGCGGTGTTCTGTTTCCGCAGCCTCCGGGGTCGCGCTCACCCTTGGCGTGATCGCTTGAAGATCTTGTTTTTCGGCGTATTCCATCTGCAAACCCTCCCGGCTCCGACCGCATCGAAGGCTTCCCATGCGTAAACTCTGTCTGCTCGCCGCACTCATCAGCCCATTGGCCTGCGCTCAGGTGGTCAGTGTCGAAACCAATTCGTTGATGCGCCTGCCCAACACCGCCAGCACCTTGCAGCTTGAACGCCTGGAAGTCGCCGATTACGGCACCTTGTTGATTCCTTCGAACGTGACGGAAGTCACCGTCGGCGAATTGCATCTGGGGCGTGAGGCGCGGATCGCCATCGTGCCAAGTGAACAGGCACTGGAATTGAAAGTCAGCCGTGCCGAGTTGTCCGAAGGCAGCCAGATCACGGCTCGCGGGGCGCCGGGGACTTACCTCAAGGCCGCTCGCTCCGGACGCAACCTGAATGTGCAGATCAAGTCGCTGCACGCACCGCAGTTGTCGGTAGACGCTCGCGGTGGCGCGGGCGCGCCAGGTTTTGTCGGCCTCGACGGGGCCAACGGTCAGGCACCGGGTTGCACCTGGGGCCAGGCGGGTCGTGGTGCCGATGGCAGCAATGGCAGTGATGGTCAGCCGGGGGCGCCGGGTGCGCTGGTCAGGCTGGAAGTGCCGCGTGATTATCCGGTGGACCGGATCAAGGTTCAGGTGGCGGGCGGTGCCGGTGGCCTCGCAGGCCCCGGCGGTAAACCGGGCGCCGGCGGCAAGGCCAAGGGCTGCTTCGTGTACGAGGCCGATGGCGGCAAAAGCGGCCGTCCCGGTGTTGATGGCCAGCCGGGGCCTGCGGGCGCGGCGGGGGCGGTGACTGTTCAGCGGTTGTAAGTAATTTCTGAAATGTGTGTCGTCTAGTCGATCGTCTTCGCGGGCAAGCCCGCTCCCACAGGTTTTGAGTCGTTCACAAATGAGTTGAACAGCTCAAAACCTGTGGGAGCGAGGCTTGCCCGCGAAGCTTTTAAAACATCGGACGTGCCGCAGCAATCGCCACCAGCACCAGCCCGACAATCAAATTGATCCCCACCAGTTTGCGAATCTTTCCCAGCGTCGCAGCCCCGGTTGGCCAATCCTGAGCCGCTACCGCCGTGCGCAACTCGGGCAGCAGCAACGCCTGAATCCGGATAAACAGCGCGGTCATCACCACGTACAAGCCCATCATTACCTGCACATAACGCGGCGCGGCCTCAAACCCGGCGTATTGCAGATGAATCATGCCCACGCCGCTGATCGGCAGAAGTACCACCGCGACCCAGACCCAGCGGAAAAAACCTTGAAACACTTCCAGCCACAGCTTCAACCGGGCAGGTCCCTCCAGCGCCTTCATCGCCGCAGGCCGCAAGACCATCCAGGCGAAAAACATGCCGCCCACCCACACCAGGGCGGACAGGAAATGCAGGGTGTAAACGATGCCAAAAGGTGTCATTGAGGTACTCCGTTCTGCGCGGGATTAATTAGCGGGGTATGATAGCGGCCGAACCGAACCACTGAAAATTTATCCAGCGTTTTTTGCGCCCGACAATCCATGATCAGCACCGAACTCAAAACCACGATCCAGGGCGCCTACTCGCGTTTTCTTGAAGCCAAGAGCCTCAAACCGCGCTACGGCCAACGCCTGATGATCGCCGAAATTGCCAAAGTCCTCGGTGACATCGACACCGACGACGAAGGCCGGCGCAGTGGCGACCCTGCGATTGTCGCGGTGGAAGCCGGCACCGGTACCGGTAAAACCGTGGCCTACAGCCTGGCGGCGATTCCCACCGCCAAGGCCGCCGGCAAACGCCTGGTGATCGCCACGGCCACCGTGGCCCTGCAAGAGCAGATCGTCTACAAGGATTTGCCAGACCTGATGCGCAACAGCGGGCTGAATTTCAGCTTCGCCCTGGCCAAGGGGCGCGGGCGCTACATGTGCCTGTCCAAGCTCGACATGTTGCTCCAGGAAGGTCACGCGCAAACCGCCACGGCTCAGCTGTTCGAAGAAGAAGGTTTCAAGATCGAGGTCGATGAGGCCAGCCAGAAGCTCTTCACCAGCATGATCGAGAAGCTCGCCGGCAATAAATGGGACGGCGACCGCGACAGTTGGTCCACCGCCCTGGAAGACGCCGACTGGGCGCGCCTGACCACCGATCACAGCCAGTGCACCAACCGTCATTGCCCGAACTTCGGCCAGTGCGCCTTCTACAAGGCCCGCGAAGGCATGGGCAAGGTTGACGTGATCGTCACCAACCATGACATGGTCCTGGCCGATCTGGCACTGGGGGGCGGGGCGGTGCTGCCAGACCCGCGCGACACCATTTACGTCTTCGACGAAGGCCACCACCTGCCGGACAAGGCCATCGGCCATTTCGCCCACTACACACGCCTGCGTTCCACCGCCGACTGGCTGGAAACCACCGCCAAGAACCTCACCAAATTGCTGGCCCAGCATCCGCTGCCGGGTGATCTGGGCAAGTTGATCGAGCAGGTGCCGGAACTGGCCCGCGAGATCAAGACTCAGCAGCAGTTCATGTTCACCGCGTGCGAGCAGGTCGCCGATTTCAAACCCGGCGAAGACGTCGAAGGCCGCGAGCGGCCGCGTCACCGTTTCGTCGGCGGGGTGATTCCTGAGCACATGCGGGAAATGGGCATCGAGTTGAAGAAGGGCTTCG
>NZ_LT607569.1:123528-160324 GCF_900095275.1 Pseudomonas sp. UMAB-40
CCCGCCTCACCGAACTGCTCAAGGAAGGCATGGACGGCGAGGTCAACATCGGCATCGCCAGCAACCAGGCCGAAGAGTGGTATCCGCTGTTCGGCAGCCTGTTGTCCCGTTCTTCGGGCAACTGGGAATTGTGGGTCGCGTTCACCGCCGAAGACCCGGAAGACAACCCGCCCATGGCCCGTTGGCTGACCCTGGCCGAAAGCGGTTCGCTGTTCGACATCGAGGTCAATGCCAGCCCGATCCTGGCGGCGGAAATGCTTCGTCGCAATCTGTGGAACGTGGCCTACGGCGCACTGGTGACCTCGGCCACCCTGACCGCGCTCGGCACCTTTGACCGTTTCCGCATGCGCGCCGGCCTGCCGAAAAAAGCCGTGACCGCCGTGGTCCCGAGCCCATTCCATCACGCCGACGCCGGTGTGCTGCGGGTGCCGGACCTGAAAGCCGACCCGCGTGATGCACCGGCTCACACCGCAGCGATCATCCGTGATCTGCCGCAACTGGTGGAAGGCTCGCGTGGCACGCTGGTGCTGTTCTCCTCGCGAAAACAAATGCAGGACGTATTCGACGGTCTGGACCGCGACTGGCGCAAGCAAGTGTTCATTCAAGGCAACCTGTCGAAACAGGAAACCCTGAACAAGCACAAGGCGCGGGTCGATGGTGGAGACTCCAGCGTGCTGTTCGGCCTGGCGAGTTTTGCCGAAGGGGTCGACTTGCCCGGTGCGTATTGCGAACACGTGGTGATCGCGAAGATTCCGTTCTCGGTGCCCGACGATCCGGTCGAAGCAGCCCTGGCTGAATGGATCGAAGCCCGTGGCGGCAATCCGTTCATGGAAATCTCCGTGCCGGACGCCTCGCTGAAACTGGTCCAGGCCTGCGGTCGCTTGCTGCGCACCGAAGAAGACCGAGGCACCATCACCCTGCTGGATCGGCGCCTGGTCACCCAGCGTTATGGCAAAGCGATCCTCAACGCATTGCCGCCATTCCGTCGCGAAATTTCCTGAAACACCGGTGGGCTTTTTAGCCCACCGCGTTGTCTATCGTTCAGCCACCGCTTTTCCATTGGCCCATAAGGGTCGTCAGGGAGAACCACGTTCCTATGATTCGCCGTTCGTTGCCTGCTGTTTTCGCCTTGATCTTCTCAGCCCCTTTGCTGGCAGCCCCTGCCAGCCAACAGACGCTGTTCAACTTTGTACGCCCCGCCGATGTGGTCCAGGTGGCGACTCAGGATGCCAGCCTGCCGCAATCCAATGCGGAGCAAACGGCCGAAGGCGAAGTGTTGCGTCGGGTGACGTTCAACCCGGTGGCGCAACCGACCTTGCGTCTGACCCCGCAAGCCGGGGCCTGGGACTGGTCGCAGTCGGGTGTCATGAGCTTGCGCATCCAGAGCGCGATGGACTGGGCCGTGACCCTGTACGTGAAAATACAGAGCAACGATGGCAAGACGTTGATCAGTCGTGTCGATTTGCCCGCCGGACCGGCGCAGACCCTGCTGGTGCCGCTGCAACCGAGTTCACCGCTGAGCCAGGGCATGAAGGCCGGGCCGCCGATGCCGATGACGTTTGACGGTCAACGGGTATTGCTGGCCAGCAGCGCCGGTGAGCTGGACCGCAGCCAGGTGGTGTCGGTCACGCTGTCGATGGATCAGCCGAAAGTGGCCCAAAGTATCCTGCTTGAGCGCTTCGGCGTGCAGGACGGTGAAGCGGTGACCAAGGCGGCTTACGGCGGCCTGGTGGACGCTTACGGTCAATCGACCCGGGCCAAATGGCCGGAGAAAGTCGGTAGCGATGAGCAACTGAAAAGCGCCGTCGCCAAGGAACAGCAACAAACCAACACCTGGCTCGCCGAGCGCCAGAAGTTGTCCCTGGACAAGTACGGCGGCTGGAACAAAGGCCCGGCGTTCAAGGCCAGCGGCTTTTTCCGCACTGAAAAGCGCGACGGTCGCTGGTACCTGGTGACCCCGGAAGGGCATCCGTTCTATTCGCTGGGGGTCAACACCGTGACCCCGGACGTCAGCCAGACCTACATCGCCGGTCGCGAGTGGATGTTCGAATCCCTGCCAAAACCGGAAGAACCCTTGGCCAGCCATTATGGCGAAGGTGACAACCGTGGCGGTAACGGCGCCGATCAGGGCCGTGGTTATAACGCCGGTCGCTGGTACGATTTCTATGGTGCCAATTTGCAGCGCCTTTACGGAGAACCGTGCGGGCTGGGCAGCGACACCAAGGCCGGCGTCGCCGAAGCGGCCAAGGCCGATGCGGTCGAGGCCACGGCCGACAAGGCCGCCGAGCAACCTGTCGCACCTACGACTGCCGAATCCGGCGTCGCCGAAGCCGCCAAGACCGGCGCAGAGGAAGCGACCGTCGCCAAAGCCGTCGAGCAAAAACCTGCCGAGCCCTGCAAAGCCGTGGTTGATGAAAACCGCTGGGCCAGCCATACCCTGGATCGCCTGCAAGCCTGGGGTTTCAACACGGTCGGCAACTGGAGCGCTCCGGCGCTGGCCAATGCTGACCGTGTGCCGTACACCTTGCCACTGTCGATCGTCGGCGATTACGCCAGCATCAGCACCGGCACCGACTGGTGGGGCGGCATGCCCGACCCGTTCGACCCACGCTTCGCCATGGCCACCGAACGCGCCGTGGCCATCGCCGCCCGTGACCACCGCGACGATCCGTGGCTGATCGGCTACTTTGCCGACAACGAACTGGCCTGGGCCGGGCCCGGCGATGATCCGAAAGCCCGTTACGCACTGGCCTACGGCACGTTGAAAATGACCACCGACGTACCGGCCAAACGGGCGTTCCTCAAGCAATTGCGCGACAAGTATCGCAATCAGGCCGGCCTTTCCAAGGCCTGGGGCATCGACTTGCCGGCCTGGGAGTTGATGGAAGACCCGGGCTTCGTGCCGCCGCTGCCGAGCGCCGAACACCCGGAAATCGAGGCTGATTTCAAATACTTCCAGAAGGTCTTCGCCGATACCTACTTCAAGACCCTTTCCGATTCGCTCAAGTGGCATGCGCCGAACCAATTGCTGCTGGGCGGTCGTTTTGCCATCAGCACCCCGGAAGCCGTTGAGTCCTGCGCGCAGTATTGCGACGTGCTGAGCTTCAACCTGTACACCTTGAAACCGCAAGACGGCTATGACTTCGCCAAATTGCGCAGCCTGGATAAACCGGTGCTGATCACCGAGTTCAACTTCGGCTCCACCGATCGCGGCCCGTTTTGGGGCGGCGTGACGCAATTGGCCAAGGAAGAAGACCGTGGCCCGGCGTATGCCAACTTCCTCAAACAGGCGCTGAGTGAACCGTCGATCGTTGGTGTGCACTGGTTCCAGTACCTCGATCAACCGGTGACCGGACGTCTGCTGGATGGCGAGAACGGTCACTTTGGCCTCGTGGGCATTACCGATCTGCCGTTCCAGGGCTTTGTCGACAGCGTGCGCAAGAGCAACCTGGCGACCGTCGATCAGTTGGGCAAGGAGGCCGCGAAGGCCGGGGCTGAAGCGGACAAAGCCAGCCATGAAGGCGAGGGCGGCAAAAAAGGTGATGCCGACAAAGGCGCAGGGCAGGGGACTGGCCATGCGGGTGGGCATTCCGCTAACGGCCACTGATCGCCACAAAGGTTCTGATTAATTCTATGGGCGGGTACACCGCCCAGCCCGCACCTGTTCCCAAATCCCCCAAGGGCTGGAACAATGCGGACCACTTTGTAGATTTCGGGGAGTTGCGGGTGCAGATTCAGGGTCATTACGAGCTTAAGTTCGAATCAGTACGCGAAGCGTTCGCGGCGCTGTTCGACGATCCTCAGGAACGTGGCGCGGCATTGTGCATCCGGGTCGGTGGCGAAACCGTCCTCGACCTCTGGGCCGGTACCGCCGACAAGGATGGCCTTGAAGCCTGGCACAGCGACACCATCGCCAATCTGTTTTCCTGCACCAAGACCTTCACCGCCGTCACCGCCCTGCAATTGGTGGCCGAAGGCAAGCTGCAACTGGATGCCCCGGTGGCGCGCTACTGGCCCGAATTCGCCGCCGCCGGCAAAGACTCCGTCACCTTGCGCCAGTTGCTGTGCCATCAGGCCGGTCTGCCGGCTCTGCGCGAGTTGCTGGCACCCGAAGCGCTCTACGACTGGTACACCATGGTCGATGCCCTCGCGGCCGAAACGCCGTGGTGGACACCGGGCGAAGGCCACGGTTACGCGGCAATCACCTATGGCTGGCTGGTAGGCGAGTTGCTGCGGCGTGTCGACGGTCGTGGGCCGGGCTCATCGATTGTGGCGCGGGTCGCCAAGCCGTTGGGGCTGGATTTCCATGTGGGCCTGGCGGACGAAGAGTTTCACCGCGTGGCGCACATCGCCCGCGGCAAGGGCAACGTTGGCGATGCGGCGGCCCAGCGCTTGCTGCAAGTAACCATGCGCGAGCCGACCGCCATGACCACCCGGGCCTTCACCAACCCGCCGTCGATCATGACCAGCACCAACAAACCCGAATGGCGCCGGATGCAACAACCCGCCGCTAATGGCCACGGTAACGCCCGTAGCCTTGCTGGTTTTTACGCCGGCCTGCTTGATGGCAGCCTGCTGGAAAGCGAAATGCTCGAAGAGCTGACCCGTGAACACAGCCTTGGCGAAGACAAGACTTTATTGACCCGGACCCGTTTTGGCCTGGGTTGCATGCTCGATCAACCGGACGTTCCCAATGCGACCTATGGCCTCGGCCCACGGGCATTTGGCCACCCGGGCGCTGGCGGCTCCATCGGTTTTGCTGACCCGGAACACGATGTGGCCTTCGGTTTTGTGACAAATACCCTGGGGCCGTACGTCTTGATGGATCCGCGCGCGCAAAAGCTTGCGCGGGTACTGGCCACTTGTCTGTAAAACGCACTCTCGGGCTCCAGGGCCGGA
Source organism: Pseudomonas sp. UMAB-40 (assembly GCF_900095275.1). NCBI lineage: Bacteria > Pseudomonadati > Pseudomonadota > Gammaproteobacteria > Pseudomonadales > Pseudomonadaceae > Pseudomonas > Pseudomonas sp. UMAB-40. The sequence continues at coordinate 128,428 of NZ_LT607569.1, forward strand.
ACCCGAAGGCCTTTATGGTTTCCAAGCGTCTGTTTATCCGGTCACGCCGGCCTGATTTTTTATGATTTCATTTTTGTGGATATCCAATGTCATTCAATAAAACCACCCTTGCCTTGGCCCTGTGTGTCGCGATCACCGGTTGCGCACAGACCCCACAAAATGATTCGGATGGCAGCAGCTGGTGGCCATTCGGCTCCTCCGACAAAGTTGCAGCGAAAGAGCCGGCCCCAACTCCAGCTCCAGCCCCAGCCCCTTTGAAAACTGCCGCCGCGGCTCCAGTGGCCAAAGCTGAAAGCTCCAACCCTTGGTACTGGCCGTTCGGCTCCGATGAAGTGCTCGACAAAAAGCCGGACGTAAAACCCGAAGCCAAGCCTGTCGAAGTCGCCAAGGCTGAAGCCGATGCCGGTGGCAAATGGTGGTGGCCGTTCGGTGGTAAGGATCAACCCACCGCCAAAGCCGTGCCGATGCCGGACCCTAAAGTCACTCAAGCCTGGCTCGACGATTACGAGCCGCGCCTGCGCGAGGCCATCAAGGACAGCAACCTGCAACTCGAACGCCGTGAAAACGTGCTGGTGGTGACCGCTCCGGTAGAAGGCTCATTCAACCCGGACCGTCCGGCCATGTTGCTGCCGGTGACCCTCGGCCCGTTCACTCGCGTTGCGAAAATCCTTGAAGTCGATCCAAAGACCGCCGTGTTGGTCCTGGGTCACAGCGATACCTCGGGCGCCGCACCGGCCAACGTGAAATTGAGCCAGGAACGTGCACAAGCCGTGGCCGCGATCTTCCGTCTGAGCGGTTTGCAGCGTGATCGTCTGATGCTGCGCGGTATGGGTGGTGAAGCTCCGCGTGCTGCCAACGACAGCAACGAAGGTCGTGCATTGAACCGTCGCGTGGAATTGCTGGTGACTCCGCAAAACACCATGGTCGCGCTGCTGAGCAAGTACAACATGCCGGCTCCGGCGCCAGTGCGCCTGGTCGCTGCCCAAGACGTCAAGCCAGTGGTCAAGCCGGTTACCCCTGCGCCAGCCGCGAAGAAAGCGGATGTACCCGCCGTGAAAAAAGCTCCGGCCAAGAAAGCCGCCAAGGCTCCAGCCAAGAAGACACCGGCTAAAACCGCAACCCCGGCGAAAAAGACAGCGCCAGCCAAAGCCGCTGCAGCTGACAAGAAAGTCGCTACCGCCGATGCGGTCAAAAAGTAATTCGTTAACCAAAAGGAATGCGCCATGACCCAGGGCCTGGCTGATATGCGTCGCGACTACACCCGTGATGGCCTGACCGAGGCGCAAGCCCCGGCCGAGCCGTTCGGACTGTTCCATCAGTGGTTTGCGGACGCGGTGAAAACCGAGCAACCGCCGGTGGAGGCCAATGCCATGACCCTGGCCACCGTCGATCAGGACGGTCGGCCGCATTGCCGCATTCTGTTGCTCAAGGGCCTGGACGAAGAGGGCTTCACCTTCTTCACCAACTACGACAGCGCCAAAGGCCAGCATCTGGCGGCGAACCCGTTCGCTGCCATGACGTTTTTCTGGCCGACCCTGGAGCGCCAAGTGCGCATCGAAGGGCGAGTGGTGAAGGTCACGGCTGAAGAGTCCGACGCCTATTTCCAGGTCCGCCCGCTGGGCAGTCGTCTCGGTGCCTGGGCTTCGCCCCAGAGCCGGGTGATCGCCGATCGTGCTGAACTGGAAGCGCTGCTCAAGAACACAGAGCAACGTTTCAGCGACACCCAACCACACTGCCCGGAACACTGGGGCGGTTATCGCTTGCTACCCGAGCGCATCGAGTTCTGGCAAGGCCGTCCGAGCCGCCTGCACGATCGCCTCAACTACCGTTTGCAAGGCGCCGACTGGATTCTTGAACGTCTGGCACCTTAAGCAGTCTACCGATCGGGATAGCCCGCCGCAGCGGCTTCAAGCCACTGGGGCAGGTCCCGGCGCTTGATCTTCTGCGCCTGAGCGCTTGCCAGTTGCTCGAGCATGAACGCTTTTTTCTGCTCGTCTTTACCCGCCAGTGCCAACGCCAGATCGCGATCCATCCAGCGCTTGATCCGCACGTACAGCCACCAGTGGAAGTACAAACCGGCGACCGTGGTGACGACAATGATGAAGTAATCCATGAAAATCCTTGGGTCAGTGGCGCAGATTTTTCGATTTGCCGCTACTGTGTGGTGAGTTCCGAGGCGCCTGTACCAGGCCTGAATGAAACCAATTTTATCCGGGCGATGCCGTGACAGGCGTCAAGCTGCGGAGTTTAATGAATACCTGTCCTTTGGAGTTGATGCTATGCGTAAGTCTGTTCTGCTGGTTGCTTCCTTTTCCACGATGGCGATGTTGCTTACCGGCTGCCAATCGAGCCTGACCGGTGACTCCTATTCCCGTGACGAAGCGCGTCGTGTGCAGACCGTTCGCATGGGCACCATCGAATCCTTGCGTCCGGTCAAAATCGAAGGCACCAAGACCCCGATCGGCGGCGCAGCTGGCGCAGTCGTCGGCGGTGTCGGCGGTAGCGCCATCGGCGGCGGTAAAGGCAGCATCGTCGCTGCGGTCATCGGCGCCGTGGCCGGCGGCCTGCTCGGTTCAGCCACAGAAGAAGGCCTGACCCGCACCCAGGGCGTGGAAATCACCGTTCGCGAAGACGACGGCAGCATGCGCGCCTATGTGCAGCAGGTTCAGGAGAATGAAGTGTTCCGCGTGGGCGAGCGGGTACGAATTGCTACTGTTGATGGGACGAGCCGCGTTTCGCACTAAGCGGGAACGAGCGGTAAAAGAAAACCCCGACTGGGTGACTGGTCGGGGTTTTGTTTGTTAAGGATTGTCACGGCGCGGCGCGGGGGCCTATGAAATATTCCAACCCCTCGGGTAAGTCGATTTCTAATAGTTCTGCAACCTGTAGGATTTGATTACCTGTCAGTTCCAGCTCTCCAGGCTCTATTTCTTCCAGCTTTTTTGACTCGGTCAATTGAGCCAATGCCTGGTTCATTTCATAGTCTTTGATGGTCAGTTGGAACTGCAATGAATCATCTTGTTTTTCATCAGGGTAAAAACCGGTGATGGATAAATAGCGCATAATTTTTCTCTTCAGTTTCTAGAGGTTCTTCTACCAGGCTTTGCCTTTTTGGTTCGCTCGCCGGTTACGTGATTGAATTCGCCCAAATGCACTCCGAATTTATCGTAAAGCTCTACAGCACCGCTTTTGGAGTCCCACTCATATATACGGCCTCTGCGGTCTAGCCATCGGGCTCGTTTTTTACCTCCACCTTGAACTGAAACCTTCGGTTTTACGGGTAATGCATCAGGGAAGCCTGGGAGGGTTTCCGGATCATCGTAGTACTTATGATCCCCCGGCATGCTCATCACTACATAAACCGGATTTACCCCCGAACCCACCGGAAACACAAGAATGAAATCCTTGTAATCAGGCGGATAAACCGGATCGACGATGATGCTGTCAGCCTGTTTCGTGGGCGGATAAACCCAGATGTGCGGTGCTTGCGGAGCAGCCTTCAGCGCCGGAATTCCAAGGATGTCCGAACCCTCCACAGCCGGTGTCCAGATCAGCTCAACCCCATCCCCCAGATCCGCCACCTGCTGACTGCCGCGCAACGAGAACTGCACAACATCAACCATTTCCCAACCGCGGTTCTTACCGGTGTAGAAGCCATAACCCTTGAGACGGCCATCCGCCTGTTGCTCGACCTGCAAGCGAACGCGGGTCCTGGCCTGTTTCAGAGCGCGCAACTGATCTTCGGTATAAAGCGCGCTGTCGCCCAGGCTTGGTGTCCAGAGCAGCGCGACCACGGTGGCCAATGCGGTGGCCCCTGCTGTACCGATTGCCGCGACCGGAGCAGCGAGCGACGGAGCACTCAGTGCAAGTCGGCCAATGCCGAGCGAGACGGTACTGCCGCTGATGGTTTGGAGATTCAGCAGCCCGGTATCGTCCGCTTCACGGGCACCCAGCCAGGCGACTTCCCCGTAATCCTTGAGGCTGTCGGTGGGCACCATGCCCGAAGGATTCGAGTAATCGATGATGGCGTCCGGCAGTTTGCAGGACTTGGCGAAGACGCATCCGGCGCGAACGGACTCGTCCTTTTTGGCAACGACCTCGCGACTGCGCTCGAAAGCGTCTTGCCGTGCAAGCATGGCGTCGTAGGCGTTTTGTCGGGCGTCCCGCTCGGCCAGTTCGGTGGCCGTCATGAAGCGGTGAGTGACGTGATGTCCGTCGCCGGACGGTGGGTTTTTAACCCTGGGGACTTCCTTGTTTCCAGCCACTGATCTTCCTTGCGTTCGTACATCGACAGCCCCAAACAAGGGGCTGTGCGACGTTAACGAACGAGGTCAAACGTGGCTGTAGGACGAATCCTGAATGTCGTTAAGAGTGTTCTCTATCACTCAGGATGGCAGCGCGTTGCGCTTGTGGCTCGCTGCCGCCGTCACCGCATATCCGATCAATGCCGCCAGAATCGAACCGGTCAAAATGCCCATCCGGTCCATCCCGGCGTATTCACTGACGCCCGGCTCGAAGGCCAGGGAGCCGACAAACAGGCTCATGGTAAAGCCGATCCCGCAGAGGATCGCGACACCCAATACCTGTCCCCAGTTGGCACCTTGGGGCAGGGCGGCGATGCCGATTTTCACGGCCAGCCAGGTCAGGCCGAACACACCGAGGGTTTTGCCCAGCAGCAGGCCCACGGCAATGCCCATCGGCACATGGTGGGTAAAGCTTTCCATGGTCACGCCACTCAGAGACAAACCGGCGTTGGCGAAGGCGAACAGCGGCAGGATGCCGTAGGCCACCCACGGGTGCAGGGCGTGTTCGAGGGTCAGCAGCGGCGACGGCTCGGCGTTTTTCGTGCGCAACGGGATGCAGAACGCCAGGGTCACACCGGCCAGCGTCGCGTGGACACCGCTCTTGAGTACACAGACCCACAGGATCAAGCCGATGATCATGTACGGCCCGAGCTTGACCACGCCGAGCCGGTTCATCGCGATCAAGGCGACGATGCACGAGGCGGCCAATGCCAGCGAAAGCGTCGACAGGGTGCCGGAGTAGAAGATTGCAATGACGATGATGGCGCCGAGGTCGTCGATGATCGCGAGGGTCATCAGGAACAGTTTCAGCGACACCGGCACGCGCTTGCCCAGCAGGGCGAGGACGCCGAGGGCGAAGGCGATGTCGGTGGCCATCGGGATGGCCCAGCCACTCAGGGCGGCCGGGTTGTCACGATTGAGAAACCAGTAGAGCAGCGCCGGAACCACCATGCCGCCAATCGCTGCCGCGCCGGGCAGGACGATCTGCGAAGGTTTCGACAGCTGACCGTCAAGGACTTCGCGCTTCACTTCCAGGCCGATCAGCAGGAAGAACAGGGCCATCAGGCCGTCGTTGATCCACAGCAGCGCCGGTTTGGCGATTTGCAGCGCACCGACCTGCGCCACCACCGGCGTCTCCAGGAAACTGCTGTACAGCCACGACAACGGGGAGTTGTTGATGATCAAAGCCAGGGCTGCCGCGGCGATCAATAACAGACCGCTGGCAGCTTCCAACTGAAAGAAACGCGTGAAAGTGCTACGCAGAGGCAAGGTCGCTCTCCATCGAATAATCAAAAAGGTGGCACACCCTAACCCGTACCGTTAGTTGTTAAAACAAAAGTTATATTCTTTTTTGTTATATGCCGTTACAGCGCGAAGGGGCGGCACGGATCTGAGCCTAGCAGTTGCCAGACGTATTGGGTCTCAGCTGTATCTGTGCGTAGCGTGGGATTTTTCCTAAGCTTGTTGGCTGAGCCTTGCGACAAGGCCGACTCTTGTCCGATTCAACGAGAAAACCATCATGAGCGACAACCGACAGTGGGCCCGCGAAGCCATCCGGATCATCGAAGCCGACTTCCAGCGCAGCGCCGACACCCACCTGATCCCTTTGCCGCTCCCGGGTTTTCCGGGCATCGAGCTGTATTTCAAGGACGAGTCCAGCCACCCCACCGGCAGCCTCAAGCACCGCTTGGCGCGCTCGTTGTTCCTCTATGCCTTGTGTAACGGCTGGCTCAAGCCCGGCGCGCCGGTGATTGAAGCGTCCAGCGGTTCGACGGCGATTTCCGAGGCTTACTTCGCCAGGCTGCTGGGCTTGCCGTTCATTGCAGTGATGCCGGCGACCACGTCCAAAGAGAAGATCGCGCAGATCGCGTTCTACGGCGGCAAGAGTCACCTGGTCGACGATCCGACCCAGATCTACGCCGAGTCCGAGCGCCTGGCCCGCGAACATGACGGGCATTTCATCGACCAGTTCACCTACGCCGAACGCGCCACCGACTGGCGGGCGAACAACAACATCGCCGAGTCGATCTTCCAGCAAATGCGTTTCGAACGGCATCCGGAACCGAGCTGGCTGATTTCCAGCCCTGGCACCGGTGGCACCACCGCGACGTTGGGCCGATACGTGCGTTATCGCCAGCATTGCACCCGCGTGTTGTGCGCCGATGCCGAGCGTTCGGTGTTCTTCGATTACTACAAGACCGGTGATGCCAGCCTGCGACTGGACCACGGTTCGCGGATCGAAGGGATTGGCCGGCCACGGGTCGAGGCGTCGTTCCTGCCCAAAGTGATTGATGCGATGGTCAAAGTGCCGGACGCCTTGTCGCTGGCGGCCATGCATTACCTGGCGCAGCATTTGGGGCGACGTGTCGGCGGCTCGAGCGGGACCAACCTTATCGGCGCCTTGATGGCGGCGGGGCAGATGGCGGCGGCGGGGGAGTCGGGATCGATCGTGGCGATTCTGTGTGACGGCGGCGAGCGGTATGAGACCAGCTATTACGATCAGGACTGGCTCAAGGCCCAAGGGTATGAGTTGGGTGGGTTGATGGAGGTGGTCGCGGCGAGTGCCGAACGCGGCGAGCCGCTACCGGACACCGTGCTGCGCGCCAATATCTGACACACCAGAAACCAATGTGGGAGCGAGCTTGCTCGCGATGGCGGCTGGACATTCAAAAGAGATGTTGAATGGTCTACCGTTATCGCGAGCAAGCTCGCTCCCACAGGGTTTTTTGGTGTGTCAGGAAATACCGATCAGGCCTCGAGTCCGAGGATATCCCGGGCGACCGCTTCCGCAATCCGAATCCCGTCAACACCCGCCGACAGAATCCCGCCCGCATAACCTGCGCCTTCGCCCGCCGGGAACAGACCTTTCACGTTTAGGCTCTGCATCGACTCGTTACGGGTAATCCGCAGCGGCGACGAGGTGCGCGTCTCGATCCCGGTCAACACCGCGTCATGCAGCGAGTAACCGCGAATCTGCTTTTCGAACGCCGGCAAGGCTTCACGAATGGCTTCGATGGCAAACGCGGGCAGGGCCAGCGCCAGATCACCCAAGGCAACGCCTGGCTTGTAGGACGGTTCAACGCTGCCCAATTCGGTGGACGGCTTGCCCGCAATGAAGTCGCCCACCAGTTGCGCCGGCGCTTCGTAGTTGCTGCCGCCCAGCACAAAGGCGTGGGATTCCAGGCGTTCCTGCAACTCGATACCCGCCAGCGGGCCGCCCGGGTAATCGACTTCCGGGGTGATCCCGACGACGATCCCGGAGTTGGCGTTGCGCTCGTTACGCGAGTACTGGCTCATGCCGTTGGTGACCACGCGGCCCGGCTCAGACGTCGCCGCCACCACGGTGCCGCCCGGGCACATGCAGAAGCTGTAGACCGAACGGCCGTTCTTGGCGTGGTGCACCAGTTTGTAGTCGGCCGCCCCGAGTTTCGGGTGACCGGCGTACTTGCCCAGGCGTGCGCGGTCGATCAGCGACTGCGGGTGTTCAATGCGGAAACCCACCGAGAACGGCTTGGCTTCCATGAACACGCCACGGCCGTGAAGCATGCGGAAGGTGTCCCGGGCGCTGTGGCCCAAGGCAAGAATCACGTGTTTGGAGTGAATCTGCTCGCCGCCATTGAGCTCGACGCCGACCAGTTGGCCGTCCTCGATCAGCACGTCGGTAACCCGCTGCTGGAAGCGCACTTCGCCGCCCAGCGCGCGAATCTGCTCGCGCATGTTTTCCACAACGCCGGTCAGACGGAACGTGCCGATGTGCGGCTTGCTGACGTAGAGGATTTCTTCCGGCGCGCCGGCCTTGACGAACTCGTGCAGGACTTTGCGACCGATGAATTTCGGGTCCTTGATCTGGCTGTAGAGCTTGCCGTCGGAGAACGTACCCGCGCCGCCTTCGCCAAATTGCACGTTGGATTCTGGGTTGAGCACGCTTTTGCGCCACAGGCCCCAGGTGTCTTTGGTGCGCTGGCGCACTTCGGTGCCACGCTCGAGGATGATCGGCTTGAAGCCCATTTGCGCGAGCAGCAGCCCGGCGAAAATCCCGCACGGACCAAAACCCACGACGACAGGACGTTGCTCAAGATCAGCTGGCGCCTTGCCGACCACTTTGTAGCTGACATCCGGTGCCACGTTGACGTTACGGTCATCGGCGAATTTGTGCAGCAACGCGGCCTCATCCCTGGCGGTGAGGTCGATGGTGTAGATGAAGCACAGTTCAGAGGACTTTTTGCGCGCATCGTAGCTGCGCTTGAACAAGGTGAAATCGAGCAGGTCATCGCTGGCGATGCCCAGGCGCTGCACGATGGCAGGGCGCAGGTCTTCATCGGGATGGTCGATCGGCAACTTGAGTTCGGTGATTCGTAACATGACAGGATCCGGTTCGCGGGGCGCACAACTGCGCCAAGGCGTTTGAAGGCGGCGATTATAAGCCCCAAACGCCGGTCCCGTGAGGCAAAAACGATCAGTCGTTACGTGAGCTGCCGAAATACCCGCAACCGCGTTGCACCTGGCCATCGATGCGCAGCTCGGCGCTCATGTGCTGGACGCTGCCGGTGCTGCTGTCGACGCAACGTTGCGGCGCGACCCACAGTTCGATGTGCTGGTTATTGGCTTCGGTGCTGAGATTGAAACGGCCATCGCCCAGCTGTTCTTCAACGTAGGGCACAGCCAGGGGCGGCTGGCCGGCACGGTCGATGACCATGCCTTTACCGCTGACCTTGACGTTCCACTCCGGCGAGTGGCCGGCGGCGCGCAGGATCAGCAATTTGAAGTTGGGATCGTCGCAGGCAGTACCCGATCGTTCGACGCGGTACAGTTGCTCAAGATCAAGGCGGCTGTCGACGATTCGCCCACGCACGTCGGCGAACAGCTTGCCCTGAGCATCGGCGAGGGTCGCGGCCTCTTGCAGAACGCTGGTGCCGCCGGTGTCGTTGACCACATAACTGCGCTGCTCATTGCACGGCTGGAACAGCAATTTGCCGTCCGCCGCCGTCAACTGGCCCTGCATGCGGGTCTGGCCCACGTGGGAGGCGCTTTCACGCGGGCCATCAAACAATTGGCAGGCGGCAAACAGCGGAAGCAGGGCAACAAGGACTAAGGAACGGGCAACACGCATCTTTGGCTCTCCAGACAAGTGCCGCCACGTTACGCAGCCTGACCGTTCATCACAAGGGTTTAGCCCACGTGAAAGGTCTGGCCTGTTTGCAGGCCTTCCACACTTTTGGCGTAGGCCAATGCTACATCCGCTGCGGGAACCGGCTTGTAGCCCCGGAAGTACGGCGCGTAACTGCCCATGGCTTCGAGCAGAACGGTCGGGCTGATCGAGTTAACCCTCAAGCCGCGAGGCAGTTCGATGGCCGCCGCACGCACGAAGCTGTCCAGCGCGCCGTTGACCAATGCCGCCGAGGCGCCGCTGCGAATCGGGTCGTGGCTGAGCACGCCGGTGGTAAAGGTGAACGAGGCGCCGTCATTGGCGAATTCACGGCCGATCAACAGCAGGTTGACCTGGCCCATCAGCTTGTCTTTGAGGCCCAGCGCAAAGCTTTCTTCGCTCATTTCATTCAGCGGTGCAAAGGTGACGTTGCCGGCAGCGCAGACCAGCGCATCGAATTTGCCGGTTTGCTCGAAGAGTTTGCGGATCGAGGCGCTGTCGCTGATATCCACATGGTAATCGCCGCTGTTACGGCCGATGCGGATGATGTCGTGCCGCTGGGACAGTTCCTTGTCGACCGCTGAACCGATGGTGCCACCTGCGCCTATCAAAAGAATTTTCATCGTGCTGTTCCTCGAAGTGGTTGAACGAGGTTGCAGTCTAGAGTGGTTTTTTTCGTTGATAAGCGCGCTAATAGGCAACCTTTGGTTTTCAAATGGAAACAATCCATGAGCGAGATGGATGATCTGGCAGCGTTTGCGGTGTTGATCGAAGCGGGCAGTTTCACCCTGGCGGCGCAGCAATTGGGCTGCAGCAAGGGGCAGTTGTCCAAGCGCATCAGCTTGCTGGAAACACGGTTCTGCGTGGTCCTGCTGCAACGCACCACCCGCCGTTTGAGTTTGACGGCAGCGGGCGCGGCGCTGTTGCCTCAAGCCCAGGCGCTGGTGGTTCAAGTCGAGAAGGCGCGTCAGGCGTTGGCCCGGTTGAAGGACGACATGGCCGGGCCTATACGCATGACGGTTCCGGTCTCGCTGGGGGAGACCTTCTTCGATGGCTTGTTGCTGGAGTTTTCCCGCCAATATCCCGAGGTGCAGATTGAGTTGGACCTCAACAACAGCTTTCACGATTTGTCCCGTGACGGTTTTGACTTGGCCATTCGGTCCGAGGTGGCCAATGACCAACGACTGGTCGCCCGACCGCTGCTGGCCTGGCACGAAATGACCTGCGCCAGCCCGGCCTATCTCGAACAGTACGGTGAGCCGAAGACGCCCCAGGCGTTGGCCGACCATCGCTGCCTGCTCAACAGCCATTACAGCGGTCGCGAAGAATGGCTGTATCACCAGCAGCACGAGTTGCTGCGGGTGCGGGTGTCGGGTCCGTTTGCCAGCAATCACTACAGCCTGTTGAAAAAAGCAGCGCTGGCGGGGGCCGGCATTGCGCGGTTGCCTTCTTACCTGCTGCAAACGGAATTGGCTGACGGGCGATTGCGCTGGCTCCTGCGCGATTATCAGACGCGGAGCATGCCGATGTACCTGGTGCATCCTTATCAGGGCGGCCTGCCGAAACGCACGCAGGTGTTGGCGGACTATCTCATCGACTGGTTCAAACGCAGCGGCGAGGCCTTGGCGCGTCTCCAACATTCGCCGCTCACATCCAACCCGTTGTAGGAGTGTGTTTACCGGGCGAAATGTCGGGCGATCAGATGATCGATCGACAATTTCCCTGGCCCGGTCGTCATCAGGTACAGCAGCACCGCTGCCCAAGTGCCATGGGTCGGGTAGGCGTCGGGGTACACGAACAGTTGAATGGTCAGGGTCATGCCCAGCAAGGCCAGCGCCGAAAACCGCGTGGCGAAGCCGATCAGGATCAGCATCGGGAAGACATGCTCGGCGAAGGCGGCCAGGTGCGCCGCCAGTTCCGGGGACAGCAGCGGCACGTGGTATTCGCTCTGGAACAGCGGGATGGTCGAGTCCGCCAGATGCGGCACGCCAAGCTGGAAGGAACCGTCAATCAGGTCGATGGCCAGGCCTTCAACCTTGGTTTGCCCGGACTTCCAGAACACCGCCGCAATCGAGAAACGTGCGATAAACGCAATCAGACTGTGGGGGATCATCTCCAGCAACGCGATGGCGCGAACGATGGGGTTCTGTGATTCGGTGCGGATATTCATGGCGATACCTTGTTGTTATGCAAGTGAGTGACGGCGTTGCGGCTGATCAGCAGCGCCAGGGTTTGGCTGAGGTCGAAAGCGGGGGCGGCTTCCAGCGCCTGCATCAGTGACTGGCCGTTTTGCAGGTTCTGGATGAACGCACTGGCACCTTGATCGATGGCGAACACTTCAACGTCCAGGCCATTGCGCAATACCAGCGCGTGTTGTCCGTGGTTCAGGTCAATCCCCGCCAGCGTCGCTTCCTGTTGATGCGCGGCCCAGATCGCTACCACGGCGAAGGCCGAATCCAGCAGGTTGAGGGAGGGATGAAGTTCGACGGTGAGGTCCCTCAGGGCTTGCGGGTCGACCAGTGCGGCAGCGATCTGCTCATGCCCCAGGGGCTGCGCATCGGCCGCGTGATACGCGATGACGCGCAGGCGCTCCAATCGGGCGACATCCGCCAGATAAGGCACGCTGGCGGCGGGCGCAAAACCTTCGATGAAGTCTGCGAAATCATGCCCGTAGTCATTCATCAACGGGCTGCGGGGCGGGGTGCCTTGCACATGAACACCGGCCATGGCCCGGAAGAATTCATCGCCGACCAACTGCACAACCACGGGGTAACTGTCCGCCAGCGCGTTGATCAGCGAGCTCTGTACATTGTTGCGATACACCGCGAAACGGCTGGCCGGATCGGCGCCATTGGCGCTGAATAATCCATCAGGGCAGGGCCGCTCCGGATCAATTAGGGCGGCGGCGAAATCGGCGTGATTGCTCATGTCCGGACCTCGGCGCACCGCAACAACTCATCGGCCTGACGCGCTTCGGCGTGTAACACGCTAAAGGCGGGCACCTGATTGTCGCGTTCGATCAGCGTTGCCATTGGCCCGACGCGCTCCAGCACTTGCACATACAGCGCCCACACAGCGTTGTCGATGGGCGCGCCGTGATCGTCAATCAGCAGGCGGTCACCGAGGCTGTCGGTGTCTTCGGCAAATCCGGCCAGATGAATCTCGCCGACGGCATGAAGGGGCAGGGCATCGATGTAGGCCAAAGGATCGCGTTGATGATTGATGCTCGACACGTAAACGTTGTTCACGTCCAGCAACAGCCCGCAGCCTGTGCGGCGAATGACTTCGCTGATGAAGTCGGCTTCATCGATGGTCGAGCGCTTGAACGCCAGGTACGTCGCCGGGTTCTCCAGCAGCATTGGGCGTTTGAGTGTGGTTTGCACCTGGTCGATGTGTTCGCAGACGCGGTTCAACGTGGCGTTTTCGTAGGCCAGTGGCAGCAGGTCATTGAGGAACACCGGGCCATGACTGGACCAGGCCAGGTGTTCGGAAAAGGAGTGGGGTTGGTAGCGTTCGATCAGCTCGGTAAGGCGTTGCAGGTGTTGAATGTCCAGCGGACCTTCGGCACCGATGGACAGGCCAACGCCATGCAGCGACAGCGGATACTGCTCGCGGATCAACCCCAGATAGTGATGAAAAGGGCCGCCGGCCACCATGTAGTTTTCGGCGTGGACTTCGAAGAAACCGATGTCCGGTTGTGAACCGAGCACTTCACGCAAGTGCCCGGTCTTGAGCCCCAGCCCGGAGCGGGGCGGGAGCCCGAACGGTGAATTGTTCATGGTCGACACTCAGGCTGGGAGGCGGATCAGGCTTTGGCTTTGAAGGCTTCCATCTGACCGAAACCGGTCGGCGAGGTTTTACTTTCGGTAGTGGCGCAAGTGCCTTTTGGAACGAGTTTCCAGGCGTTTGCCTGGTGGTCCATCTTGGCAGTACCGGCGCAGGTGGTGCCTGCACCTGCGGCGCAATCGTTATGACCTTTCATGGCCACGCCGAAGCATTTTTCCATGTTGCTGTTGTCGGCGGCCTGGACGGTGGAGACAGCGGCCATGCTCAGCGCAGAACCAAGGGCCAGAACGAGGGCGGTGGCGGACAGGGTGCGGGTGGTAGCAGTCATGATGTTTCTCCGTTGTTTGAGTTTGGGTAAGCCGCGTTTGTGCTGGCTTACCCCTCTAGAGAGAGGTCATCGCGATGCGTTACAGCCCAGTGCAAAACTTTTTAAAAAACCTCAAAACACCCTAATCCCTGTGGGAGCGAGCTTGCTCGCGATAGCGGTGGGTCATCCAACATCTCTGGTGAATGTGATATCGCATCGCGAGCAAGCTCGCTCCCACAGGGAATTTTCACCGTTAGCGGGTTTATGGCGGGCACAAAAAAACGGCCAGAAGGCCGTTTTTTATTTACCGCAAAGACTCAACCCCCCAGATACGCCTCGCGCACTTTCGGATCAGTCAGCAGTGCTTCCCCTGTGCCGGTCATCACCACCCGGCCGTTCTCCAGAACGTAGGCGCGGTCGGCAATTTTCAGCGCCTGGTTGGCGTTCTGCTCTACCAGGAACACGGTCACGCCATCCTTGCGCAGCTGTTCGATGATGTCGAAGATCTGCTGGATGATGATCGGTGCCAGGCCCAACGATGGCTCGTCGAGCAGCAGCAACTTGGGTTTGCTCATCAGCGCACGGCCGATGGCGAGCATTTGCTGTTCGCCGCCGGACATGGTGCCGCCGCGTTGGGCGAAGCGTTCTTTCAGGCGTGGGAAAAGTCCGAGAACCTTGTCCATCTGTTCCTGATAATCGCCCTTGTTGGTAAAGAATCCGCCCATGGACAGGTTCTCTTCCACGGTCAGGCGGGCGAACACCCGACGACCTTCCGGCACGACCGCGATGCTTTTACGCATGATCTGCGACGAGTCCTGGCCGACGAGCTCTTCACCCATGTAGCGGATGCTGCCGCTGTGGGCTTGCGGCGAACCGCAGAGGGTCATCAGCAGGGTCGACTTGCCGGCACCGTTGGCGCCGATCAGGGTTACGATCTCGCCCTGGCGGACTTCGACGTTGACGCTGTGCAGCGCCTGGATCTTGCCGTAGAAGGTGGAAACGTTTTCGAATTGCAGCATTTACGCTTCCCCCAGGTAGGCTTTGATCACTTCAGGATTGTCGCGGATCTGTTCCGGCGTACCGTCGGCCAGAGGCGTGCCCTGGTTGATCACGACGATGTGGTCGGAAATGCTCATGACCAGTTTCATGTCATGTTCGATCAGCAGCACGGTGACGTTGTGCTCTTCACGCAGCATGCTGATCAGCGCCTTCAGGTCCTCGGTTTCCTTCGGGTTCAGGCCGGCGGCCGGTTCGTCGAGCATGAGGATCCGCGGGCGGGTCATCATGCAGCGAGCGATTTCCAGACGACGTTGCTGACCGTAGGCGAGAGTGCCGGCGGGGCGGTTGGCGAACTGCGTAAGGTTGACCTTGTCCAGCCAGAACTCGGCGAATTCCATGGCCTCGCGTTCGCTTTTGCGGAACCCCGGGGTCTTGAACAGGCCGGACAGGAAGTTGGTGTTCAGGTGACGGTGCTGCGCGATCAAGAGGTTCTCGACCGCGGTCATGTCCTTGAACAACCGCACGTTCTGGAAGGTGCGCACCACGCCTTTGAGGGCGATCTTGTGGCCCGGCAGGCCTTCGATCGGCTCGCCGTCCAGCAGGATGCTGCCACCACTCGGCTTATAGAAACCGGTCAGGCAGTTGAACACCGTGGTTTTGCCGGCGCCGTTAGGGCCGATCAGTGCAACCACCTGTTTTTCTTTCACGGTCAGGGCCACGCCGTTGACCGCCAGCAAGCCGCCGAAGCGCATGCTCAGGTTTTCTACTTTAAGGATCTCGCGGCTCATTTGCGCAGCTCCATGTGAGGACGTTGCATGGGCAGCAGGCCTTGAGGACGCCAGATCATCATCAGCACCATCAAGGCGCCGAACATCAACATGCGGTACTCACTGAACTCACGCATCATTTCCGGCAGCAGGATCATCACCACGGCCGCGAGGATCACGCCCAGCTGCGAGCCCATGCCACCCAATACGACGATGGCAAGAATGATCGCCGACTCGATGAAGGTGAACGACTCCGGTGTCACCAGGCCCTGACGGGCAGCGAAGAAGCTGCCGGCAAAACCGGCGAAGCTGGCGCCCAGGGTGAAGGCCGACAGCTTGATGACCGTCGGATTGAGACCCAGCGCACGGCAGGCGATTTCGTCTTCACGCAACGCTTCCCAGGCACGACCCAGCGGCATGCGCAGCAAACGGTTGATCACGAACAACGCACCGAGAGCCAGCAACAGCGCAACCAGGTACAGGAAAATCACCTTGTTGATCGAGTTGTATTCCAGGCCGAAGTACTCGTGGAACGTCTGCATGCCTTCGGCGGCTTTACGTTCGAAGGTCAGGCCGAAGAACGTTGGCTTCTCGATGTTGCTGATGCCGTTCGGGCCACCGGTGAGACCGGTCAGGTTACGCAGGAACAGACGGATGATTTCACCGAAGCCCAGGGTCACGATCGCCAGGTAGTCACCGCGCAGTCGCAATACCGGGAAGCCGAGCAAGAAGCCGAACGTGGCCGCCATCAGGCCGGCAATCGGCAGGCAGATCCAGAAGCTCAAACCGTAGTAATGCGACAGCAGCGCATAACTGTAGGCACCGACGGCGTAGAAACCGACGTAACCCAGGTCGAGCAGGCCGGCCAGACCGACCACGATGTTCAGGCCCAGGCCCAACATCACGTAGATCAACACCAGGGTGGCGATATCCACCGCACCGCGAGAGCCGAAGAACGGCCAGACCAGGGCACCGGCGATCAACGCAATGATGATCCAGCGTTGGGTGGTCGGCAGGGTCAGGAAGTTACTGGCCTTGGCCGGAATCAGCGGCATGTTGGGCGAAGAACGCCAGGCCGAACTGATCTGCTGATCGAACAGCACACGCAAGAACATCAGGACCGAGCAGACGGCGATGGTGATCAGCGTTGCAGTGCTGGTGCCATGGACTTCGAGGTTGATGCCGACGATGGTCAGCTTCAGACCCAGTACCGGGTAGGCAACCGCCCACACCAGCAAGGCGCTGAACAACGCCTGTTTAAGATTCCTAGTCATACTTTTTCAACCTCCGGACGGCCCAGCAGGCCGGTTGGCCGGAACAACAACACCAGAACCAATAAGCCGAACGCCACAACGTCCTTGTACTGGTCGCCGAAGATATCGGCACCGAACGCTTCCGCGACACCGAGCACCAGCCCGCCGAGCATGGCGCCGGGGATGCTGCCGATTCCGCCCAGTACCGCAGCGGTGAAGGCCTTGAGGCCGACGAGGAAACCGGCGTTCGGGTTGATTACGCCGTATTGCATGCTCAACAGCACTGCCGCGATGGCCGCCAGGGCGGCACCGATGACGAAGGTCAGGGCGATGATGTTATTGGTGTTGATACCCAGCAGGTTGGCCATCTTGATGTCTTCGGCACAGGCGCGGCAGGCACGACCCAGGCGAGAGCGGGAGATGAACAGCGTCAGGCCGAGCATGGCGAGCAACGTCACCACGAACACCACGATTTGCATGTAGGAAATCAGCACTTCATGTGCGCCACCTGGCCCGAAAGCAATGTTGCCCGGAATCAGGTTGGGGATGGATTTGTCCTTGGAGTCTTGCGCCAGCAGAACCGTGTTCTGCAGGAAGATCGACATGCCGATGGCGGAGATCAGCGGGATCAGACGGTTGCTGCCGCGCAGGGGGCGGTAGGCGATCCGTTCGATGCTGTAACCGTAGGCACTGGTCACGACGATGGTCGCGAGGAAAGCGGCGGTCATCAACAGCGGAACACTGTCGAGTCCCATCATGGTCAGCCCGGCGATGGCGATGAACGCCACGTAGGAACCGATCATGTACACCTCGCCGTGGGCGAAGTTGATCATTCCAATGATGCCGTAAACCATCGTATAGCCGATGGCGATCAGGGCATACGTACTGCCAATGGTCAGACCATTAACCAGCTGTTGGAAGAAGTGATAGATGTCAGGCATTACAGCGCTCCTAAAAACCTGATACGCATTTCACTGGTGGAGTCATTTTCCCGCTCGAGCCCCGTGGATCTGCATCCACTTCGAACGCGAGGTTTGCCAGCGAACCGCTGATGACGGTTTTGAGATTTTCAGGTGGGGAGACTGGCGGATCACGCCAGCGCGGCCCAATACATTCGTAAAACAAAGCCCACGGCACGCCGTGGGCTTTATTGGCAGTCAGTCAGGCAACGCCTTACTGAGGCTTGGCTTCAGTTTTTGGTTTGCCGAAGTGCCACTCGTAAACCACAAATTTGAAGTCTTTCAGGTCGCCCTTGTCGTCGAAGCTCAGGTCGCCGGTAGGCGTCTTGAAGGTACCTGCGTGGATGGCAGCAGCCACTTTGGCAGTGTCTTCGGACTTGGCAGCCTTGATACCGTCGGCAATCACGGTCACAGCCGAGTAGGCCGGGAACACGAACGGACCGCTCGGGTCTTCTTTCTTCGCTTTGAACGCGTCAGCCAGGGCGATGTTGGCCGGATCCTGGTCGAAGGACTTCGGCAGGGTTACCAGCAGACCTTCGGAAGCGTCTTTGGCGATCTGCGAAATGGAGTCGTTACCCACGCCTTCCGGACCCATGAACTTGGCTTTCAGGCCTTTTTCCTGTGCTTGACGCAGGATCAGACCCAGCTCTGGGTGGTAGCCGCCGTAGTAGACGAAGTCGACGTTGGCTTGCTTGAGCTTGGAGATCATCGAAGAGAAGTCTTTGTCGCCGGCGTTGATGCCTTCGAACACGGCAACCTTGACGCCTTTGCCTTCCAGGGTTTTCTTCACGGCGGTGGCGATGCCTTCACCGTATTGCTGTTTGTCGTGCAGGACAGCAACGATTTTCGGTTTTACGAAGTCGGCAATGTAGTTACCGGCGGCAGGGCCTTGGGCGCTGTCGAGACCAATGGTGCGGAACACCATTTTGTAACCACGGGCGGTGATGTCCGGGCTGGTGGCAGCCGGGGTGATCATGATCACGCCTTCGTCTTCGTAAATGTCCGAAGCCGGTTGAGTGGAGCTGGAGCACAGGTGACCGACCACGAACTTGACGCCGTCGTTGACGACTTTGTTCGCGACCGCTACCGCTTGTTTTGGATCACAGGCGTCATCGTATTCAACGGCGACCAGTTGCTTGCCGTCTACGCCGCCTTTGGCGTTGATCTGTTCGATGGCCATTTTGGCGCCACTGAACTGCATGTCGCCGTATTGGGCTACAGGGCCGGTTTTAGGGCCGGCGATGCCGATCTTGATGGTGTCAGCTGCGAACGAATGGCTGGCAACCCCGGCCAGAACCATAGCGGCAAACAGTTTGGAAATCTGCTTAGTAGCCTTAGTCATAGTGCTCCACTCTTACTGTTGTAGTTTTTATAGTCCTGGCGCCGTAGCAGCAGAACCGGGTCAGATATCTTCGATATCCTCCGGAAAATGCCCCCGGCAACTGTACCGGTACAGTGTAGAGCGCCAATTGTTAGCCTGGGAAGCTGGCGCCGGGGGGCAAACCCTGAGGGTGTCGCTTTATTGAAAGAAAAAGACAGAATCGCGGCGGGATGTTAGCTGGCTAATTGCTTGATTCAGCAGCATTCCCTGGCTTTCCTGCTCTTTTCATTCGGTGACTCAATTGCATCCGGGTTTTTCTGCCAGACCACCGACGTTATCATTCGCGTCGATTTCTTTTCCGGACAGCGCCCATGAATCAAGAACCTAGCACCCTCTATGCCAAGCTGCTTGGTGAAACCGCATCTATTACGTGGAAAGAGTTGGAGCCCTTCTTTGCCAAGGGTGCCCTATTGTGGGTCGACCCCGGCCTGGATTTGATCGCCGCGGCCGAAGCCGTTGCAACGGATGAAGGCGAGAAAGTGGCTTCTTGGCTGGCTGCCGACAAGGTCGCCAAGCTCTCTGAAACGCGGGCGCTGGATCTTTTCGAACGTGACCCGCAGCTGTGGGCTGTGGTGGTTTCACCGTGGATTCTGATCCAGGAAAGGGCGACGAGCTGACTGTCCGCACTTTATTGGTGCGCCTGGCAGGCGACTAAAAGTGTGTAGGTGAGTAGCGTGATGGCATGTTGCCGTAGAGAAAGGCCACAGAAGGGTCTTGGCGAGGGTGACGTAAACGTAACGGGAACAGTTTATTGAGCACCCATTGGGCTGCTTAATTGTTTCTGAATGTTGGAATTTGTGGCGAATTTTATGCCGCCATCGCGGGCAAGCCCGCTCCCACAGTGTCCGTGTCGTGCACAAAATTCATGAACGCCACTGAACCTGTGGGAGCGGGCTTACCCTCGATGGGGTCGACGCAGATCAGAAGGTCTTGCCGGTATGGTTATTCAACGAAATAACCTTGGTCTTGCCAATCCGGTGACGGTAGATCTCGCGCAGGTACTTGATCGCCTTCTTCACGCAATCACGCGACAGGCGAATGTCGTTGATCGAGACGAATTTGTCCTTGTCGTTAATCAGCTCGCGGTACTTCTTTTCGTACATCGGTTTGATCGCGTACCAGTTGGTGTCGAGGATCTTCGCCGGGTTCTCGAACTCGTTCAGCAAGTCGTCGATCAGGTCTTCGTCGAAGTCTTCATTGATGATGAAGTCGAGAATCGAGTTATCCAGCGTGTCGTCGAAGCGGTACGGGTTCTTCGCGAAGCAGCGTTTGATGAAAGCCACGATCAGTGTCAGGAAATCGTCCGACAGGCACGGGCTCTTGGCGATCAGGGTGGTCAGCGACAAGTTGGCCGAAGCACCGATCACCAGCGCATAACGCTTGAGCGTGGTGTTCGGGAACAGGCTGTTGAGGTGGGTCTTCAACCGGTTCAAGTCCATGTAGGACAGCTTGTAGTCTTTCGGCAGCGAGACAATCGACACCACCGACGAGCAGTTCTTGAAGAAGTGCAGGTCGTGCAACGCGGCCGCGTCGTAACCGGAATTCTTGTACTGCTCCAGCGAGGCCCGATAGCGCTTGGACTCGATCGGCAACAGGCTGATGCCTTCAATCGCCTGGGTCACTTTGTTGAAGTGTGGCAGGTCGATGGAGCGGAAGAACAGGTCGTCGATGTTCAGACGCTGTGGCTCTTTCTCGAATACCTTGAACTTGTCGCTGCTCGGTGGCGGGGTTTCCGGCACCACGGACTCGGCGTAGGCAATCGCGACCGGGCCGGCCAGGCTCATGAACAGGTCATTGGCGTCGAGGCGAATGGTTTCGCCGATGTCGATGCCGGCGCGACGGAAATAGTTCTGGTCGTAGTCAGTCGTGACCGCCTGCGCCGTCAGAATGTTGAAGATCTGCTGCGAGATGTATTGGTTGGCGTGCTTTTCCATCGCGTTGACGTCGATGTTCTGAATGTTGCCGTCATCGCTTTCTTCGGCATACCGCATGATGTCATTGGAGATCAGCATCATGGCGTTCCATGGGCGGATCCGGCCCATGACGCTGGCTTCGCTGCTGTCTTCGTTGGCGAAGTTGTAGGAGAAGTCCCACTCTTCCGACAGGTATTTACACAGCAGGCGACCGGCGTTGATGTGCAGCGCCTCGGACATTTCACTGCGGTGATCGGAAATGTTCGGCAGCACGCAGATGCCGCTGGTGAAGATCGGCTCGAAAACGAAGGAATGCCCGCTTTTGCCGTCGTGTTCATCCATCGGCTTGGTGTCGAACGTTTTGTTCATGTACGAGTGCTGCTGGGCCAAGCCGAATTCCGAGGCCATGCCCGAACCGGTACCGCCGCCGGCACTGAAGATCGAGAAATACAGGCGCGACTGGTTGGCCTTGATCCCGCAGCTGTCGATCAGGTACGAGTGAATCATTTTCCAGTCAGGGCTGGAGAAACGCTGGGTGTCCTTGTTCAGGATGATCTTGGCCAGGTACTGACCGAGGATCGGCGCGTTACCGGCGCCACCGGCGTGGACTTCCGACAAGTCCATGATCTTCATTTTGCTGTAGTCGCGAAGGAAGCCGCTCTTTTCGCCCTTGCGCGAGAAGCGGATGCGACCGGCGATGTCTTTGTCCAGGTCGCCGAGCATCACCAGCGGCTCGACCAGGAACACCGGTTTGGTGGCCTTGTTCGGCCCCAGGCGCAGGTTGTTGCGGATCCACTGCGCCGGGCTGTAACCCTTTTCGGCGTAACGTTTGTCCGGCGACAGGCGGTCTTCGTTGTTGAATTCGTTGAGGTAGAACTTGCGCGCGTTGTACACCAGTTCCGCGACGTCGAGCGCGATGTTGGAACCGCAACGTCCCAGGCCGATCAGGCACACCGAGGGGAATTCCTGATCGTTGTGCTGTTCGTTGTCGCCTTCCAGGTGCGGTGGGCGCGGGAACACCATGTCACGCAGGCCATCGAGGTTATCGAGGATGCGGTCAGTGTTGGTTTCGGTGAAATACAGGTATTGCTGACTGGCCAGCGGACGTGACGGGATCAATGGCTTCGACGATGAGGGGCTGTTCGCCGCGGGGCTCAGTGTCAGGTCGGAAACCGTAGTGGCCGGATTATTTTTAGAAGTCATTGGGCGCCATGTACCTGGGCTGGTTAGCTCGGCGACGACGGTGTCGTCGAACCTTCACGGAATAGGAACTCGCGACTTTTTTAGCGCGTATTTTGCCCAAGCGTCAGGGACAAAGCCTGAGCGTCGCTCGGGGGAATCCTTTCCTTAGTCATGATGAATCGGCCAATATTCGGCGATCTTTAATCAAAAGGAGGCTAAATGATGTCAACCCTACCTTCGTTGAGTTTTGCCGGAATCGGCCTGATGGGCTTGCCCATGTGCCGGCGTTTGTTGGCGGCGGGGTATCCGCTGACGGTGTGGAATCGCAATCCGGCCAAATGCGCAGCGTTGATCGAGGCCGGCGCCCGGCAGGTGGCAACGGCGGCTGAACTGGGTCAGCACGCCGATGTGGTGATGCTGTGCCTGGCGGACACGGCGGTGGTGCGCGAGGTGGTTTTCGGTCCGGTAGGGATTGCCGAAGGGGCGAAAAGTGGGCAGTTGCTGGTGGATTTTTCCAGTCTGGAACCTACGGCGACGCGGGACATGGCCTCGGCGCTTGTCGGCCAATGCGGCATGCGTTGGCTGGACGCGCCGGTGTCCGGTGGGGTCGTCGGCGCCGAAGCCGGCAGCCTGGCGATTATGGTCGGCGGCGAAGCGGCAGACCTTGAGCGAATCAGGCCGGTGCTGCTGAACCTCGGTCAACGGGTAACTCACATGGGTGGTGTCGGCGCCGGGCAGGTGACCAAGGCCTGCAATCAGATGATCGTTGCCTGCAATGCATTGGTGATTGCTGAAGTGGTGGCACTGGCCGAGCGCTCCGGGGTCGACGCCAGCCTGATCGCCGAGGCGCTGGCGGGAGGGTTCGCCGATTCAAAGCCATTGCAGATCCTCGCCCCGCAAATGGCCGAGAGTCGTTTCGAGCCAGTGAAGTGGCACGTGCGCACGCTGCTCAAAGACCTCGACACCGCGGTGAAATTCTCCCGCGAACAGGGCTCAGCCACGCCGATCAGCGGATTGGCCGCACAACTGATGCGCCTGCATGGGGGCCAGGGCTTTTTGGAAAAGGATCCGTCGACGTTAGTGCAGTTGTACCGCAAGCCAGGCTCAGCGGACTGACACTGCGTGAATGTTTGCGCTGATTGATTTCAGCCAGCACCGCAGGCAGTTCGGCCAGCGGCACCGGACGGCTGAGCAGGTGGCCTTGAACCAGGTCGCAGCCCTGGCGTTCGAGAAAGTCATATTGCTCGAGTGTTTCGACACCCTCGCTGACGACCTGTAAATGCAGGGTGTGGGCCATGATGATAATGGCGTGGACGATTTCCATGTCCTGGGTAGCCTTGGGGATGTCCTGAATGAACGAGCGGTCGATTTTCAGCGTGTTCAGCGGCAGGCGCTTGAGGTAGGCCAGGGATGAATAGCCGGTGCCGAAGTCGTCGATCGACAGCGAGACTCCGAGAGAGCGGATCTGCTTCAGCAACGCCAGGGTGTTGGCAACGTTGCCCATCAGCGCGTTTTCGGTGACTTCGAGTTCTAGCCTTTGTGGTGACACCCCGGCAATGCGCAGGGCGTTTTCGATTTCATCGGCCAACTCTTCGCGGGCGAGGTTCAGCGGCGAGCAGTTTACGGCGATCTTGAGTTCTTCGCGCCCCTGGCGGGACAGCTCGCCAAGGTCCTCGCACGCCTTGTGCAACACCCAGTTGTCCAGTTCGTTGATCAGACCATTGGCCTCGGCAATGGCAATGAACCGATCCGGTGCCAGCAACCCGTGAACCGGGTGTTGCCAGCGAATCAGCGCTTCGAGTCTGGTGACCTGGCCGCTTTTCAGGTCGTAGATCGGTTGGTAATAAAGGATCAAACCGGCGTCGTTGCGCAGGGCGTACCGCAGTTCTTCCTCGAGTTGCAGCTCCAGCGTGGCACGGGTTTTCATGTGTGGACTGAAAAAATGCAGCCCGTTGCGCCCGCTGCCCTTGGACTGGTACAGCGCCAGGTCGGCATTTTTCAGCAGCTCCTCGCAGGTCGTCCCATCTTGCGGAAAAACGCTGATGCCGATGCTGGTGGTCATGACCATGCTGCGCCCGGCCAACTCGATCGGGTCTTTCATTTTCAGCATGATGCGCTGGGCCATGTTCCGGGCTTCTTCAAGGTCATGCAGGCCGATGAGGATGCAGAACTCGTCCCCGCCAAAGCGCGCCACCACATCGTCGTGGCTGCGTACCGAATCTTTGATGTGGCTGGCCAGGACTTTGAGCAACTCATCGCCAGCGTCATGGCCCAGGCTGTCGTTGATCCGCTTGAAGTGGTCGATGTCGAGGAACATCACCGCCAGCATCCCGCCTTCGTTGGCAGTATCGAGCAGTTTTTCGGCGAAAATCTGGTTGAACCCACGGCGGTTGATCAGGTTGGTCAGCGCGTCGTAGTGCGCCACCTGTTGCAGCGACAGGCGTGCCTGATCCAGTTGGCCGAGCAGGGTGTTGACCCGCTGAAGATCGCATTCCTTGTGTTGCAGCTTCTTGTCGGCCAGTGCCGCGCTGATGCTGCTGCCGATGATCAGCAACGTCATCATCGCCACCGTCAATCCCAGTTGCAGGTGGTTGTTGTCGCCGGGCAGCTGCTGGACGCTATCGATGGGCAGCACCAGGCTGAGCGCTGCCATGCCGGTGAAATGCATGCTGACGATGCCGGCCCCGAGCACCAGGCTGGCGGTGTATTTGAGCAGTTGATGAGCCACGCCGCTGCCTTCGCGCAGGTGACGGGAAATCACCAGGGCGGCCAGGCTGGCGCCAATCGCGATGACGACGGAGAGGGCGAACAGGGCGGGGTCGTAATAAGCCGTCGCATTCGACTGCATGGCGGCCATGCCCACGTAGTGCATGGTCGCGATACCCAGGCCGATCCACACTGCGGCCCGCAGGGTTTGCCAGAAACTCACATGACGATGGCTGAGGGTGTGCATCGCCAGCCACGAGGCCGTCAGTGCAAACAACAGTGAAATCAGGGTGATGGGCAGCTGGTAATTGATTTCGATCGGCGCCTGGAACGCCAGCATGCTGATGAAGTGCATGGCCCAGATACCGCCCGCCAGGCACCCGGCACCGACCCAGCGCCAGAGACGTTGGGAGGCGGCTTTTTCGGCATGGCCGACCCGTTCGGTGATGTCCAGTGTGGCGAAGCCGGTCGCACAGGCGACCACATAAGCCAGCAATACCAGGAAGGGGTTATGGGCGCAATTGAGTATGACCTGGCCGGTCTCTGGCAGTTGGGTCGTGAAATATAAAGCAGGCCACTCCATCGGACGCCCCGTATTTATCCAGCCGACACCATGAACCCTGGCGAATGTGTTGGAGTATAGAGGTCATACAAAGAGTGCAAACGGTAGTGGCATATTGCTGTCGAACATTTTGCAATTACTGCCGCCAGTTATCAGGCGATCTGCTCATAAGGGAGATCGAATTCTGGTTGCAGGGCCGGCAATCCGAACGCTGCCCGTGCCGCATCGCAATCCACATTTGCCTCGCCGTTGGCCCAGGAGGCATCGAACTCCCGACAGGTGCTGGAACGTTGGTCGTAAATCGAGCACTGCACGGTGCTGCCGACTTCGCCGACCAGCCCGACGCAGCGAGTGGGTTTGCAGTCCGTGCCCAGCATGGCCACCCGGCTGGGGCTGATGGGCGCGACAAGCTCGTCAGGCACCGTTCCCCCGGCCGAGGTGCATTCACCCCAGAAAAAAGACACGCGAAAATGAGAACAGCAGGCACCGCAATTCAGACACGGACTGGCTTCGGACATGGGCGATAATCAAAGGAGGGATGGGGGACACGGTGGGGTGGACAAGGCCGCTATTCTAGGCTTCGCGTTGGACTTGGGAAGGGGGCGCAAAAGTATTTTTTCATGTGACCAATGGCGAGAAATATTTGCCTTGCAAAATCCCTTGTGGGAGCGAGCCTGCTCGCGAAAGCGGCGGATCAGTCACCCTCTGTATTGAATGTGCAGGCCTCTTCGCTAGCAGGCGAGCTGCCACAGGTTTGGGTTTGGTGTCATGGGCTGATATCAGCATTACGAATAATTACAGACAGCTCCGGCGGGCCTGTCTAGATTGGAGGTTCCGGGGACAGCGAAGCCCCAATAACAATAAAAGAGACGGACCCCATGCAGAACTCGACCCAAGCGGCGAATGCCTGGCGCATTCTGTTCCTGCTGTTCCTGGCCAATCTGTTCAACTTCTTCGATCGCACCATCCCGGCCATCATCATCGAACCGATCCGCATGGAATGGCACCTCAGCGACTTTCAACTGGGGATCATCGGGACTGCATTCACCATCGTCTACGCCATTGCCGGCCTGCCCCTGGGGCGCATGGCCGATACCGGTTCGCGCAGCAAACTGATGGGTTGGGGCCTGGCGGCGTGGAGCGGCCTGACGGCGGTTAATGGGCTGGTGGGCAATTTCTGGGCGTTCCTGATCGTGCGCATGGGCGTCGGCATCGGCGAAGCCAGTTACGCGCCGGCCGCCAATTCGCTGATCGGCGACCTGTTCCCGGCTCACCGTCGCGCGCGGGCCATGGGCATTTTCATGCTCGGCCTGCCACTGGGGCTGCTGCTGGCCTTCTTCACCATCGGCGCGATGGTCAAGGCGTTCGACAGCTGGCGTGCTCCGTTTTTCATCGCCGCTGTGCCGGGGCTGTTACTCGCGATCTTCATGTTCTTCATCAAAGAGCCGAAGCGCGGCGCGGCGGAAACCGTGCAGGTCTCGCAAGAGAAAGTCGACAAGCCGATCCGGCGAATTCTGGCGGTACCGACCTTTCTTTGGCTGGTCATGGCCGGGTTGTGCTTCAACTTCGCTACGTATGCCTGCAACTCGTTTCTGGTGCCGATGCTGCAGCGTTACTTTCTGATGCCGTTGCAGGAAGCGGCGGTGGCGACCGGGGTGATCGTCGGTGTGACCGGTTTGTTCGGGTTGACGCTCGGTGGCTGGGTCGCCGACAAGATCCACCAGCGAGTGGCCAATGGGCGGCTGTTGTTTGCGGCGTTCAGCCTGATCGTCTCGACGGTGTGTACGGCGTGGGCACTGCATGCCGGGCGGATCGAGATCGGGGTGTTCGTGGCGGTGTTCAGTGTGGGTTGGCTGTTCGCTTACAACTTCTATACCTGCGTTTACACGGCGATTCAGGACGTGGTTGAACCGCGCTTGCGGGCCACGGCGATGGCGCTGTTCTTCGCCGGGTTGTACTTGCTGGGCGGTGGTTTGGGGCCGGTGGTGGTGGGCGGTTTGTCCGACCACTTCGCGCACACGGCGATGGCCGCGGCAGGTGCCGAGCAAATGACCGAGGCGTTCAAGGCGGTCGGCTTGCATGATGCGATGTATTTGATCCCGGTGGCGCTGTTTTTCACCATGGTGTTTTTGTTCCTGGCTTCGCGGTGTTTTGTTCGGGATGCAAAGCGGATGAAGGAAGGGTTGGTGGCTGTTGTCGAGCCAGGAGTTTCCGTGGCGGCTGCTTGATTGCTATCGCGGGCAAGCCCGCTCCCACAGGTTCAGTGGTGTTCATGGATGTTGTGCTCGACACGGACCCTGTGGGAGCGGGCTTGCCCGCGATGGGGTCAGCAGCACCACACTATTCATCCAGACAAAAAAGGCCCGCATCACTGCGGGCCTTCTTGTTTTCAGCGGTGGAGCAGGGCGGCTTAACCCGCCACCAGCACCCGAATCGCTTCCAGTCGCAACGCAGCCTTGTCGAGCATGGCCAAACCTTGCTCACGCTGTTTGCGCAGGGCAACCAACTCGCTGTCACGCACGGTCGGGTTCACCGCTTGCAGTGCGGTCAGGCGCGCCAGTTCTTCGTCGGTGTCGGCCGCCAGACGACGTTGCGCTTCGGCAACCCGTTCGGCGTGACGCGGGAAGATTTTCTCTTCGCCGGCGTTGATCCGTGGCGTCAGCTGATCGCGCTGAGCCTGGATGAACTTGTTGGCGCTGGCGCGGGGCACGCTTTCCAGTTGATCGTTCAGGGTTTCGAACGACACCCGGGCCGACAGGTCGTTGCCATTGGCATCGAGCAGGCAGCGCAGGGCGGCCGGCGGCAGGTAACGGCCCAGTTGCAGCGAGCGTGGCGCAACCACTTCGCTGACGTAGAGCAGTTCCAGCAACACGGTGCCCGGTTTCAGCGCCTTGTTCTTGATCAGCGCTACGGCGGTGTTGCCCATGGAACCGGACAAGACCAGGTCCATGCCGCCCTGAACCATCGGGTGCTCCCAGGTAATGAACTGCATGTCTTCGCGAGACAGCGCCTGGTTGCGGTCGTAAGTGATGGTCACGCCTTCGTCGTCGCCCAGCGGGAAGCTGGCGTCGAGCATTTTTTCGCTCGGCTTGAGGATCAGGGCGTTTTCCGAATGGTCTTCGCTGTCGATGCCAAAGGCGTCGAACAGGGTTTCCATGTAGATCGGCAGGGCGAACTGATCGTCTTGTTCGAGAATGTCCTCGACCAGCGCATCACCTTCGCCTGCGCCGCCGGAATTGAGCTCCAGCAAGCGGTCACGGCCGGTGTGCAGTTCGGCTTCCAGACGCTCACGCTCGGCGCGGGCTTCGTCGATCAGCGCTTGCCACTCGCCGTCGTCGGCATTTTCCAGCAGCGGCAGCAGGCGTGGGCCGAACTGATGCTGTAGGGCGTTGCCGGTTGGGCAGGTGTTGAGGAACGCGTTCAGTGCTTCGTGGTACCACTGGAACAGACGCTCTTGCGGGCTGGTTTCCAGGTATGGCACGTGCAGTTCGATGATGTGCTTCTGGCCGATCCGGTCCAGACGACCGATACGCTGCTCCAGCAGGTCCGGGTGCGCGGGCAGATCGAACAGCACCAAGTGGTGCGAGAACTGGAAGTTGCGACCTTCACTGCCGATTTCCGAGCAGATCAACACTTGTGCGCCAAATTCTTCGTCGGCGAAGTAGGCAGCGGCGCGGTCACGCTCAAGGATGTTCATGCCCTCGTGGAAGACCGTGGCCGGAATCCCGGAGCGAACGCGCAGGGCGTCTTCCAGGTCCATGGCGGTTTCGGCGTGGGCGCAGATCACCAGCACTTTGGTGCGCTTGAGCATCTTCAGCTGATCAATCAGCCATTCGACGCGCGGGTCGAATTTCCACCAGCGTTCTTCTTCGTTGGCGTCCGGTTGGGCCTGGAAGCTGACTTCCGGGTACAGCTCGGCGTGATCGCCCAGTGGCAGTTCGAGGTATTCGTCCGGGCACGGCAGTGGGTACGGATGCAGTTTACGCTCCGGGAAACCCTGTACGGCGGCGCGGGTGTTGCGGAACAGCACGCGGCCGGTGCCGTGGCGGTCGAGCAGTTCGCGGACCAGACGGGCGCTGGCTTCGATGTCGCCATCATTGACGGCGGCCAGCAGCGCTTCGCCTTCGTTGCCGAGGAAACCGTGAATGGTCTTGTGTGCTTGCGGCGACAGGCGCCCTTTGTCCAGCAACTCCTGGACGGCTTCGGCCACCGGGCGATAGTTTTCGCTCTCGGCGCGGAAGGCGTGCAGGTCATGGAAACGGTTCGGGTCGAGCAGGCGCAGACGCGCAAAGTGGCTGTCCTGGCCGAGTTGTTCCGGGGTGGCGGTCAGCAGAAGCACGCCGGGAATGACTTCAGCCAGTTGCTCAACCAGCGAGTATTCCGGGCTGGCCTTGTCTTCGTGCCACACCAGGTGGTGCGCTTCGTCAACGACCATCATGTCCCAGCCGGCCGCAAACAGCGCGTCCTGGGCCTTCTCGTCGTCCACCAGCCACTCGAGTGCAACCAGCGCGAGCTGGGTGTCTTCGAACGGGTTGGCGGCATCGCTTTCGATGAAACGTTCTTCGTCGAACAGCGCGACTTGCAGGTTGAAGCGGCGGCGCATCTCGACCAGCCACTGGTGCTGCAGGTTCTCCGGCACCAGGATCAGCACGCGGTTGGCGCGGCCCGAGAGCAGTTGGCGATGGATGATCAGGCCGGCTTCGATGGTTTTACCCAGGCCCACTTCGTCTGCCAGCAGAACCCGCGGCGCAATGCGGTCGGCGACTTCACGGGCGATGTGCAACTGGTGCGCGATCGGTTGCGCACGCACGCCACCGAGGCCCCAAAGTGCGGACTGCAACTGGCGGCTGGTGTGTTCCAGGGTGTTGTAGCGCAGGGAGAACCACGCCAGCGGGTCGATCTGCCCGGCGAACAATCGGTCGCTGGCCAGTCGGAACTGAATGAAGTTCGACAGTTGGGTTTCCGGCAGGGTGACCACTTCGTTCTGCGCGTTGAGGCCGTGGTAGACCAGCAGACCATCGACGTCGTCGACTTCCTGGACGGTCAGTTTCCAGCCTTCGAAGTGAGTGATGGAGTCGCCCGGCGAAAATCGCACGCGGGTGAGGGGCGCATTCCGTAGCGCGTACTGGCGAGTCTCGCCAGTGGCCGGATAGAGCACGGTCAACAAGCGGCCGTCCTGTGCCAGAACGGTGCCTAAACCCAGCTCGGCTTCGCTGTCACTGATCCAGCGTTGCCCCGGTTGATACTGCTGCGCCATGCTGCCTGACTCCCACCTTGAAAAAGCGGGCTATCTTAACGGAATGAGGGCTTCAGGGCCAAAGGACTCTCATAAAAACTCGCACTCTTACGTTAGCCCAGGGACGCGATGCTTGCAGGTCGGGGCACCAATCGGTGCCAAGCCGGTCACAGTTTGCGACCGATGGCTCAAGTCGCCATCCCCGCAGCCGACAGCCTGCTGACAGGAGACTAAATAATTATGCTGCCACCGATGCTCCCCTTGAGTGCCGTGCCGATCACGTCACAGCAGGACCCGATCCGCCAGCGCCCGGATATTCCGCCTGTGGTGCCGGTGCAGGAAAGCTCCAACGAAAGCACCATCGACCTGCAGCAGCGCGATCCAGAAGAAGCGGCTTTTCAGCTGCGCGAGGAACAGCGGCGCAAGCAGGAGCGGGAACGGCGTCGTCGTGAAGCCGATGAGGACCCGGAGGAACATCTGGCGATTCCCGGTGATGAGCTCAATGCCGACAATACCGTGCCGGTGGCGCCGTTGATGGAAGATCAGCCGCGCCAGGGGTTGTGGGTCGATATCCAGATTTGAGGTTGTGGCTGGTCAGCGCTGCCGTGAGACCGCATTATTGTGACAACCCTGCCATACGATGTACTGAGCACCATGAACCAAGACGACAAGCTGATTGATCTCAATTCCGAACGCGCCAAGCGGGTTCATGACCTTAATGAAAAGCGTCTGAATGAAGTGCGTCAGGCGTTTGAGCAGGCGATGCCGCTGGGTAAAGCCAAGAAGAAGCCGAAGAACAAACCGAAAAAGCGTTGAAACACCCTGCATCGGTTGATGCAGGTCAGTTATTTCCCCTCCTTTACGCCCTGTCTTGGGCGACATTGATCCCGGTCAATTTTCTCTTCTGCCTGATTGGTTAACTTAGCCCTATCGCAACAGGGCAAGTGCAGGAGAGCCGTCATGTTTTTCGACAACGTGGTGATCGCCGGGGTGCTGACAGTCGGCCTCATGGTTCTGTTTTTCGCAGGGTTCGGATTTTTTATCTGGAAGGATTCGCATAAGCGTAAACCGTAGTTCTTTCTGGATGTAATGAGCACGCAAGGCATTTTGGGCAACTTCGGTTGCCCTTTTTTTTGCCTGCGATTTGGGGATGGGGGCTTCTTTGGAGCCTTTTTGCGAAGGCGGCCTGATAGCCGACCTGTCTCTGCGTGGTGTACATATCCATTCCTGCGGTAACGGCCGCTTATGGTTTCGCTCTTACAGCGAGTCCCTTTTGGCAAACGCCCCAAAAGGAACCAAAAGGTCTCGCCCCGGCGTCCGGCCCCTCGCCTGGGCTCGGCGTTCCTTCGCTCCGGCATTCATCTGGGGGCATCGCCTCCGGTCGGCTTCGCTTCGA
>NZ_LT607570.1:0-154143 GCF_900095275.1 Pseudomonas sp. UMAB-40
CGCCGGAAGTGGGGCGAATTATAGACTTCCAGAATCTGCCGTCAACCCCTAATCTCAGCTTTATTCAGATTTGAGCGTGATACGCGCAAACGCCTTCTTTCCGGCCTGGCAAACATGGGTCGCACCCAGTACGTATATAAAGGTGCGATCAACCACCTCACCATCTATACGCACACCGCCGGAATTCAGCAGATCACGAGCCACCGCCGAGTTCTTCACCAAGCCTGCCTTATTAAGGACAGCAGCAATCGGCATGTCTTCAGTAGCAGTCAGCTCGATCTCTGGCAGATCGTCCGGCAGCTCGCCATCCTTCATACGATTACCCGCCGCACGGTGAGCATTGGTCGCAGCCTCTTCACCATGGAAACGCGCAACGATCTCTTCGGCCAGCTTGATCTTGATATCACGGGGATTGGCGCCCGCCTCGACATCGGCACGGAACGCGTTGATCTCATCCATGGAACGGAAACTGAGCAATTCGAAGTAGCGCCACATCAGCACATCCGGAATAGAGACCAGCTTGCCGTACATGACACCCGGCGCTTCCTGGATACCGACGTAGTTGCCCAAAGACTTGGACATCTTCTTCACGCCATCCAGTCCTTCGAGCAGCGGCATCGTCAGAATGCACTGAGCCTCCTGACCATAACTCCGCTGCAGTTCACGCCCCATCAGCAGGTTGAACTTCTGATCGGTACCACCCAACTCGACATCCGCGCGCAAAGCGACCGAGTCATACCCTTGAACCAGCGGATAGAGGAACTCGTGAATAGCGATTGGCTGATTGGTCGTATAGCGCTTGTCGAAGTCATCGCGCTCAAGCATGCGAGCCACGGTGTACTGCGAAGTCAGACGAATGAAGTCCGCCGGCCCCATCTGGTCCATCCAGGTGGAGTTGAACGCCACCTCGGTTTTGGCCGGATCAAGAATCTTGAAGACTTGAGTCTTGTAGGTCTCGGCATTCTCGAGAACCTGCTCACGGGTGAGCGGAGGACGCGTTGCACTCTTGCCACTCGGATCACCGATCATCCCGGTGAAGTCACCTATAAGGAAAATCACCTGGTGACCCAGTTCCTGGAACTGACGCAGCTTATTAATAAGCACGGTATGACCCAGGTGCAAATCCGGCGCGGTCGGATCGAAGCCTGCCTTAATACGCAGTGGCTGGCCACGCTTGAGCTTTTCGATCAGCTCGGACTCGACCAACAGTTCTTCCGCACCACGTTTAATCAGCGCTAGCTGCTCTTCAACCGACTTCATAACAGACCCGCAAGGCTCGAATTCAAAGGGGACCAACCATACAAGATCACGGGTCAAATACAAAGTTTGGCCGGCGCAATGACGCCAATCCGCTGGCAGAGTGACCACGGGCTTGCTTCAGAGATGATTTGGTTATATTTTATACAGTTATTTCATCTTCATCATGTCATTCATCTTTTCCAATTCATCTTTTTCAAAGTCAAAAATTACCTATGACCAAAGAATCGTCTAAAGCGCCACCGCTTTACCCGAAGACCCACCTGCTCGCAGCAAGTGGTATCGCCGCTCTTCTGAGCCTGGCGCTTCTGGTATTCCCTTCCAGTGATGTAGAAGCCAAAAAGACGACGTTGAGTCTTGAGCTGGAAAGTCCTGCCGAACAACTGACACAAGATCAAGACGCTGCTGAAGCCGTCCAAGCCACAAATGAACCGACAGCTTCGCCTTTCGCGCAGATCGAAAACAGCGCCGAAGAACCACAGGAAACCGCCCAGGCCGAGCCTGCACCTGCCCCGGCCGTCGAAGAAAAGAAGGCGCCAGGCCACAGGGAAGTGATCGTTTCCAAAGGCGACACGCTGTCCACGCTGTTTGAGAAAGTCGGCCTACCTGCCACTTCGGTGCATGAAGTACTGGCCAGCGACAAACAGGCCAAGCAATTCAGCCAACTCAAACACGGCCAGAAACTCGAATTCGAACTGACCCCAGACGGCCAGCTGACCAACTTGCACAGCAAGGTCAGCGACCTCGAAAGCATCACCCTGACCAAAAATGACAAGGGTTATACGTTCAACCGCATTACCGCCAAACCTACCGTGCGTTCTGCCTATGCTCATGGCGTGATCAACAGCTCGCTGTCGCAGTCTGCCGCGCGTGCCGGCCTGTCCCACAGCCTGACCATGGACATGGCCAGCGTGTTTGGCTATGACGTCGACTTCGCCCAGGATATTCGCCAAGGTGACGAGTTTGATGTGATCTATGAGCAGAAAGTCGTAAACGGCAAGGCTGTCGGCAACGGTCCGATCCTTTCTGCGCGCTTCACCAGCCGCGGCAAGACCTACACCGCCGTGCGTTACACCAACAAGCAAGGCAACAGCAGCTACTACACCGCTGACGGCAACAGCATGCGCAAGGCGTTCATCCGCACGCCGGTAGACTTCGCCCGCATCAGCTCGAAATTCTCCATGGGCCGCAAACACCCGATTCTGAACAAGATCCGCGCCCACAAAGGTGTTGATTACGCAGCACCACGCGGCACACCGATCAAAGCGGCCGGTGACGGCAAAGTGTTGCTGGCCGGTCGCCGTGGCGGCTACGGCAATACCGTGATCATTCAGCATGGCAACACCTACCGCACGCTTTACGGCCACATGCAGGGCTTTGCCAAAGGCGTCAAAACCGGTGGCAGCGTCAAGCAAGGCCAGGTGATCGGTTATATCGGCACAACCGGGCTCTCCACCGGCCCACACTTGCACTATGAGTTCCAGGTCAATGGCGTGCACGTCGACCCACTGGGCCAGAAGGTTGCGATGGCCGACCCGATCTCCAAAGGGGAACGCGCACGCTTCCTCGCGCAGAGTCAGCCGTTGATGGCGCGCATGGACCAAGAGAAAGCCACCATGCTGGCTTCGAAGCGCTAAATCATGACGCTCTATATCGGTGTGATGTCCGGGACCAGCCTCGATGGCCTGGACATTGCGCTAATCGAGTTGACCCCAGCGATCAACCTGATCGCCACGCACTACACCCCAATGCCTGATTCCCTGCGCGCCGAGCTGCTTGGCTTGTGCGCCAGCGGCCCGGACGAGATTGCCCGCTCCGCCATCGCCCAGCAGAACTGGGTGAAACTGGCGGCTCAGGGCATTAACACTCTCCTCCACCAACACAACCTGAAACCCGAAGACATTCGCGCGATTGGCAGCCACGGCCAGACCATTCGCCATGAACCGGCGCGCGGCTTCACGGTTCAGATCGGCAACCCTGCCCTACTCACCGAGTTGACTGGCATCACCGTGGTCAGCGACTTCCGCAGCCGTGACGTAGCCGCTGGCGGGCAAGGCGCACCATTAGTGCCGGCCTTTCACGAAGCGTTGTTTGATGAACGTGCCGGCAATCGTGCAGTGTTGAATGTTGGCGGATTCAGCAACCTCAGCCTGATCGAGCCCGGCAAACCTGTCGCCGGTTTCGACTGCGGTCCAGGCAACGTCCTGCTGGATGCCTGGATTCATCAGCAACGCGGCGACAACTTTGATCGCGACGGCCAATGGGCCGCCAGCGGCAAGGTTGAACCGGTTCTGCTGAATGAGTTGCTGAGCGATCCATTCTTCGTGACCAAAGGCCCGAAAAGCACCGGGCGAGAAGTGTTCAACCTGCCATGGCTGACACACCACCTCTCGAAATTGCCGAATTTCGCCGCTGAAGACGTGCAAGCCACTCTGCTTGAGCTCACCGCACTGACCATCGTCGAATCACTGCAGCATGCCCAATCAGACACTCAGGAGCTGCTGGTCTGCGGTGGTGGCGCGCACAACGCCACGCTGATGAACCGTTTGGCCGCCCTGCTGCCGAACGCGTCGGTCAGCAGCACTGCCGCTTACGGTGTGGACCCGGACTGGGTCGAAGCCATGGCCTTCGCCTGGCTGGCCCATTGCTGCCTGGAAGGCATCGCCGCCAACCGCCCGAGCGTCACCGGCGCCCGCGGCCTGCGCGTACTCGGCGCCATCTACCCAGCATAAAGGCCGCACAGCAAAACGCCGCAAAGCCCTGAAGCCCTGCGGCGTTTGATACTGCGGTGAAGCGCGATCAGATCGAGAACGAAGAGCCGCAACCACACGTGGTGCTGGCGTTCGGATTCTTGATCACGAAACGCGAACCTTCCAGACCTTCCTGATAATCCACCTCGGCACCGGCCAGGTACTGGAAGCTCATCGGGTCTACGACCAGACTCACACCTTCGCGCTCGACGATGGTGTCGTCATCGGCCACTTCTTCATCGAAGGTGAAACCGTACTGAAAACCTGAACAACCGCCGCCCGTAACGAATACGCGCAGCTTCAAGCGATCATTCCCCTCTTCATCGACCAGGCTCTTCACCTTGTGCGCGGCACCGTGGGTGAATTGCAAAGCGGTGGGGGTGAAGGATTCGACGCTCATGCTGACTATCTCCCGGCGTTACGCCGCCATAATGCGTGATGACGCGCATTATCCGCTTCTCCTAGAAAATTGGTCAACTATTGTTACGGTATATCAATAAACCCGATTGCCGGTTCGAAACGCAAAAAGGCCCGTTCAACGGGCCTTTTTGCTGAGCGGGATAAAGCCTTACGGCAGCATGCCGGCGTGGGACAGGCCCAGGCGCTCATCCAGCCCGAACAGAATATTCAGGTTCTGCACTGCCTGACCCGACGCACCTTTGACCAGGTTATCGATCACCGACAGCACCACCACCAGATCACCGTCCTGCGGACGATGCACGGCGATACGGCAAACGTTGGCACCACGCACGCTACGGGTTTCCGGATGGCTGCCGGCCGGCATTACGTCGACGAACGGTTCGTTGGCATAACGCTTTTCAAACAGCGCCTGGAGATCCACCGAGCGATCCACGACGGTCGCGTACAGCGTCGAATGAATGCCACGAATCATCGGCGTCAGGTGCGGAACGAAGGTCAGACCGACATCCTTGCCCGCTGCGCGACGCAAACCCTGACGGATTTCCGGCAAATGACGGTGACCTTTGACGGAGTAGGCTTTCATGCTTTCCGACGTCTCGGCGTACAGCGAACCGACCGAAGCGCCACGACCAGCACCGCTGACACCGGATTTGCAGTCAGCAATCAAACGCGTGGTATCGGCCAGTCCGGCTTCGAGCAAAGGCAGGAAACCCAATTGCGTCGCGGTTGGGTAGCAACCCGGCACGGCGATCAGGCGAGCATCCTTGATCTGCTCGCGATTGACTTCCGGCAACCCGTAGACCGCTTCTTCCAGCAGTTCCGGTGCACCGTGCGGCTGGCCGTACCACTTGGCCCACTCGGCAGAGTCTTGCAGACGGAAATCCGCCGACAAGTCGATAACCTTGGTCCCGGCTGCCAGCAATTCACCCGCCAGCGCATGGGCAACGCCGTGTGGCGTGGCAAAGAACACCACATCACAAGCGCCCAGCGTCTTGATATCCGGAACGCTGAAGGCCAGGCCGTCGTAGTGGCCTCGCAGGTTCGGGTACATGTCGGCCACGGCCAGACCGGCCTCGGATCGGGAAGTGATCACAACCACTTCAGCTTGCGGATGCTGTGCCAACAGACGCAGCAGTTCGACACCGGTGTAACCCGTGCCGCCGACGATACCGACCTTGACCATAAACCTGCCCTCAACGAACCCACTGGAAAGCCGTCGATAATAGGGGCCGCGCGGCCCTGCGACAACCGTCAAGGTGACGTGCGGACAGTCAAGCCTCTACTATTCGGGCTACCGTGAACCTGGGAATAACTAAAAATGCTTTATCTGTGGCTCAAAGCGCTTCATATCGTCAGCATGGTCTGCTGGTTTGCCGGCCTGTTTTACCTGCCGCGCCTGTTCGTTTATCACGCGCAAAGCGAAGACACCGTCAGCAAGGAACGCTTCAGCCTCATGGAGCGCAAGCTGTACCGCGGCATCATGGGCCCGGCGATGATCGCTACCCTGATATTCGGCATTGCACTGATCTGGCTGAACCCGAGCATCTTCAGTCAAGGCGCGTGGATTCACGCCAAGCTGACCCTGGTGGTGATCCTGATCGGCTACCACCACATGTGCGGCGCGCAGGTGAAACGTTTTGCCCGTGGCGAAAACACCCGCAGCCATGTCTTTTATCGCTGGTTCAATGAAGTGCCGGTTCTGATATTGCTGGCTATCGTAATTCTGGTCGTCGTTCGGCCGTTCTAATAAGCACAACTCACCGGGGTACTTCCAATGTCGCTGCCCGCTTTGCTCGAACAACGTTTGCGTCTGCCCGTGGTGGCAGCGCCGATGTTTCTGATTTCCAATCCGCAATTGGTGCTCGCCTGCTGCCGTAACGGCGTGGTCGGCAGCTTTCCCGCGCTGAACCAGCGCGAGAGCAGCGGCTTCAAGGCCTGGCTGGAAGAGATCGAAGCAGGGTTGGCGACACTGGAGAATCCGGCGCCTTACGCGGTCAACCTGATCGTTCACAACACCAACCCACGGCTGCAAGCAGACCTTGCGATCTGCATCGAGCATAAAGTTCCGATCGTGATCACCAGTCTCGGTGCAGTGAAAGAAGTCGTCGATGCCGTCCACAGTTATGGCGGACTGGTGTTCCATGACGTCACGACGCGGCGCCATGCCGAAAAAGCCGCCGAAGCCGGTGTGGATGGCTTGATAGCCGTGGCAGCGGGTGCCGGTGGACACGCCGGGACCTGGAGCCCGTTCTCGCTGATTGCCGAGATTCGCCAGTTTTTCGACAAGACCCTGTTGCTGGCAGGCTGCCTTAACCACGGCCACGAGATCCTTGCTGCGCAATTGCTCGGCGCGGACCTGGCCTACTTCGGTACGCGATTTATCGGCACCACTGAAAGTCATGCGCCTGACGCCTACAAAGAGATGCTGCTGACGTCCAGAGCCGCGGACATCGTCCATACGCCGGCAGTGTCAGGCGTACCGGCGAGTTTCATGCGTCAAAGCCTGGAGGCTGCCGGTTTCGACATGGCAGCACTGCAAGGCAAGGGCGAGGTCAACTTCGGCTCCAAACTCAAGCCGATCAGCGATGAAGCCAAAGCATGGAAAACCGTGTGGTCTGCGGGCCAGGGTGTCGGGGAAATCGATGATTTGCCGAGCGTCGATCAATTGGTCGCACGACTTGACGCGGAATACCGCAAGGCTCTGGAACTGGCGGCCGAGCTGCCCAAACGCTGGCCACGATGAGATGAAAGTTTGGCCTGCCCGACCCGCCTGGCCTTACAATCCACGCTTGAAACACACCCTATTACAAATTCTCGCGACAAGGATGCCTCGCAATGAGCGACAACCGTTTCAAGATCGTGTTCGACGGCGCTCTGCTGCCAGGCGTTGACGCCACCACGGCCAAACAGAAGTTGGCCGAGCTATACAAAAGCGAAGTCGGTGCGGTCGAACGACTGTTCACTGGCAAGACGGTTACGCTCAAGAAAGACCTGTCGCACGCCGACGCACAAACCTACCTCCAGGCGCTGACGAAAACCGGCATCGATGCTCGCATCGAAAGCGAATCGTCCATTGAGCTGAACCTGGCCGAAGCCCACGAACACAGGCCTGTCGCCAGCCAACCGGTATTTGCCGACCCCGCATCCCCTTACGCACCACCCCGAGCCACCGTCGGCGAAAGCCTGCCCGCGTATGCTCCACTCAAGCCATTCAGCGTTGAAGGCCGCATCGGTCGTTTGCGCTATCTCGCCTGGACAATGGTCCTGACGCTGGTCACGCTGGCCGTCGGTTCGGTATTGGCCATTTTCGCCTTCGCCATCATCAGCGCCGATTCGACTGCAGGCCTGATTCTCGGTGGCCTGGTTGCGTTCTTCCTGTTCATTGCCATGGCGGTCGTGAGCATTCAGATCAGCGTTCAGCGCCTGCACGACATCGGCTGGTCCGGCTGGCTCTGGCTGCTGAACCTCGTACCCTTCGTAGGCAGCTTCTTCCCGTTGGTGATCATGATCGCCCCGGGCACCAACATCGCCAATCGCTACGGCGCACCGCCTCCCCCCAACACCACGGCGGTCAAAGTGCTGTCTTCGCTGTGGGTCGTATTAATCGCCATCGTCTTGGTTGGCGCGCTGGCCGGAGGCCTCACGGCGATCCAGCAAGAGTATGAAACTGCTGCCGAAACCAGCTACGACAGCAGCTCGGTGATCACTGAAGAAGTCGAAGTCGAGCCGGCCGCAGAGGCTGAGCAGGCACCCGATTCTGCAGACGATGAAGCCGAAGAAGCCCCGGCCCCTGTAGACTCTGCGAAAGAATGAACAGCGCTCCCCGCCCGTGACACCCGCGTCGCCGGCGCGGAGCTGTTGCGATGGAGAACTGCATGACCCGTTACGCTCTGATCACTGGCGCTTCCAGTGGCATCGGCCTGGCGATGGCCGAAGCGCTAGCCCGCCGTGGCCGCAGCCTGATTCTGGTGGCCCGCCAACGTGATCAGCTGGAAAGTATTGCCATTGAACTGACCCAACGCTTTGGCGTGGAAGTATTGTTTCGTGCCTGCGACCTCGGTGAGCCATTACGGCTGTCCGGGTTTCTGCTGGAACTGGAAGAAGGTGACCGGCAAATCGATTTGCTGATCAACTGCGCGGGCATCGGCACCTGCGGGCCATTTCTGGCCCAGGACTGGATGACCGAGCAGGACCTGATCGAAGTGAACATCCTGGCACTCACCCGCTTGTGCCATGCCATCGGCAACAGCATGGCCTTGCAGGGGGGCGGGCAGATTCTGAATGTCGCCTCAACGGCCGCTTTCCAACCCGGCCCATGGATGAGCACGTACTACGCCAGCAAAGCCTATGTGCTGCATTTTTCCGAAGGGTTGCGCGTCGAACTGAAGAAATGTGCGGTCAAGGTCTCGGTGCTGTGCCCCGGTCCGACCCGTACCGGGTTCTTCCGTACCGCTCAACTGAATACCGGCAAACTGGCCGACAGCAACATGCTCATGAGTCCCGAAGAGGTTGCGCTGTATACCGTGCGCGCCTTGGAGAAAAATCGCGCAATCATTATTCCGGGTCGAGGCAATCGCTGGCGCGCCTTCCTGCCACGACTTGGCTCTCGCTGGCTGAACCGGACAATCGCTGGCATGGTCAACAAGGCCTACTGCCCCCGTTGACCATGCCCCAAGGTAAAAGGCTGGGCTCGGGGATAACCCATGAGTACACTCAGGCCAGTCCAAACAACGGAGAAAACAGCTGTGGATACTCTGTTCACCAAGATCATCAACCGGGAAATCCCGGCGAAGATCATCTACGAGGACGACCAGGTACTGGCCTTCCACGACATCGCCCCACAGGCACCGGTGCACTTTCTGGTCATTCCGAAAAAAGCAGTGCGCACCCTCAACGACCTCACCGAGGACGACAAGGCGTTGGCCGGGCATATTCTGTTCACCGCCCAGCGCCTGGCCCTGGAGCTGGGCTGCGAAGAAGGTTTCCGTGTGGTCATGAACTGCAATGAACTGGGCGGACAGACTGTCTACCACATTCATATGCATGTGCTGGGTCAGCGCCAGATGCACTGGCCGCCGGGCTGATTACAAAAGCTTCCAGGGAGTGGCCAGCCACTCCCGCATGACCCAGCGCAAACCTTCCCCGGCCGATTGGGTTAAACTGGCCGCCGAGATTCCTCCCGGAGGTCAGCATGACTACCCAGCGTCACTACTCGCCGATTGACCGTCTTCTGCTGCAAGCCGATGCCGCGATGCGGACGTTGCTGCCTTTCAGTGGCCAGCCATACCGTCCGTCGCCCGCCATTGTGCAGCCGGATGCGCAAATGAGTGACGAAGATACCCGCCACGTTGCTGGCTTGATGCGCATCAACCATACCGGTGAAGTTTGCGCCCAGGCGCTGTATCAGGGTCAGGCCCTGACCGCCAAGCTGCCGCACGTGCGGGCCGCCATGGAACATGCTGCCGAAGAAGAAATCGATCACCTGGTCTGGTGCGAGCAACGCATCCAGCAACTGGGCAGCCACACCAGCATTCTCAACCCGCTGTTCTACGGCATGTCGTTCGGGATTGGCGCAGTGGCCGGATTGATCAGCGACAAGGTCAGCTTGGGTTTTGTCGCCGCCACCGAGCATCAGGTGTGCAAACATTTGAACGAGCACCTTGAGCAATTGCCGGCGGAGGACGAGAAGTCCCGGGCGATTCTTGAGCAGATGCGGATTGATGAAGAGCATCATGCCGAAAGTGCGCTGGATGCCGGTGGATTCCGTTTTCCGGCGCCGGTGAAGTTCGGAATGAGTTTGTTGGCCAAGGTAATGACCAAGAGTACTTATCGGATCTGACGGATACGCTGCCGGAAAGGACGCCATCGCGAGCAAGGGCGCGTTGTTCCAGCCATAAAAATGGCGACTGCCGTGAGGTAGTCGCCTTTTTTGTGTTCGAAAATCTTAGTTCGGCACGTTGCGCGCGTAGAAGATTTCCAGCATTTCGTGTTTCACACGGTCAGTCACCTGAGCACGCTGCTCGGAGGACAGGTTGCTGGTGGCATCGCCGAACAGGTAGTCATCCAGTTCGAAGTTCTTCAGCAGCATTTTGGTGTGGAACAGGTTTTCCTGGTACACGTTCACGTCGGTCATCTGGTACGCGCCGCGGGTGTCTTCGGACAGGTAGTTCTGGATCGAGTTGATCTCGTGATCGATGAAGTGCTTTTTGCCTTCCACGTCACGGGTGAAGCCGCGCACGCGATAATCCACGGTCACGATGTCCGAATCGAACTGGTGAATCAGGAAGTTGAGCGCTTTAAGCGGTGAAATGACGCCACAGGTCGACACGTCAATGTCCACACGGAATGTCGCAATGCCATCGTCCGGGTGGATCTCCGGGTAGGTGTGCACCGTGATGTGGCTCTTGTCGAGGTGGGCCAGGATAATCTCGGGCAACGGGCCCGGCGATTCTTCGATCTGGCTGTCGGTCGGGGTTACCGGCTCTTCAGAGATCAGAATCGTGACGCTGGCGCCCTGGGGTTCATAGTCCTGA
Source organism: Pseudomonas sp. UMAB-40 (assembly GCF_900095275.1). NCBI lineage: Bacteria > Pseudomonadati > Pseudomonadota > Gammaproteobacteria > Pseudomonadales > Pseudomonadaceae > Pseudomonas > Pseudomonas sp. UMAB-40. The sequence continues at coordinate 10,961 of NZ_LT607570.1, forward strand.
CTGGCGATGTTCAGGATGTTGGCACCAATGATATCGACAACTTCCGTGAGGATCTGCGTCAGGCGTTTCGCGTTGTACTCTTTATTGATGTACTCAACGTAAGCCTGTTGGTCTTGCGGGGTTTCCGCGTAGCAGATGTCATAGATGTTGAAGCTCAAGGTCTTTGTCAGGTTATTGAACCCGTGGAGCTTGAGTTTGCTTTTCACCGTTAAAAACTCTCTATGTATTGCGGCCCGGGCCGCGTGATCAAGCATGCCCGTCAGATGCGAACAACGCAGCTGCGTAGGACGGTTAACACCTCTTCGCGATGGCGATTTTGGTTGTCTGTTCGGGTTCGCAGCCTGTCGATGACGAGGCCACTACCCTGAAAAAAGTGGCGCATTATGCAGACGTCAGCTTGGGATCGCCAGAGTCTGCACTGCTTTTATGATAGTTGAATGTCGATTCAACCGAGTTCGATGATCTCGTAGTCGTGGGTAATGGCCACTCCGGCCGCGCCGAGCATGATCGAAGCCGAGCAATACTTCTCCGCCGACAGCTCGATGGCGCGTTTGACCTGGGCTTCTTTCAGCCCGCGACCCTTGACCACGAAGTGCATGTGGATCTTGGTGAAGACTTTCGGATCCTCGGTCGCACGCTCGGCCTCGAGGAAAGCTTCACAGCTTTCGACGGCCTGACGGGACTTCTTGAGGATGCTGACCACATCGAAATTGCTGCAACCGCCGACACCCAGCAGGAGCATTTCCATTGGCCGGACACCCAGGTTGCGACCGCCTGCATCGGGCGGACCGTCCATGACCACGACGTGACCGCTGCCGGATTCACCGAGGAACATGGCTTCGCCAGCCCATTGGATGCGTGCCTTCATCGCCAGACTCCACTGCATAAAAAAGGGTCGCCAGCTTAGCACAGGGCCCAGGACTGACAGTGCCTTGCGTTTGTAGGGCATAACCTTCCGAACTGTAGGTAATTTCTCGAATATTGCAGGAAGTGTCTGTTAAGCTGGCGCCAATTCGCTGGCGCATGGCCAGCCTTTGCCCAGCCGTCGTCTGCGACTCATAAAAAACCAAACACACCGTGAAGTCTTTTCGGGATACAACCATGGTTGCTATTGCCCCAACCCCCAAAATCAAGAACCTCGACAAGCTATTGATGCATTGTCAGCGCCGTCGTTACGCGGCCAAGAGCAACATCATTTGCGCCGGTGACCGCTCGGAAACGTTGTTCTTCATCATCAAGGGTTCGGTGACGATCCTGATCGAGGATGACGACGGCCGCGAAATGATCATCGCCTACCTGAACTCCGGGGACTTTTTTGGTGAGTTGGGTTTGTTTGAACAAGCCGGGCTCGAACAGGAACGCAGCGCCTGGGTGCGTGCGAAGATCGAGTGTGAAGTAGCGGAAATCAGCTACGCGAAATTCCGCGAGCTGTCCCAGCAGGATCCAGACATTCTTTACGTGCTCAGCGGACAAATCGCACAGCGCCTACGCAATACCACGCGCAAGGTCGGCGACCTGGCCTTCTTCGACGTCACGGGCCGCGTCGCCCGTTGCCTGTTGGAACTGTGTAAACAGCCGGACGCCATGACCCACCCGGACGGCATGCAGATCAAAGTGACCCGTCAGGAAATCGGGCGGATTGTCGGTTGTTCACGGGAGATGGTCGGTCGCGTGCTCAAGGATCTGGAAGAACGCAACCTGGTGGACGTCAAAGGCAAGACCATGGTGGTCTTCGGTACGCGCTAAGCCTTGAACATGTCTGCCAGCAACTGGCGATAAAGCGCATCAAGCCGCCTGAGCGCATCGGGCACGGCAAATTTCTCATGCAGGGCAATGTGGCTTTCGGCGCGCACCCGCTGCTCAAGACCGCACGCTTCATTGAAGCGATTGACTGCGGCAACCATCGACTCACGTTCGTTATCCAGCAACAACGCACCGTGCACCAACCCGACCGGACGCGTGCCGCCCTTGCTCTGGCGCCAGCGCTGGGCAGTGCCCACCATCTTGCGGCCGTCAAGATTGACGTTGAAACGGCCATCGCAGAACGCGCCATCAACTTCGCCCAAGGACGAAACGCCGCCCAGCTCATCCAGTAACTGACAGATCGGGTCGCAGAGTCGGCGGTAAGCGGTTTCGATCCGGTTTTGATCGCCTTCGCTACGCGGGGGAGCGTAGACAAGGGCAATGTTGATCGTGGAGGCCGATTGCGGCACTGGCTCGCCGCCGGTTTCACGCAACAGCACCGGCCAGCCGGCGGCGGCTGAGACTTCGCAGGCAGCTTCGAAACCGGGTAGACGATTCAGGCGTCGCGGCATGACCAGTGCGCGGTCGTTGGGTTGCCAGAACAGCAGGCCGAACTCCGACTCGCCGGTACACACATGCGCCAACAAGTCCTGTTCGGCAAGCAGGCCGGCTTCGACGGTCAGAGAGATTGGTGGGGGCATGGATGACTCCGTAAGACATGAAGTCTTTGGCGTACTGGATGGCCTCTTCGCGGGCAAGCCCGCTCCCACAGGGGATCGGGTTGCCTGCAAAAAATGTTCAGTCGAGAGTAGAACCGCTGACCGGACCGCCGCGCTCAGGAAAGAACAGGCGCTGCAATTCGGTGCCCGGGCTTTCGGCGCGCATGAATGCCTCACCCACCAGGAACGCATACACATCGCTGATTTCCATCAGTTCCACATCAGCCCGGTTGAGAATGCCGCTCTCAGTAATCACGAGGCGATCACGCGGGATACGTGGCAACAGGTCGAGCGTGGTTTCCAGGCTGACGTCGAAGGTGTGCAGGTTGCGGTTGTTCACGCCGACCAGCGGCGTGTCGAGGGTTTTCAAGGCCCGCTCCAGCTCGTCGCCATCATGGACTTCCACCAGCACATCGAGGCCGACGCTTTTGGCCACGGCCGCCAGCTCGGCCATTTTCACGTCATCCAGCGCGGAGACGATCAACAGCACGCAGTCAGCACCCAAGGCACGGGCTTCGACGATCTGGTACGGGTCGATCATGAAATCCTTGCGGATCACCGGCAGGTTGCACGCTGCCCGCGCCTGCTGCAGATACGCATCGGCGCCCTGGAAGTAATCGATATCGGTCAGTACCGACAAGCACGTCGCGCCGCCCTTCTCGTAGCTTTTGGCGATGTCGGCTGGAACGAAGTGCTCGCGGATCACGCCTTTGCTCGGCGACGCTTTCTTGATTTCGGCAATGACGGCCGGCTGTTTCAACTTGGCCTGAGCAATCAATGCCTTGGCAAAACCACGGGGTGCATCGGCCGCCTTGGCCAGACTTTCCAGCTCCGCCAGGCTCACACGGGCGCTACGCTCGGCAACTTCCTGGACTTTGCGGGCCAGAATGTTTTCCAGAACCGTCGGTACACTCATCCCTCATTCTCCACTTTGAATACCGCGGTAAATGCACCCAACTCCTCAAGTTTTTCCCGAGCGAGGCCTGTGTGCAGCGCATCGTGCGCCAGGGCAACGCCTTCTTTCAAACTGGTCGCCAGGTCGGCGGCGTACAGCGCCGCACCGGCATTGAGCACGATCATCTCAGCGGCTTTCTGACCGCTCTCGGTCTTGCGCTTGCCCAAGGCATCGCGAATCAGCTCAAGGGACGCCGCCGGACTTTCCACTGCCAGGCCATGCAGGCTCTGGCTCTTCATGCCCAGGTCTTCTGGCTCGACCCAATATTCGGTGATCTGGTCATTCTTCAGTTCGGCCACATAGGTGGGCGCCGCCAGGCTGAACTCGTCCAGGCCATCCTTCGAGTGCACCACCAACACGTGCTTGCTGCCCAGGCGCTGCAAGACTTCGGCCAATGGCCGGCACAACGCCTGACTGAACACGCCCACTACCTGATGTTTCACGCCGGCCGGATTCGTAAGCGGGCCGAGCATATTGAACAGGGTACGCAGGCCAAGGTCCTTGCGCGGGCCGGCGGCGAACTTCATGGCTCGGTGATGGGTCTGGGCAAACATAAAGCCGATGCCGACGTTGTCGATGCAGCGCGCCACCTGGACCGGGGTCAGGTTCAGGTAGATACCGGCCGCCTCCAGCAAGTCAGCGCTGCCGCTTTTGCCCGACACCGCACGGTTACCGTGCTTGGCCACGGTGCAACCGGCTGCTGCCACCACGAAGGAGGAAGCCGTCGAGACGTTGAAAATGTTTGCACCATCACCGCCGGTGCCGACCACATCGACGACGCCGTCGAGGGTCTTGAGTTCGACCTTGTCCGCCAGCTCGCGCATGACTGAGACCGCGCCGACGATTTCATCGATGCTTTCGCTCTTCATGCGCATGGCCATCATGAACGCGCCGATCTGCGCGTCCGTGCATTGCCCGGTCATGATTTCGCGCATCACATCGCGCATCTCATCGGTGCTGAGGTCGAGGTGGTCGACGATACGGCTCAGGGCTGTCTTGATATTCATGAAAAGTCCTTAGCGCGTGCCGCCGGTTTGTTTGAGGAAATTTGCGAACAGCTCGTGGCCCTGCTCGGTGAGGATAGACTCGGGGTGGAACTGCACACCCTCGATGTTCAATGTCTTGTGGCGCAGGCCCATGATCTCGTCGACCGAGCCGTCTTCGAGCTGGGTCCAGGCGGTCAGTTCCAGGCAATCGGGCAGGGTTTCGCGCTTGACGATCAGCGAGTGATAGCGCGTCACCGTCAGCGGACGATTCAGGCCTTCGAATACGCCCTTGTCCTCGTGGAATACCGGGCTAGTCTTACCGTGCATCACTTGCCGGGCGCGGACCACATCACCGCCAAAAGCCTGGCCGATGGACTGGTGGCCGAGGCAGACGCCGAGAATCGGCAGTTTGCCGGCGAAATGCTTGATCACGTCAAGCGAGATGCCGGCTTCGGTCGGGGTGCAAGGACCGGGGGACACGACGATGCGCTCAGGGTTGAGGGCTTCGATGTCGGCAATGGTGAGTTCATCGTTGCGCACGACTTTGACCTGGGAGCCGAGCTCACCGAGGTACTGCACAACGTTGTAGGTAAAAGAGTCGTAGTTATCGATCATCAGCAACATGGCGTTTGGAACCTCTTGAATTCACTGACTTTAATTACAGCCTTCGAATGATTACCCGCAGCGTCCTGCGCTTTGTCAGTCGCCGGGTGCGCCAGCAAAGCGGTATGTCATACGGGTGAAGAAGGCAAAGCGGTACAGGTCCGGCGGGGCCGGCAAAAGAATTCAGGCGCGCCAACGCCAGCGGGCGTGTGCCTTGATGACTTGATCCAGAAGTTTGCTGATGATCAACACGGGGAAGGTCTCATTCATACGTCTCGGCACAGTAACTTAGCTGGGCAGAGCGTGCAATATGGCCGGGGCCACTGGCTGCGAAACAATCAAAGGGTTCGCGACCGATGGCAAAAGGCCGGAAGTTTTTGGTACTGTCGTTTCGTTCACTACAACAATAAATAAACGGACTTGCTCATGATCAAACAGACGTTGTTTGTACCGCTCGCAGGATGCTTGCTCGCCGCGGCCTGCGCCCAGGCGATCGCCGCGCCTAACCCTTACTCCAATTTCGTCGTCTTCGGCGACAGTCTCAACGATGCCGGGACCTTTGCCGACACAGGCGGGCCAGCTGGCTCGACTGAGCGCTTTACGAACCGGACGGGGCCGGTTTACCTGGATGGCAGCGGTGAAGTCCGCTCGCTCAACTCCACGCAGATCCTGGGGGGGAAACTGGGGTTTACGGCGGATCAGACAGCCTCATCTTCCTCGGCGGTACGCGCCAACAATGGCCAGCCCGATGGTAATAACTGGGCCGTCGGGGGTTATCGCACCGACCAGATTCTCGATTCGATCACCAGCACCTCCGCCACGGGCGATCGCACCCGGGCAGGCTACCTGCCGTCGAACAATTTCCGCGCCGACCCGAATGCGCTGTATTACCTGTCGGGCGGTGGCAACGATTTCCTGCAAGGTCGCGTCACCAGCCTGCCCCAGGCCAGCGCCGCCGCCGATCGCCTGGTCAGCAGCGTGCAAACCCTGCAACAGGCCGGTGCCCGCTACATCATGGTCTGGTTGCTGCCGGACATCGGCTTTACCCCAGCCTTCAACGGCACCCCGTTGCAAGCGTTCACGTCCCAGCTCAGTTCCCAGTTCAACACCGAACTGGTGAGCCAACTGCAAAACGTCAATGCCAACGTCATCCCGCTCAACATTCCGGTGCTGCTCAAAGAGACGTTTGCCAACCCGGGGCAGTTCGGCCTGGCCACCGACCAGAACCTGAGCGCCACCTGCTTCAGCGGCGACAGTTGCACCGAGAATGCTCGATACGGGATCAACAGTGCCACCCCGGACCCGACCAAGCTGATCTACAACGACTCGGTGCACCCGACCGAAGCCGGGCAACGTCTGATTGCTGATTACGCTTACTCGCTGCTGGCCGCGCCCTGGGAAGCGACCCTGTTGCCACAAATGGCCCAAAGTACTTTACGTTCCCATCAGGATGAGTTGCGCAACCAATGGCTGGCCGATTGGGAAAACTGGCAAGGCGTGGGTCAATGGCGGGCGATTGTCGCCGGTGGCGGCCAGCATCAGGACTTCGACAGCCAGCGCAGTGGCGCCAGTGCTGACGGCAATGGCGCCAACCTGAACATCGGCGGCAGCTACCGGCTAAACTACGCATGGCGCGTAGGTTTGGCGGCGGGCTTCTACAACCAGAAGCTCGAAGCCGGCGATCACGACTCGGACTACAAGCTGAACACATACATGGGTACGGCGTTCGCCCAGTACCAGCAAAACCGCTGGTGGGGTGACGCGGCCGTGACCGCCGGGCATCTGGATTACGACAGCCTCAAACGTAAATTCCAGTTGGGGGTCAATGAACGCGGGGAGAAAGGCGATACCGACGGCTACCTGGTGGCTTTCAGCGGTCGCGTGGGGTACGACATCGCGCCGCTGGCGAGCAGCCCGTGGCATCTGTCGCCATTCGTGAGCGCTGATTTCGCCAAAGTTGAAGTCGACGGTTACTCGGAAAACGGCGCCGACTCCACCGCGCTGACATTCGACGATCAGTCGCGCATTTCCCGGCGTCTTGGCATTGGCTTCCAGGGCAAGTACCAGATCACCTCGCAGACCCAGGTGTTCGGCGAACTGGCTCACGAGCGTGAGTACAACGACGATACCCAGGATGTGACCATGAACCTCAACAGCCTGCCAAACAACCACTACACCCTGGCCGGCTACACCCCGCAGACCAACCTGAACCGCCTGAACCTGGGCGTGAGCCACAACCTCACCAAGGACCTGGCTTTGCGGGCAAGTTATGACATTCGCAAGGATGATGACTTTACTCAGCAAGGCATTAACCTAGGCGTTGCGCTGGACTTCTAAACATCAGGCAAAAAAACGCGGCGCCCTCACAGGCGCCGCGTTTTTTATGCTGGTGATATCCCTGTGGGAGCGAGCTTGCTCGCGATGGGGGCATCACATCAACATAGATGTTGCCTGACCCACCGCTATCGCGAGCAAGCTCGCTCCCACAGGTTTTTGTGTGAACTCAGGCGTCCGGGGTTTGCTCGGCCAGGGCCACGGCGCGGAACATCGCGCGGCGCTTGTTCAGGGTTTCTTCCCATTCCAGCGCCGGGACCGAGTCGGCGACGATGCCGCCACCTGCCTGCACGTGCAGCTCGCCGTCCTTGATCACCGCGGTGCGGATCGCAATGGCGGTGTCCATGTTGCCGTTCCAGGCGAAGTAGCCCACCGCCCCGCCGTAGACACCACGTTTGACCGGCTCCAGTTCATCGATGATTTCCATCGCACGAATCTTCGGCGCGCCCGACAACGTGCCCGCCGGCAGAATCGCCCGCAGCGCGTCCATCGCCGTCAGCCCGGCCTTCAATTGGCCCGTAACGTTGGAGACGATGTGCATCACGTTGGAATAACGCTCGATGACCATCTTCTCGGTGAGCTTCACCGAACCAATTTCCGAGACACGGCCGGTGTCGTTACGACCCAGGTCGATCAGCATCAAGTGCTCGGCGATTTCCTTGTCGTCCGACAGCAGGTCTTTTTCCAGCGCCAGATCAGCCTCTTCGTTAGCCCCGCGAGGGCGAGTGCCGGCAATCGGGCGCACGGTGATCAGGTTGTCTTCGACCCGCACCAGCACTTCCGGCGAACTGCCGACGACGTGGAAGTCGCCGAAGTTGAAGAAGTACATATAAGGCGTCGGGTTGAAGCAACGCAGCGCCCGGTACAGATCAATCGGCGCTGCCTTGAAGTCGATCGACATGCGCTGGGACGGCACGACCTGCATGCAGTCACCGGCCAGGATGTATTCCTTGATGGTGTCGACGGCTTTTTCGTAATCGTCCTGGGTGAAACTCGAACGGAACACCGGATCAGCCGACTGTTGCTTGCTGAAATCCAGGCCGCGGCGCGGGGTGATCGGCTGACGGAGTTTTTCCAGCAGCTCTTCCAGTCGCGCCTGACCTTGCTCGAACGCATCGTCCTGCGACGGATCGGCCAGCACAATGGCGTGCATCTTCCCGGCGAGGTTGTCGAACACCACCACCGCGTCGGAGACCATCAACAGAATGTCCGGCACACCCAGCGGGTCCGGGTTCGGGCATTTGCCCAGACGCTTCTCCACATAGCGCACGCAGTCGTAACCGAAGTAACCCACCAGACCGCCATTGAAGCGCGGCAAGCCAGGAATGGTCGGCACGTTGTAGCGGGCTTTGAATGCTTCAACGAAGGCCAACGGATCTTCGGCTTCATGGCTTTCGATCTCGACGCCGTCGTGGGTCACGCTCACGAGGTTGTCGTGAACCCGCAGCACGGTGCGGCACGGCAGACCGATGATCGAATAACGCCCCCACTTCTCCCCGCCCTGCACCGATTCCAGCAGGTAGGAGTTGGGCTCATCGGCCAGTTTCAGGTAGATCGACAGCGGCGTGTCGAAGTCGGCCAGGGTTTCGCAGGCCAACGGGATACGGTTATAGCCGGCAGCGGCCAAACGCAGGAATTCTTCGCGGATCATGGGGTAGCCTCGTGGCTTGAGGTGCTAACAGTCAGGTATGCAAACGCGCCGGAAACCCGGCCAGAATCGAGTCAGGCGCGCCAACGCCAGCGGGCCAGGGCCTTGATGACTTTCATCCAGAGTTTGCGAGTGACCACCACGATGGCGTTTCCAGAAGGGGATTGAGCAACGTCGGGCAACGTTATCTCAGCGGCCGGATCCAGGCAACCGGGAATTAGCTTGCGCAGATCGTCGATCACCAGCGCCGGCGATTCTTCCGAAATCGGCCGGCCATGGTTGTAGCCGTAGCTGAGGGCTACGCACTTGACCCCTGCCGCTTTCGCCGCCAGCACATCGCTGCGTGAGTCGCCGACAAACAGCGACTGCGAGGCCGGGATGTTGGCCATTTTCATCACGAAAAACAGCGCGGCCGGGTCAGGCTTCTTCTGCGGCAGCGTGTCGCCGCCGATGATCCATTTGAAGTAACGGCCGATTTTCATCTGGTCCAACAACGGCGCGACGAAACGCTCCGGCTTGTTGGTGATCAGCGCCATCTCGACACCCTGCTTGTGCAGCCATTTCAGGGTGTCACGCACGCCGGGATAGACCACAGTCAGATCATGGCTCTCGCTGTAAGCCTCCATGAAAATCTCCAGCGCGCCCTCGGCTTCGCCGTCGTCAACCGCCGAATGGTCGATGCCACCGGCCAGCGCACGACGAACCAGCACCGGCGCGCCGTTGCCGACCCACTCGCGCACCGACTCGAGGCCGGCGGGCTCGCGCCCCATTTTGAGCAGCATGTTATCCACGGCCACCGCGAGGTCGGGGACCGAATCGACCAGCGTGCCATCCAGATCGAACATCACCAGACGCGGCAGACGCCCCGGGAACAGCTGCTCAAAGCCACTCATGGACGGGCCAACGCCAGTTCGGAACGCATCTTTTCAATCACCTCTTGGTAGTTCGGTGCATTGAAGATCGCCGAACCGGCGACGAAGGTGTCGGCGCCAGCCGCAGCGATTTCACGAATGTTGTTCACGTTCACGCCGCCGTCGATTTCCAGGCGGATGTCGCGGCCGGAGGCATCGATCAGCGCGCGTGCTTCACGCAGCTTGTCGAGGGTGCCGGGAATGAACTTCTGCCCGCCGAAGCCCGGGTTGACGCTCATCAGCAGGATCATGTCGACCTTGTCCATCACGTACTTGAGTACGTCCAGCGGTGTTGCCGGGTTGAACACCAGGCCCGACTTGCAGCCGCCCTCGCGGATCAGTTGCAGGGAACGGTCAACGTGCTGCGTGGCTTCCGGGTGGAAGGTGATGTAGGTCGCGCCGGCCTCGATGAAGTCACCGACGATGCGGTCCACCGGGCTGACCATCAGGTGAGCGTCAATCGGCGCGGTCACGCCGTACTTGCGCAGTGCGGCGCAGACCATCGGGCCGATGGTCAGGTTCGGTACGTAGTGGTTGTCCATGACATCGAAGTGCACGAAGTCGGCGCCGGCGGCCAGGACGTTGTCCACTTCTTCACCCAGGCGGGCGAAGTCGGCGGAGAGAATCGACGGAGCAATGACGAAGGGCTGCATGACGCACCTTTTTTGAGCAGAATCACGATGGCGCGCATTGTATACCTCATGCTTTGACGCGCGCACTGTGACCGCGATGATTGGGCCTGTCATCAATCATTAAAGTGAGCGCAGGCTCTAGAACGCCGCTCGGTAGATCTTCTCGATATCGATGGCGCTCAATTTACGTGGATTGTTGCGCATCAGGCGCTCGATCCCCGCCGCTTCCACGGCCATGGCCGGGATCGCATCCTCCGGAACACCGAAGCTGCGCAGCCCTGGCGGAATCTCTACCGCCGCGCACAATGCGGTCATTGCCTCCACGGCTTTGTCCGCCGCTTCGTTGGCGCTCAGATGGGCAGTTTTCACCCCCATGGCTTCGGCAATATCCTGCATGCGCTCGACGCAGGCCATTTTGTTCCAGGTCATGACATACGGCAGCAGCAAGGCGTTGCTGACGCCATGAGCGATGTTGAAACGCCCGCCCAGCGGATACGCCAGTGCATGAACCGCGCCGACCCCGGCATTACCGAAGGCCATACCGGCCATCAGGCTGGCGGTGGCCATGTCTTCACGGGCTTGCAGGTTGGACGGGTTGGCGTAGGCCTTGGGCAGCGCTTTGGCGATCAGCTTGATGGCGCCGATGGCCAGGGCATCGGTGATCGGCGAGGCGTTGACCGACAAATAGGATTCGATGGCGTGCACCAGCGCGTCGACACCGCTGGCAGCGGTGACGCTGCGTGGGCAGGTCAGGGTCATTTGCGGACTGACCAGCGCCACGTCCGGCAATAGATAGTCGCTGACAATGCCCTTCTTCAGCTGCGCGACCTTGTCGGAGAGGATCGCCACATTGGTCACCTCCGAACCGGTGCCGGCCGTGGTCGGGATGGCGATCAGCGGCGGGCCTTTGCGTGGCACCTGATCGACGCCGAACAGATCCTCCAGCGCACCGTGGTATCCGGCGTAGGCCGCGACGCTTTTGGCGATGTCGATGGCGCTGCCGCCGCCGAGGCCAATCAGACCGTCATGCCCGCCCTCGCGGTAAACCCGCATGCAGTCTTCGACGATGGCGATTTCCGGGTCTGGCAGCACACGGTCGAAAATCTCGTAGGTCCGGTCGCCCAACTGCGCCAGCGCCAGCTCGACCGTGCCGGACTTGACCAATGCAGCGTCGGTGACGATCAGTGGGTTGTCGACATCCAGGCGGGTGAGTTCGGCGGCCAGTTGCTCGATGGCACCTGCGCCGGTGATCAGTTTGTGAGCAATTTTGAAAGAGGAAAGACTCATCGTGCGCAGCCTCTTATGAATAGGGGAGCTGGGCACAATAGTAGCTGGGGATTGGGGTTTGTCTGCTATTCAGCCTGTGAATGACCCAACATCCCGAAAACACCCTGAATCCCTGTGGGAGCGAGCTTGCTCGCGATGACGGACTGACATTCAACATTGTTGTCGACTGATAGTCCGCTATCGCGAGCAAGCTCGCTCCCACAGGGGCTAGTGTGTAGTTTCAGACCTGGGCGGTGCGCAGTTTTTCGCTGCGGCCACGCAGCCACTCCAGGGTCAGCAACAGGATCACCGAGAAGGCGATCAACAGGGTTGCTGCAGCAGCAATCGTCGGGCTGAGGTTTTCGCGGATACCGCTGAACATCTGCCGCGGCAAGGTCGCTTGTTCCGGACCGGCGAGGAACAGCGTCACCACCACTTCATCGAACGACGTCGCGAAGGCAAACAGCGCACCCGAGATCACGCCCGGCGCAATCAGCGGCAACGTCACGCGGCGGAACGCCGTCAGCGGCGAAGCCCCCAGACTGGCAGCGGCGCGCACCAGGTTATGGTTGAACCCCTGCAAGGTCGCCGACACGGTAATGATCACAAACGGCACGCCCAACACCGCGTGCACCACGATCAGCGAGAAGAAGCTGTTGCCCAGGCCCAGCGGCGCAAAGAACAGATAGCTGGCCACACCGATGATCACCACCGGCACCACCATCGGCGAAATCACCAGCGCCATCACCAGTGCCTTGCCCGGGAAATCCCCCCGAGTCAGGCCGATTGCCGCCAGCGTCCCGAAGATCATCGCCAGCACCGTCGCCGCCGGAGCGACGATGATGCTGTTCTTCAATGCCCGCATCCATTCCGCCGAGGCGAAGAAGTCCTGGTACCAGTGCAGCGAGAAGCCTTGCAGCGGATAGACCAGGAAACTGCCCGAGTTGAACGACAGCGGAATGATCACCAGCACCGGCAGAATCAGGAACAGCAGAATCAAGCCGCAGAGAATCCGCAAGCTGTAGAACCACACCCGCTCGATAGGCGACATATAAGGACTCAGCATTTCATTCTCCCCTTAGCTCAGACGCAGGCGACTGGCGCCCACCAGCCAGCTGTAAATCAGATAAAGCACCACGGTCGCCAACAGCAGCAGCCCACCGAGTGCGGTCGCCATGCCCCAGTTGATGCTGGTGTTGGTGTAGAAGGCGACGAAGTAACTGACCATCTGATCGTTCGGGCTGCCCAGCAACGCCGGGGTGATGTAGTAGCCAATGGCGAGGATGAACACCAACAGGCAACCGGCGCCGACACCGGCATAGGTCTGCGGGAAGTACACCCGCCAGAAACTGGCGAACGGGTGGCAGCCGAGGGAAATCGCGGCGCGCATGTAGGTCGGCGAGATGCCTTTCATCACGCTGTAGATCGGCAGAATCATGAACGGCAGCAGGATGTGCACCATCGAGATGTAGACGCCTGTGCGGTTGAACACCAGCTCCAGCGGTTTATCGATGATGCCCATCGCCATCAGGCCGCTGTTGATCAGTCCACCCGATTGCAGCAACACGATCCACGCGGCCACCCGCACCAGGATCGAGGTCCAGAACGGCAGCAATACCAGAATCATCAGCAGGTTGCTTTGGCGTGACGGCAGGTTCGCCAGCAAGTAAGCCAAGGGATACGCCAGCAACAAGCAGATCACGGTGATGATCAGGCCCATCCAGAACGTGCGGGCGAAGATGTCGAGGTAAATCGCCTGGTCAGGCGTGGCCGGGGCGATTTCGCCGAGGTCGTCGATGCGATGATCGACCGCCGCCAGCAAGTAGTACGGCGTGATGTTGCTGGTGTTGCGGCGCACTGCCTGCCAATAGGCCGGATCGCCCCAGCGTTCGTCGAGGCCTTCCAGCGCTTCTTTATAAGAGGCCGGTTCAGTGGTGAACGGCAAGGCGCGGGCGGTTTTGGTCAGCAGGCTGCGGTAGCCGGCCAACTCCATGTTCAAGCGCTTGGACAGGTCGCCCAGGGTCTGATTCTTGCGGGCTTCAGCGAGGTCTTCGCTGGCCGCTTTGTACACCGGCTCGGCGGGCAGGCCGCGGCCGTCCCAACTGGCGATGGCCGCCACAGTGCGCGGCATGCCGCCGACCACTTCAGGGTTACCAACGCTTTTGTAGAGCAGCGCCACGATCGGCACCAGGAACACCAGCAACAGAAACAGCACCAGGGGCGCGATCAAGGCCTGGGCCTTCCAGCGGTTGATCCGCTCGGCGTGCTTGAGCCGCTGCTTCAAGGTGGGGTCAGTGCCCGCGTTCAGGGGAATGGCGGTGGCCATGGCGTACTCCGGAAATCTTTGATCGTTACAGAGGCGTACAAACAACCTGTGGGAGCTGGCTGCCTGCGATGGCGTCATCAGACTCAACATCTCTGTTGTCTGACCCACCCTCATCGCGGGCAATCCCGCTCCCACAAAGGTTGTGGTTACTTCGCAGCCCAGGAGTTGAAGCGCTGTTCCAGTTGCTCGCCGTTGTCAGCCCAGAAGCTGACGTCGATCTGCACCTGGTTGGCGATGTTTTCCGGGGTGGTCGGCATGTCTTTCAGGACATCCTTGGACAGCAACGGTACGGCTTGAATGTTGGCCGGGCCGTAAGCGATGTTTTCCGAGTAGGTCTTCTGCTGCTGCGGCGCCACCGAGAACGCGATGAATTTCTTCGCCGCTTCAGCGCGTGCTTTATCCAGACCTTTTGGAATGGCCCATGCGTCGAAGTCGTAGATACCGCCGTTCCACACGACTTTCAGATTGCTTTCTTTCTGTACCGCAGCGATCCGGCCGTTGTAGGCCGAGCTCATGACCACGTCACCGGACGCGAGGTATTGCGGCGGTTGTGCGCCGGCTTCCCACCACTGAATGCTTGGCTTGAGCTCATCAAGTTTCTTGAATGCGCGGTCCTGACCGTCTTTGCCGGCCAGCACTTTGTAGACGTCTTTCGGCGCAACGCCGTCGGCCATCAGTGCGAATTCCAGGGTGTACTTGGCGCCTTTACGCAGGCCGCGCTTGCCCGGGAATTTCTTGGTGTCCCAGAAATCCACCCAACTGGTCGGTGCCGAGGCCAGCTTGTCGGCGTTGTAGGCCAACACGGTCGACCACACGAAGAAACCTACGCCGCAAGGCTGGATCGCGCCCTTGACGTAATTCTCGGATTTGCCGAACAGCGCAGGATCAAGCTGCTCGAACATGTCCTCGTCGCAACCGCGAGACAGCTCTGGCGACTCAACTTCCACCAGGTCCCAGGACACGCTCTTGGTGTCGACCATGGCTTTGACCTTGGCCATCTCACCGTTGTATTCGCCAGCCACGATCTTGCCGTTGCCTGCCGCTTCCCACGGTGCGTAGAAGGCTTTGACCTGCGCCGCCTTGTTCGCCCCGCCAAAGGACACCACGGTCAAGTCCGGGCCCGCCGCCATCGCGTGTGCCGCACCGATCATGCCCATGACCAAAGCGGTGAATTTCAGGGATCTCAACATTTATTGTTCTCTCCACGTGCAGGGTTGGTGTTGTTGAAGCAGGGGCGATCAATGCGCCTCTAGAAGTGGGTCGAGCGCGCGAACGTGTTCGACCTGCCAGCCAAGCGGTACCACATCGCCGACGGCGAGCGCAGGATCAAGCTCGGCAATCGGTTGTTTCACGAAAAAGTCGGTCTTGCCGCAGACTTCCAGGCGAACCCGGACGTGGTCGCCCAGGTAGATGAATTCCGCCACCCGCCCTGAGAAGCGGTTGACGCAGGACTCGCTGGAGCCATTGAGGCTCACGCGCTCCGGTCGAATCGACAGCGTGACGGGTTCGCCGGTCTTGCCGACATTGACCGCCAGCGCTTCAACCTTTTCACCGCGACCGAGTTCGACGATGCAACGGTCGCCGGTCTGACTGTGCAAGCGGCCGTTGAGGCGGTTGTTCTCGCCGATGAAATTGGCCACGAAGGTGTTTTTCGGTTCTTCATAGAGGGTGCGCGGCGCGGCGATCTGCTGGATCTCGCCCTGATGGAACACCGCCACGCGGTCGGACATGGTCAGGGCTTCACCCTGGTCGTGAGTCACGTAGACCACGGTCACGCCGAGGCGCTGGTGCAGATGTTTGATTTCCATCTGCATGTGTTCGCGCAGTTGTTTGTCCAGTGCGCCGAGGGGTTCGTCCATCAGCACCAGTTGCGGTTCGAACACCAATGCGCGGGCCAGGGCGACACGCTGTTGCTGACCGCCGGACAGTTGCGCCGGATAGCGCTGGGCGAAGGCGTCGAGCTGAACCATGCTCAGCACACGCTTGACCCGGTCACTGACATCGCTCTTGTTCAAGCCGCGCACGGTCAGCGGGAACGCCAGGTTCTCGGCGACCGTCATGTGCGGGAACAACGCGTAATTCTGGAACACCATGCCGATGTCGCGCTTGTGCGGCGGCACGTTGTTGATGGAGCGTCCGGCCAGCTGGATTTCGCCGGCGGTGGGTGTTTCGAAACCGGCGAGCATCATCAGGCTGGTGGTCTTGCCGGAGCCGGACGGCCCGAGCAAGGTGAGGAACTCACCTTTGCGAATCTCCAGGTTGAGGTCTTTGACGATCAGGTTCTCGCCGTCGTAGCTTTTTTGCACTCCACGAAAGCTGACCAGAATGTCACTGGCCCCTGCGTTTGAATCGACCTGGCTCATACCCACACCTTTTTTGTTGATGACTGCTGTGGGCTAAGCCTAGTGGACGCTGCTGACCACGCAAATCGGGGCGCAGGAGAGAATCGCCTCAGCGGGATGGAAGGTTGGGGGTAGGGATTGCCCTACAAGGATGGCGGGGATGGACAGGTGCAACGGTGATTTGCAGCTACGAGCCGCAAAAATGGGCAAAAGCGGGTTTTCAGGATGTCGCAAATGGATATGACGACGAACTCCCACAGGGACAGCGGTGTTCTTTAGAGGAGTTTGTGTTCCATCGCGTATTTCACTAGTTCCGCCAGTGAGGTGATGTTGAGCTTTTGCATCAACCGCGCCTTGTGGGTGCTGATGGTTTTGCTGCTCAGTGCCAGTTGCTGGGCGATGTCGTTGACGTTGGCGCCTTGGGCCAGCCGTTCAAACACCGAGAATTCACGCTCCGAGAGCAACGAGTGCAACGGCCGCGAATCGGTCAGGCCGACTTCGAAGACCATGCGGTCCGCCAGGTCCGGGTCAATGTAGCGACCGCCTGCCGCGACTTTGCGGATTGCCGTCAGCAGCAGTGCCGGATCGCTGTCCTTGGTCGCGTAACCCGCCGCGCCGACCTTCAACGCCCGTGCAGCCATTTGCGCTTCGTCGTGCATCGACAACACCAGGATGGCCGGCGGATTGTTCAACGCACGAATTCTTGGAATCGCTTCCAGGCCATTGACGCCGGGCATGGAGATGTCCAGCAACACCACTTCGCAGGGCACGTGCCGCAGGGTTTCGAGCAACTGCTCGCCATTGCTCGCCTCCCCCACCACCAGCAAGTCCTTGGCCAGGCCAATCAACTGCTTGATGCCTTCACGGACGATGGTGTGGTCTTCGGCTACCAGTACACGGATCACAGTCTTCTCCATTCTTTTTATGTAAGAGCCAAGATCTATCGCGGGCAAGCCCGCTCCCACAGTGATTGGGGGAATGCCAAAGATTTCTGCACTGACACAGTCCCCTGTGGGAGCGAGCTTGCTCGCGATAGCGTCAGTACAGACACCACAAAAATTCAGGCTTCATCCACCGGTACCCGCACACTCAACGTCGTGCCCTCCCCCGGCTCACTCTCAAGCGACAACTGGCCGCCCATGATCAACACCCGCTCACGCATGCCGACCACCCCGAAGGAGGTCGCCCTGCCGGTAGCGGGTATAAATCCTACGCCATCATCGCTGACCGTCAGACACAACTCGTCGCCTTCCAGCGCCAACGTCAGTTCGACAGTATGCGCCTGGGCATGGCGCATGACATTGGTCAGCGCTTCCTGAAGGATTCGGAACAGCCCAATGGCCTTGGCATCGCTGAGCACCGGCAGGTTCTCCGGCACCTGCACCAGACACGGAATCTGCGTGCGCGCCTCGAAACGCCGGGCCTGCCACTCGATCGCCGAGGCGATCCCGGCATCGAGAATCGGCGGTCGCAGCGCCGTCGCGACATCGCGCACCAGTTGGAACAGCTGCGCAATCAAGCGCTTCATGCTGTTCAGGCGCTCGTTCAGACCGGGGTCGAGCTGGGCGTAGGCCAATTCGCACATGGAGGTTTCCAGCTTCAGCACGGTGAGCATCTGACCCAACTCATCGTGAACTTCCCGGGCAATGCGCGCTTTTTCCTCTTCCCGCACGCTCTCCAGGTGAGCGGACAGCTCACGCAGTTGCTCGCGGGAACTGGCCAGCTCCAGCTCGATGCGCTTGCTCTCGCTGATGTCCCAGACAATTCCGTCCCAGACATAGGCGCCGTCTTCGAGCCGGCGGGTGATGGCCTTGATCTCGGCCCAGCGCTGCTCACCCGAACGGGTGAGAATCCGCCCCTGCCATGACCAGTCGCTGTCGGTGTCCAGCGCATGGTCCTGAGTCTGGTGATAGCTGGCCTTGTCGTCCGGGTGCACCAGGCTGCGCAGGCCTTTGTCGCGATGGGCCAGAGTTGCCGGCGAATAACCCGACAGGCTCTCGCTGCCTTCGCTGATGTAGGCAAAGTCGATCTGCCCTGTCACCGGTGCTCGCTCCAGGCGAAAGACCAGTCCCGGAACGTTGGCGGCAATCCCCTGCAACCGCGCTTCACTTTCCTGCAACGCCGCCAGGGCGCGCCGACGTTCGGTGACGTCGTTGAGGTAGACCACCAGGTATTCGCCCTCGCGAAAGCGCAGAAAGCTCAATGAAACATCGGTCGGCAGGATGCTGCCATCCGCTCGAACACAGTTGGTCTCGAAACTTTGCGGCCCTTCTTCACTGGCCCGGGCGCGCTTCCACAGGTTCAGCCAGCGGTCCATGTGCAGACCCGGCTCGAAGTCGATCAACGGCCGATCAATGATTGCACCGGCCGGATACCCGAGCATGGTTTCAGCCGCGCGGTTGGCGTAGCGCACGTGGCTGTCCCAGTTGACCCAGAGAATGCCGACGGTGCTCTGATCGATGGAAAACTGGGTCAGGCGCAACGCTTCTTCACTGGCCTCGCGCAGGGCAATGTCCTCGCGCGCCGCCAATAGTCGCTGCTCCAGGCTGTGTTGTTGGCGGCGCTGCCAGAACACGATGGCCATGCTGCTCAGCATCAATACCGCCATCAGCAGGCAGAGGTTTTGCCAGAATCCCCGGGATTCGGTCAGACGCGGGTACTTGGGTTGCAGCCATTGGTTGTGCAGTTGCTCCAGGTCCTTGGCCGGGATCGCCCGCAGTGCACTTTCGACAATGCCGGCCAGTTCCGGCTGGTCCCGTCGTGTGGCCACTCGCAGCAATTGCGGCAAACCGATGTCACCTACCACGACCAGCCCGGCGAATTCAGGTTCTACGGACAGCCGCCCCAATTGCGCTTCATCGACCACGGCATAACCGGCCTGCTGACTCAGCAATAACTGCAATGCCTGGCGCTCGATCGGTACGCCTTGCAGGTTCAGATGGGGATAGTTGCCGCGCAGATAGTCAGCCGTCGCACTGGGCATGCGCACAGCGACGCGGGTTTGGCTGTCGAGTTTTTCCAGCTCCACGGCACCTGTGCTTTTCTGGTCACTGACCACCAGTTGCGGCACCCGCATGTAGGGGTCGGAGAATTGCCAGAACCGCAGGCCGGCGGGGGTTTGGGTCAGCCCGGGAGCGATGTCGATTTCACCCTCGCGCGCGGCGGCTTCCAGTTGCGCAAGGTCGGGGAAATTACGCCAGCTCAGCTCGACCTTGAGCGCTTTGGCCAGCCATTTCATCAACTCGACGTTGACCCCCGACAGGCGCTGCAAGCGGCGATCGTATTGCGCGTAAGGCGCCTGCAACACCAGCCCGACACGCAATTCGCCGTGCGCTGCCAGCCACTGTTGTTGCTGGGGCGACAAGGGCGCGACGTGCGTCGGTGGCGCGGAAGCCGCCCAACTCATCAAGGGAAACCACAAACAGCCGATAACCCACAGGCAGCGAAAACGCATCATTGAAGTCTCACACACTGACAAATACTGACCAACCCATTAGGCTGCCGGAATAACTTCTGGCCTGGAATATCCGATGCCCCCTGTCTACCGCCTGGCACTGCCAGCATTGTGCCTGTCGCTGATCCTGCCTTGCGCCTTTTCCGTCGAGGCCGCCGACCCGGCACCTGCCGCTGCGGAAAAATCCGCAGAAGAAAAACCGGTCGAACGCCAGCCACTGCTTGAGCGTAGTCAGGAAGAAGCGACGGCACTTGAGCGAAAAATCCCTGCGCAGGAACAGCAACAACTGCAAGCCGGCGCCGACACCTTTCTTGCGCTGTGGAAACCGGCCAACACCGCCGAGCCCAAAGGTGCGGTGATTATCATCCCGGGCGCCGGTGAAACCGTTGACTGGCCGCAAGCAATCGGTCCGTTGCGTAACAAATTGCCCGACGCGCAGTGGAGCAGCCTGAGTATCACCTTGCCCGACCTGCAAAGCGACGCCATTGCACCACGCGTCGTGGAAATGCCGCCAACGCTCAAGGCGCCGGAAACCGGCAGCAAGGACTCGACCACGGCAGCCCCCATCGAGCAAGCGGCCGGTGGTGAAGCGGAAGTTGCCGACAAGGCCATCGCCGAAACCACCGAGGAGCAGGCCAAGGCCGACGCCGAACGCATTTTTGCGCGCATTGATGCGGCCATTGCCTATGCCGAACAGCAAAGCGCTCGCAGCATTGTCGTGCTGGGTCATGGCACCGGCGCTTACTGGGCCGCACGTTATTTGAGCGAGAAGCAGCCGTCGCAAGTGGAAAAGTTTGTGATGGTCGCGGCACAGTCGCCAGCCGCGGCGAAACCCGAGCTGGTCGAACTGACGCCGACACTGAAGCTGCCGACGGCAGACATCTTCTATATGGATAAGCCGCTGGACCGCAGCGCAGCGCTGGCTCGGATGCAGGCCAGCAAGCGATTGAAGTCTTCGGCGTTCAGCCAGGTGTCGCTCAAAGCGTTGCCTGGTGATGCCAAGGCTGAGCAAGAGCAGCTGGTGCGCCGGGTGCGCGGGTGGTTGAATCCGCAGAAGGCGGCGGACTGATAGACCGCGTCGCCCCATTCGCGGCAAGCCACGCTCCCACAGGATTCGAGTCGTACGCAATATTGCTATCGACATAAACCTGTGGGAGCGGGCTTGCCCGCGAAGACGGAATCACTGACGACTCATTTCTTGCCTGCTAGCGAAAATCCCGCCGCTCACGAATCAACGTGTAGGCCGTGTGCAGTTCGCGGGTCTTGTCAGTCGCCTCACGCACCTGCAACGCCGTCGCACCGCTGCCGGCAATCTTGTCCGGGTGATGGCGACTGAGCAGGCGTCGATAGGCACGCTTGATTTGCGCCGGCTCGCTGGTCGCCGACACCCCCAACAGCTGTAAGGCCTCCTGATAAGTCAGGGTGCTGCTGACCTGCGGTCGCTTGTGCTGATCGTAGTCGGCCGCCAGCGCCAGTACTTGTTGCGGCGTCCAGCCCAGCCACTTGCCCCACTGGGCCAGCAATTCGCGTTCATTGTTACCGGCACGCCCATCGGCCCAAACCATACGCCAACAGGCGCGCAATACGCCTTCTGCGGCGTGGGGCTGAGCACTCAAGCGCCGCAGATACCCTCGCAACCGGTCACGGCCCGACTTGCCGCGATTGAACGCGGCAATGGCACGACGCTGCGCCGGTTCGGTCATTTCCAGCGCACGCATTTCCTGACGAGCCTGCTGGATGTGGCCATCCACCACGCGTCCATCGCTCTTGGCCAACCGCCCCAGCAACACGAACAACAGTTCATCGTTGCGCAGCATCGGACGACCGCCGAGCTTTTCACGCAAATGCCCCCAGCTTTGCAGGTGCAAACGTCGATCCAGCGCCTGTCCCAGCAAAGCACCGAGCATGGCCCCCGGAATGCTGGCTATGGCAAAGCCCGCTCCGGCTCCAATCAGAGTCCCTGGCCACAGCATCTCAGCGTCTCGCTTCTATCAGGGTTTCAACTTCAGCCAGGCGTTCGTGCGTGCCGACATCCACCCAGTGTCCGCTCAGGCGCTCGCCGGTGACCTGTCCATCGGCCATGGCCTTGCGCAGCAACGGTGCCAGCTTGAAGGCGCCGGCCGAGCAACCGTCGAACAGTTGCGGATGCAGCACGGCAATGCCGCTGTAGGTCAGGGTGTCGGCGTCGGGCTGACCGTCGCGCACTTGCCCGTCGACCAGAGTGAAATCGCCGGTCGGGTGATGGGCCGGATTATCCGCCAGCACCAGGTGCGCCAACCCGGCGATGGGTTGATGCAGCACGCTGAAGTCGTAGTCAGTCCAGATGTCACCATTGACCACCAGGAATGCGTCATCGCCCAGCAGAGGCAACGCGCGGAAGATACCGCCGCCGGTCTCCAGTGGCTCCCCTTCCGGTGAGTATTGAATACGCAGGCCGTATTGCGAGCCGTCCCCCAAGTAGTTTTCGATCTGCTGACCGAGCCAGGCGTGGTTGATCACGATCTCGGTAAACCCGGCGATTGCCAGGGCTTTCAAGTGGTATTCGATCAGAGGCACGCCGCCGGCACGAACCAGCGGTTTGGGTGTGGTCAGGGTCAGCGGGCGCATGCGCTCGCCTTTGCCCGCGGCCAGAATCATCGCCTTCATGCAGGAGCTCCAGCACGCAGGCTCAGCAGCAACACATCCAACTCAGCCAGCTCAGGACGGCGGGCGATCACCGCGTCTATATAAGCAAAGAAACGCGGCACATCGGCCAGGTAGCGCGGCTTGCCGTCGCGATGGCAGATACGGGCGAAAATACCAATCACTTTCAGGTGACGCTGCACGCCCATCAGGTCGCTGGCCCGCAGGAAATCTTCGAAATCAGGCTGCACGGGAATGCCGAGCGCACCCGCTTGCTGCCAGTAATTTTCCAGCCAGGCGTGCACACGCTCCTCGGGCCAACTGAGGAAGGCGTCCTTGAACAGGCAGGTCACGTCATAGGTCACCGGGCCATAGACCGCGTCCTGGAAATCCAGCACGCCGGGGTTCGGCTCGCTAAGCATCAGGTTACGTGGCATGTAGTCGCGATGCACCAGCACTTTAGGCTGGGCCTGGGCGCTGTCGATCAGCAGCTCAGTCACGTTCTGCCAGAGCATTTGCTGTGCGGAGTCGAACTCGATGCCCAGCTCGCGTTTCACGTACCACTCGGGGAACAGTTCCAGCTCGCGGCGCAGCAAGGCCACGTCATAACTCGGCAACGGCGCGACCATTGGCAATTGCTGGAAAGCCAACAATGCTTGCAGGGCATCCTCGAACAAATCGTCGGCATTTTCGCTGTCGATCACGTCCAGATAAGTCTTGTTGCCCAGGTCATTGAGCAAAAGAAAACCGCGTTCGAGGTCTTCGGCATAAATTTTCGGCACATTTATTCCGGATTTCGCCAGCAAAAAAGCGATATCCACGAAGGGTTTGCAGTTTTCCTGGGGCGGTGGCGCGTCCATCACGACGAAACTTCGGCCTTCGCCTTCCCAGCGGAAATAACGCCGAAAACTCGCGTCACTACTGGCCGCAGTCAATGTGGCCGGGGGTACGGCGCCCCAGCCCTGTTCTGCAAAGAGGATTGCCAACTGCTCGTCGAGCCAAACTTTCAGGTGTTGCAAACGTACATCTTGGTCAGGCATTGCAAGGGTCTCCGACGGCGCTAGCCGTCAAGCGGGTCATGCTTTATTATCCAGCATCTTTTTCAGACCATCGAGAGGCGTGCGGCCCACACCGCGGGCAGATGGCACGCAGGAAGCCCGGACTAATAAGATGGCATTGAAATCCCCCGCGTTTCGTAAAAAATTTCCGTTGTTGGTTACCGGCAGTCTGCTGGCCCTGCAACCCCTAGCCACTTCTTTCGTGGTCGCCGCGGAACAGTATGACTGCTCAGTCTCTGCTTCGGGTGCCTGGGACTGTGCGCCAAAAGCGCCAGCGGCGGCATTGCCTCCGCGTCCCGTCCATGACGGCAGCGCAGTTTCCGCCACCGGCGAACCTGCGTCCGAAAGTGGCACCAGTGAAGACACTGGCGCCAAGCCTGTGCTGGTTACCGAGTCCAAAGGCCGCGGCCTGAAGTCGCGTAGTGCAGACTACAGTCACCTCGACTGGGTTCCGCGCGAGAACCTCACGGCAGCGCAACTGGCAGAGACCGGTCCTTACTGCTCTGGTTCCTATATCGAACCGATTCGTCCTGGCATGAATGACAAGACGAATAAAAGTGACGCCCCGACCTTTATCGGCGCCAAGGCCTCTCGCTATAAGCAGGATGAACAAGTCGCGACCCTGGCCGGTGACGTCGTCATGCGTCAGGGCAGCATGCAGGTCGAAGCCGACGAAGCGAACCTGTACCAGGCCGAGAGCCGTGGTGAGCTGAGCGGCAACGTGCGCATTCGCGACAACGGCGCGCTGATCGTGGGCGACCACGCCGACGTGCAGCTCGACACCGGTGAAGCCAAGGTCGATAACGCCGAATACGTGATGCACAAGTCGCGCATCCGCGGTAACGCGCTGTACGCCAAACGTGCCGAAAACGCGATCATCCGCCTCAAGGATGGTACGTACACCACGTGCGAACCGAACAGCAACGCCTGGCAGCTCAAGGGCAACAACATCACCTTGAACCCGGCGACCGGCTTCGGTACTGCGACCAACGTGACACTGCGGGTCAAGGACATTCCTGTCCTGTACACGCCGTACATCTATTTCCCGATCGACGACCGTCGCCAGTCAGGTTTCCTGCCGCCGACTATCGGCACGGGCAGCGATACCGGCTTCATGCTGGTGACACCGTACTACTTCAACCTGGCGCCGAATTACGATGCCACGTTGTATCCGCGTTACATGAGCAAGCACGGCCTGTTGATGGAAGGCGAGTTCCGCTACCTGACCCCGTCCAGCGAAGGTCAGTTCGGCGCGGCGTACCTCAACGACGAAGACACCGATCGCAGCAAGCAGACCGACTACCAGAAAAACCGCTACATGTATAACTGGCAGCACAAGGGTGGTCTGGATTCGCGTGTTCTCACACAGGTCGATTACACCAAGATCAGTGATCCGTATTATTTCCAGGATCTGCAGACTGACCAGATTGGTGTGAAAAGCGCTGATTTCGTTAACCAGCAGGGTTCTGTCACCTATCGTGGCGACAGCTACACCGCACGCTTGAACGCCCAGGCTTACCAGCTGGCGACCGTTTCAAATATCACGCCGTATGATCGTTTGCCGCAGATCACCTTTGACGGTGCGCTGCCGGTACATCCGGGCGGCCTGGATTTCTCTTACCAAACCGAATTGGTGCGCTTTGATCGTGACCTGAAAAACGGCACCTTCACCGATGAAGACGGCAATGTGGAAGACCGTCTGGACACTAACGTTCAAGGTCTGGCTCGCGCCAATGGCGATCGTCTCAATATGGCGCCAACCGTCAGCCTGCCACTGGACTGGACTTATGGTTTCCTGAAGCCATCGCTCAAGTACCAGTACACCCAGTACCAACTTGATCTGGACAGTATCGGCAAAAACCAGATCGTGGCTCAAAATCAAGCCGCAGCTGCAACCGGGACCGAAAACATCAACGGTCAATTCGGCAGCAACCAGAGCCGTGGCGTTCCAATCGCAAGTATTGACAGTGGTCTGTATTTCGATCGCAACACCCAATGGTTCGGCAAGAACTATCGCCAGACCCTTGAACCACGCCTGTTCTACCTCTATGTCCCAGAGAAAGATCAGGAAGACATTCCAGTTTTCGACACCGGCGAATACACCTTCAACTATGCGTCGCTGTTCCGTGACAACCGGTTCTCGGGCTCTGACCGTGTCGGCGATGAGAACAAGCTGTCGCTGGGCGTGACCAACCGCTGGATCGAAGACGACGGTTTCGAACGTCAACGGATAAGTGTAGGCCAAGCCTTGTACTTCAAGGACCGCGAAGTCCAGTTGCCGGGTATCGATGCAAAAACCCGCGAAGACGCTCATTCCAACGTTTCACCCTATGCGCTGGAATACGAGTACCGCTGGAACCGCGATTGGCGCACCACGGCCGACTACAACTGGGACCCGGACAGCCGCAGCCCTCGCTCGGGTAGCGCGATGTTCCACTACCAGCCCGAAGACAACCCGAACAAGGTCATCAACGCCGGCTATCGCTATCGCAATGACCAGGTCCGTTACGACCAGACCACCGGTAAATGGTCCGTCGGCGGCGGTGACTATGGCACCCCGGGGACTCCAGGCTTCGTGAAGGACTACTACAAAATCGAACAGCACGATTTCTCGGTGATCTGGCCGATCGTGCCGCAATGGAACGCCATCAGCCGCTGGCAGTATGACTACAACCGCAACCGTACCCTGGAAGCCTTCGGTGGTTTCGAGTACGACAACTGCTGCTGGAAACTGCGCCTGATCAACCGTTACTGGGTTTCATATGACGAGTTCAGTCAAGAAGCTCCACAAAACGAAAGAGGCGACCACGGCGTCTTCCTACAAATCGTTCTGAAAGGTCTCGGCGGCCTCACCGGCGCCAAAGTAGAGAGCTTCCTCGACAAAGGCATCCAAGGTTATCGTGAACGTGAAGACCAAGCTTTCTGATTGTCTGCGCCCGCTAGTGTTGGGCGCGCTGTTCCTGGGTACTGCGGCGAACGCCGCGGTACAGTCCATCGATAAAGTGGTGGCCATTGTCGATAACGACGTGGTCATGCAGAGCCAACTGGACCAACGGGTCCACGAAGTTCAGCAAACCATCGCCAAACGCGGCTCTGCTGTACCACCGGCCAACGTGCTGGATCAGCAGGTGCTTGAACGTCTGATCGTCGAAAACCTGCAACTGCAGATCGGCGAGCGTTCCGGCATCCGTATTACCGACGAAGAACTGAACCAGGCTGTCGGCACCATTGCCCAGCGCAATAACATGTCGATTGATCAGTTCCGTGCTGCCCTGAGTCGCGATGGCCTCTCTTACGAGGACGCCCGGGAACAGATCCGCCGCGAAATGATCATCAGCCGTGTGCGTCAGCGTCGTGTGGCCGAACGTATCCAGGTGTCTGAACAGGAAGTGAAGAATTTCCTCGCTTCCGACCTCGGCAAGATGCAATTGTCCGAAGAATTCCGTCTGGCCAACATCCTGATTCCTACACCGGAAAGCGCCAACTCCGATGCGATTCAGAGTGCTGCCAAGCAAGCGGACGCGGTTTACCAGCAACTCAAGCAAGGCGCTGACTTCGGTCAGTTGGCAATCGCCAAATCCGCCAGCGAAACCGCACTGGAAGGCGGCGATATGGGCTGGCGTAAAGCCGGTCAATTGCCACCTCCGTTCGATCGCATGCTGAGTACCATGACGGTGGGCGACATTACCCAGCCTATGCGCACGCCGGGCGGCTTCATCATCCTGAAGATCCTCGACAAGCGTGGCGGTGAAACCCAGACGCGTGACGAAGTGCACGTGCGTCATATCCTGGTCAAACCTAGCCCGATTCGCGACGAAGCAAAAACCAAGGCCCTGGCCGAATCGCTCTATACCCGAATCGAAGCGGGTGAAGATTTCGGCGAACTGGCGAAAAGCTTCTCGGAAGACCCGGGTTCCGCCCTCAACGGCGGCGACCTGAACTGGATCGACCCGAATGCATTGGTGCCTGAGTTCCGCGAAGTGATGGCCAAGACCCCACAAGGTCAGCTGTCCAAGCCGTTCCAGACTCAATACGGCTGGCACGTCCTGGAAGTCCTTGGCCGCCGCGCCACCGACAGCACTACCCAGGCCCGTGAGCAGCAAGCGATGACCGTACTGCGTAACCGCAAATACGACGAAGAGCTGCAAACCTGGCTGCGTCAGATCCGTGACGAAGCTTACGTAGAGATCAAACTTCCTGGTGCAGACCAGGCAGCGCAGTGAAACCCAAGCGTTTCGCGCTGACACCCGGCGAACCGGCCGGCATAGGTCCCGACCTGTGCCTGCTGCTTGCCTCGCAAGCCCAGCCACACCCCCTGATTGCCATTACCAGCCGCGACCTGCTCCTTGAGCGAGCCGCGCAGCTGGGCGTGGTTGTCGATCTGCTCCCGGTAATGCCAGACAGCTGGCCGGATGTTCCGGCACCCGCCAACAGCCTGTATGTCTGGGATACCCCGCTCAACGCACCGGTCACCGCCGGAAAACTGGACAAGGCCAATGCGGCGTTCGTCCTGGAAACCCTGACCCGTGCGGGTCAAGGCTGCCTCGACGGGCATTTCGCCGGCATGATCACCGCCCCTGTGCATAAGGGCGTGATCAACGAATCCGGGATTGCCTTCTCGGGGCACACCGAATTTCTCGCGGACCTGACCCACACTGCGCAAGTGGTGATGATGCTTGCCACCCGTGGCTTGCGCGTGGCGCTGGTGACCACTCACCTGCCCCTGCGGGAGATTGCCGATGCAATCACGCCGGAGCGGCTGGAACGGGTCACACGCATTCTGCACACGGACTTGCAACAAAAGTTCGGCATCGCCCAGCCACGCATCCTGGTCTGCGGGCTAAACCCGCACGCCGGTGAAGGCGGACACCTGGGCCATGAAGAAATCGACATCATCGAACCTACATTAGAGCGCCTGCGCGGCGAGGGCATGGACCTTCGCGGCCCCCTGCCCGCCGACACTCTGTTTACCCCCAAATATCTGGAGCACTGCGACGCGGTGCTGGCGATGTACCACGACCAGGGCCTGCCCGTGCTGAAATACAAAGGCTTCGGCGCGGCAGTCAACGTGACCCTGGGCTTGCCGATCATCCGCACATCGGTCGACCACGGCACCGCCCTGGATCTGGCCGGCAGCGGCAAAATCGACACCGGCAGCCTGCAAGTCGCCCTGGAAACCGCCTACCAGATGGCCGAGACCCGTTTATGACCGAGCATTACCAACACCGGGCGCGCAAGCGTTTTGGCCAGAACTTCCTGCACGATGCCGGCGTTATCGACCGCATCCTGCGCTCCATTCACGCCAAGCCCGAGGACCGCCTGCTGGAAATCGGCCCGGGCCAGGGTGCATTGACCCAGGGCCTGCTGGGCAGCGGCGCACAACTGGACGTGGTGGAGCTGGACAAAGACCTGATCCCGATCCTCAATCAGCAGTTCGCTGGCAAGAGCAACTTCAACCTGCATCAGGGCGACGCGCTGAAGTTTGACTTCAACAGCCTGAACGCAGCGCCGGGCAGCCTTCGGGTCGTCGGCAACCTGCCGTACAACATCTCTACGCCGCTGATTTTTCACTTGCTGCATAACGCCAGCCTGATTCGCGACATGCACTTCATGCTGCAAAAGGAAGTTGTCCAGCGTATGGCGGCAGGTCCTGGCGGCGGAGACTGGGGTCGCCTGTCGATCATGGTTCAGTATCATTGCCGGGTTGAGCATCTGTTCAACGTTGGCCCCGGTGCGTTCAATCCGCCACCGAAAGTCGATTCGGCCATCGTGCGCCTGGTGCCTCACGCGGTGCTGCCGCATCCGGCCAAGGATCACAAGCTGCTGGAGCGTGTTGTGCGCGAAGCTTTCAACCAGCGCCGCAAGACCCTGCGCAATACCCTCAAACTGCTGCTGAGCAACGACGAAATTACCGCTGCCGGTGTCGACGGCAGCCTTCGTCCGGAGCAGCTTGACCTTGCCGCGTTCGTGCGCCTGGCCGACAAGCTCAGCGAACAAGTCCTGCCCACCCCCGCCGTCGACTGACAACCGACGAGCGTTATCGGGTAGGACACCAGCGCCCATGTCTGGTTTACTACCCGATACTTGGCCTAGACTGAGTTCCATCAGCTACGCCCCGCGTCCCGCTTCGCTTTTAAGGCCTCTTGCATGTCCGATCCTCGTTATCAGGTCGACGTCAGCGTCGTCACCCGCTATCTGGCAGAACAATCGCAACCCGAGCACAACCGCTTTGCCTTTGCCTACACCATCACCGTGCAGAACAACGGCGAGTTACCGGCCAAGTTGCTGTCACGGCACTGGGTCATCACCGATGGCGACGGGCATGTCGAAGAGGTCAAAGGCGCGGGTGTCGTGGGCTTGCAGCCACTGATCCAGTCCGGTGAAAACCACACCTACAGCAGCGGCACGGTCATGACCACCAAGGTCGGCACCATGCAAGGTACTTATGCGATGGTGGCCGACGACGGCAAACACTTCGACGCCATCATCGCGCCATTCCGCCTGGCGGTGCCCGGAGCCCTGCACTGATGGCGACGTATGCCGTCGGCGACCTTCAAGGCTGCCTTGAGCCGCTGCAATGCCTGCTCGAACAAGTCGCTTTCGACCCTGAAAAGGATCGTCTGTGGCTAGTGGGCGATCTGGTCAACCGCGGCCCGCAGTCGCTGGCAACTTTGCGTTTCCTCTACAGCATTCGCGAATCGCTGGTGTGCGTGCTCGGCAACCACGACCTGCACTTGCTGGCGGCCGGGCAGAACATCGAACGCCTGAAAAAAACCGACACCCTGCGCGAGATACTCGCAGCCCCCGATTGCCTGGAGCTGCTGGAGTGGATACGTCAGAAAAAGCTCATGCACTACGACGAACAGCGCAACATTGCCCTTGTCCATGCAGGCATCCCGCCCCAGTGGTCGCTGCGCAAAGCCTTGAAATGCGCAGCCGAAGTTGAAGAAGCCCTGCGCGACGACAACCGCTTCCCGGCCTACCTTGACGGCATGTACGGCAACGATCCGGTGAAATGGGACAGCGACCTCAAAGGCGTAACCCGCCTGCGCGTGATCACCAACTATTTCACCCGCATGCGTTTTTGTACCAGCGAGGGCAAACTCGACCTCAAGGGCAAGGAAGGCATCGACACCGCACCGCCGGGCTATGCGCCGTGGTTCAAGCACAAAGAGCGCAAGACCAAGGGCGTGAAGATCATCTTCGGCCATTGGGCGGCGCTCGAAGGCCGGTGTGACGAGCCAGACGTCTTCGCGCTCGACACCGGGTGTGTCTGGGGTGGCTCCATGACCCTGATGAACGTAGACACCGGTGAACGCCAGCTGTGCAAATGCGACGAACATGGCCACACACTACCGCCAGTCGCCCCCATCATTCCCGAACAAACGTCAGCCAGCGCCCAGCGCTAGACTGCGCTTTCAGCCGAGCCACAGGAGCCCGCCATGAGCGAATTCAAACGCATCCCACCAGAACAGGCACAGGCCCTGCGCGAACAAGGCGCAGTGGTGGTCGATGTTCGTGACCCTCAAACCTATGCCGCGCTGCACATCGCCGGCTCGAAGCATCTCGACAACGTTTCCATCTCGGACTTCATCCGTGCCGCCGACCTTGATGCGCCTACGGTAGTGGTCTGCTACCACGGAAATTCCAGCCAGAGTGCCGCCGCTTACCTGATCAGCCAGGGCTTTTCCGACGTGTACAGCATGGATGGCGGTTTTGAGCTGTGGCGCACGACTTATCCTGCGGAAACAGCGCAAGGGACCTCCGAATAATTTTTTTGTAACGTGCAAGCCCCGGCCACCGCGGGCTCGCACGGTGGCAGACGAACGGTCTGCCACACATAATTACGTATCTCGCCTTTACCTCCCGAATTAGCAACTATCCTTAAGCGCAGGCCATCCAAAACAGGGGAGAGCCGGTACACCGGCGCGCGGGTCATCGGGAGTAGCTTTCGGGGCAGTCAGCTTCGAAAGAGTTCTGGGGGGTAAACAGCGACTGCATATCCGGTTGCTGCCAGCATCGACTGAATGATCCGGCGTCGGCTCCACGTATCGAGCGAGGTGACGTCATGAGTATCTTTAGCCACTTCCAACAACGCTTCGAGTCCACACGCCAGGAAGAACTCTCGCTGCAAGAGTATCTGGAGCTGTGCAAAAGCGACCGCAGCGCCTACGCCTTCGCCGCCGAGCGTCTGTTACTGGCCATCGGTGAACCGGAGCTTCTCGACACCTCGGCCAACTCGAGGCTGTCGCGGATCTTCTCCAACAAGGTGATCCGCCGCTATCCGGCCTTTGAAGACTTCCACGGGATGGAAGAATGCATAGACCAGATCGTGTCGTATTTCCGCCATGCCGCTCAGGGCCTGGAAGAGAAGAAACAAATCCTCTATCTGCTCGGCCCCGTCGGTGGCGGTAAATCGTCCCTGGCCGAGAAGCTGAAACAGCTGATCGAGAAAGTGCCCTTCTACGCCATCAAGGGATCGCCGGTATTCGAGTCACCGCTGGGTCTGTTCAACGCCACTGAAGATGGCGCGATCCTCGAAGAAGACTTCGGCATTCCGCGGCGCTACCTCAATACCATCATGTCGCCATGGGCCACCAAGCGCCTGGCCGAATTCGGCGGCGACATCAGTCAGTTCCGTGTGGTGAAACTCTATCCGTCGATTCTCAACCAGATCGCGGTGGCCAAAACCGAACCGGGCGATGAAAACAACCAGGACATCTCGGCGCTGGTGGGCAAGGTCGATATCCGCAAACTGGAGGAATACCCACAGAACGACGCCGATGCCTACAGCTATTCAGGCGCTCTGTGCCGGGCCAACCAGGGCCTGATGGAATTCGTCGAAATGTTCAAGGCGCCAATCAAGGTGCTGCACCCATTGCTGACGGCCACCCAGGAAGGCAACTACAACAGTACCGAAGGCCTCGGGGCGATTCCGTTTACCGGGATCCTGCTGGCTCACTCCAACGAATCGGAATGGCACACCTTCCGCAACAACAAGAACAACGAAGCCTTCATCGACCGGATCTATATCGTCAAAGTGCCATACTGCCTGCGGGTCAGCGACGAGGTGAAGATCTACGACAAGCTTCTGTTCAACAGCTCCCTGGCCAAAGCCCATTGCGCACCCGACACCCTGAAAATGCTCGCCCAGTTCACCGTGCTCTCACGCCTCAAGGAGCCGGAAAACTCCAACATCTATTCCAAGATGCGCGTGTATGACGGCGAGAATCTCAAAGATACCGATCCAAAAGCCAAATCGATCCAGGAATACCGCGACAACGCCGGTGTAGACGAAGGCATGAACGGTCTGTCGACCCGGTTTGCGTTCAAGATCCTGTCCAAGGTTTTCAACTTTGATCCACACGAAATCGCCGCCAACCCGGTGCATTTGCTCTATGTACTGGAACAACAGATCGAACAGGAACAATTCCAGGCCGAGACCCGCGAACGCTATCTGCGCTTCCTCAAGGAGTACCTGGCACCGCGTTATATCGAATTCATCGGCAAGGAGATCCAGACTGCCTACCTCGAGTCTTACAGCGAGTACGGCCAGAACATCTTCGATCGCTACGTGCTGTACGCAGACTTCTGGATCCAGGACCAGGAATACCGAGATCCGGAAACCGGCGAAATCCTCAACCGCGTCGCGCTGAACGAAGAGCTTGAGAAAATCGAAAAACCGGCCGGCATCAGCAATCCGAAGGATTTCCGCAACGAAATCGTCAACTTCGTACTGCGCGCCCGGGCCAACAACAATGGCAAGAACCCGACCTGGCTCAGCTACGAAAAACTGCGGGTGGTCATCGAGAAGAAAATGTTCTCCAACACCGAGGACCTCCTGCCGGTCATCAGCTTCAATGCCAAGGCCAGCAAAGAGGACCAGCAGAAGCACAACGACTTCGTCACACGGATGGTCGAGCGGGGCTACACCGACAAACAGGTACGACTGCTGTCCGAGTGGTACCTGCGGGTCAGAAAATCACAATAACCCGCTGCCGGTCAGACCGGTTGTCGTCAGCCAGAGACCTGTGTGCGCTTTTTCTGTTACACAGGCCTCTGGAAGGTGTTCGAAAGTCGCAAGCGAAGGTTCAGGCAGCATCCAAAGCGCTTGGGGGAGCGTGAACACCCCTTGGCACTCGGCACGATGCTGCATAACCGCTCGCCCCTTTCAGGACAGCTTCTAAGGAGCAGTCATGAGCTATGTGATCGACCGACGTCTCAATGGCAAGAACAAGAGCACGGTGAACCGTCAGCGGTTTCTGCGGCGTTATCGTGATCACATCAAGAAGGCCGTCGAAGAGGCGGTCAGTCGGCGTTCCATTACCGATATGGAACACGGCGAACAGATCAGCATTCCCGGCCGCGACATCGACGAACCGGTGCTTCACCATGGACGTGGCGGCAAGCAGACGGTCGTGCACCCCGGCAACAAGGAGTTCACCAGCGGCGAACATATTGCCCGTCCGCCAGGCGGTGGTGGTGGCAGAGGCCCGGGCAAGGCTGGTAATTCGGGCGAAGGGATGGACGAGTTTGTCTTCCAGATCACCCAGGAGGAATTCCTCGAATTCATGTTCGAGGACCTCGAACTGCCGAACCTGGTCAAGCGCAACCTGACCGGCACCGACACCTTCAAGACCGTGCGCGCGGGTATCAGCAACGAAGGTAACCCGTCGCGAATCAACATCATCCGTACCCTGCGCTCGGCCCATGCCCGGCGAATCGCCCTGTCTGGCAGCAGCCGGGCAAAGTTACGGGAAGCCAAGGAGGAACTGCTGCGACTCAAGCGGGATGAGCCGGATAACTTCGGTGATATTCAGGAGATCGAAGCAGAAATCGAAAAACTCAGTGCGCGCATCCATCGCGTGCCCTTTCTCGATACCTTTGACCTCAAGTACAACCTGCTCATCAAGCAGCCGAACCCCAGCTCCAAGGCGGTGATGTTCTGCCTGATGGACGTGTCCGGCTCCATGACCCAGGCGACCAAGGACATCGCCAAGCGCTTCTTCATCCTGCTGTACCTGTTTCTCAAGCGTAACTACGACAAGATCGACGTCGTGTTCATCCGCCACCACACCAGCGCCCGCGAAGTGGATGAGGAAGAGTTCTTCTACTCCCGCGAAACCGGCGGCACCATCGTCTCCAGCGCCTTGAAGCTGATGCAGGAGATCATGGCCGAGCGTTATCCGAGCAATGAGTGGAACATCTACGCGGCCCAGGCCTCCGACGGTGACAACTGGAACGACGATTCGCCGATCTGCCGCGACATTCTGATCAACCAGATCATGCCGTTCGTGCAGTACTACACTTACGTTGAGATTACCCCGCGCGAACACCAGGCCTTGTGGTTCGAGTACGAACGCATTGCCGAAGCCTTCTCTGACACTTTTGCCCAGCAGCAACTGGTCTCGGCCGGGGATATCTACCCGGTCTTCCGTGAACTCTTCCAGCGCAGGTTAGTGACATGACCGCCAAAGAGCAGAAGCGCCAACCCATTTCCACCGGCTCCGAATGGACATTCGAGCTGATCCAGGCCTACGACAAAGAAATCAGTCGTCTGGCGGCTCGTTATGCCTTGGATACCTACCCCAACCAGATCGAAGTGATCACCGCCGAGCAGATGATGGATGCCTACGCCTCCGTCGGCATGCCGCTGGGTTATCACCATTGGTCCTACGGCAAACACTTCCTCAGCACCGAGAAATCCTACAGCCGAGGGCAGATGGGGCTGGCCTACGAGATTGTGATCAATTCGGACCCGTGCATCGCGTACCTGATGGAAGAAAACACCATCTGCATGCAGGCCCTGGTGGTCGCTCATGCCTGCTATGGCCACAACAGCTTTTTCAAGGGCAATTACCTGTTCCGCACCTGGACCGACGCCAGTTCGATCATCGATTACCTGGTGTTCGCCAAGCAGTACATCATGCAGTGCGAAGAACGCCACGGCATCGATGCGGTCGAGGACCTGCTGGATTCCTGCCATGCGTTGATGAACTACGGGGTAGACCGCTACAAACGCCCTTATCCGATCTCGGCTGAAGAAGAGCGCCGTCGGCAAAAAGATCGGGAAGAGCATTTGCAGAAGCAGATCAACGATCTGTGGCGGACCATTCCAAAAGGCGCGGACAAGTACAGCGACAAGGACAACGCACGTTTCCCCGCCGAACCTCAGGAAAATATCCTGTACTTCATTGAAAAACATGCGCCGTTACTGGAGCCCTGGCAGCGGGAAATCGTGCGCATCGTGCGCAAGATCGCCCAATATTTCTACCCGCAACGCCAGACCCAGGTCATGAACGAAGGCTGGGCCACGTTCTGGCACTACACGTTGATGAACGATCTGTATGACGAAGGTCTCGTCACCGACGGCTTCATGATGGAGTTTCTAACGTCCCACACCAGCGTGGTCTACCAGCCCGGCTTCGACAGCCCCTACTACAACGGCATCAACCCCTACACCTTGGGTTTTGCCATGTACCGGGACATCCGCCGCATGTGTGAACATCCGACAGAAGAGGATTACCGCTGGTTCCCTGAGATTGCCGGTACCGACTGGCTGTCGAGCATCAAGTTCGCCATGAGCAGCTTCAAGGATGAAAGCTTCATACTGCAGTACCTGTCACCTCAGGTGATCCGTGACCTGAAGTTGTTCAGCATTCTCGATGACGACCAAAAGGACGATCTGCTGGTCCCGGCCATTCACGATGAAGGCGGCTACCGCACCATTCGCGAAACCCTGGCCGCGCAGTACAACCTCGGTAATCGCGAGCCCAATATTCAGATCTACAGCATCGACCGGCGCGGTGACCGCTCCCTGACCTTGCGCCACCAGCAACACGACCGCAAACCGCTGGGCGAGTCCACCGAGGAAGTGCTCAAGCACCTGCACAGGCTGTGGGGTTTCGACATTCACCTGGAAACGCTGCAAGGCGACCAGGTCATGAAAGTTCACCATGTCCCGCCCAGAAGCGAGCACAGCGAGGGGGATTACGGCCGGCTGGACTTGGCCGTCATTCATCTTTGACACTGTTTCTGCCTCCGGAAGTTCGACGCAAAGGTTATTCTGTCGAGCTAACGGAGGTTTTTTATGCGGATTTATAAAGTCGGCGGTGCGGTACGCGATCGCCTGCTGGGCAAGCCTGTCACCGATATCGACTGGGTCGTGGTCGGCGCCACCACCGAAGAAATGCTCGCCAAGGGCTATCGCCCGGTGGGCGCTGACTTCCCGGTATTTCTTCACCCCAAGAGCGGTGAGGAATACGCCCTCGCCCGTACCGAACGCAAAAGCGGACGGGGTTACGGCGGCTTCACCTTTCACGCCAGCCCCGAAGTCACCCTCGAAGAAGACCTGATCCGTCGCGACCTGACAATCAACGCCATGGCCGAAGACGATCAGCAGAATCTGACCGACCCTTATCACGGCCAGCGCGATCTCGAAGCTCGAGTGCTTCGTCACGTTTCCCCCGCGTTCGCCGAAGATCCGCTCCGGGTTCTGCGCGTTGCCCGCTTCGCAGCCCGTTACTCCGGACTGGGTTTCACCGTCGCGCCTGAAACAGTGGAGCTGATGCGCCAACTCAGCGAATCAGGTGAACTGGAGGCTTTGACGGCGGAACGCAGCTGGAAAGAGATTTCCCGTGCGCTGATGGAAGATCAGCCGCAAGTCTTCATTGAAGTGCTTCGTGAGTGTGGTGCGCTCAAGGTGTTGATGCCGGAAGTCGATGCGCTGTTCGGCGTGCCACAACCGGAAGCCCATCACCCTGAGATCGACACGGGCGTGCACACCCTGAGCGTGCTTGAGCAAGCGGCGCTGCATAAACAACCGCTGACCGTGCGCTGGGCATGCCTGCTGCATGATCTGGGCAAAGGGCTGACACCCGAGGAAGAATGGCCACGCCATATTGCCCATGAGCACACGGGCCTGAAGCTGATCAAAGCGGTCAACGAACGCTTCAAGGCACCGAAGGATTGTCAGGAACTGGCATTGCTGGTGGGCCAGTATCACACCCACGGCCACCGCGCCCTGGAGCTGAAACCCTCGACGTTGCTGGAGCTGCTGCAGAGTTTTGACATTTACCGTCGGCCGCAGCGGTTTGAAGAGTTCATTGCAGCATGCGAGATGGACGCCCGTGGCCGCAAAGGGCTGGAGCAGAGAAGTTATCCCCAGGCGGATTATTTACGCGGGGCGGCGACCGCGGCACGGAGCGTGGCGGTACAGCCGTTGCTGGAGAAGGGATTCAAGGGGCCGGAGCTGGGTGAGGCTATCAAGCGTGAGCGACTCAAAGCGCTGAAGGCCTACAAAGAGGCGGCGTCTGCCTGAAAAGCTTCGCGGGCAAGCCTCGCTCCTACAAGGTCCAGGTCGTTTGCGATGGGGCGAACGACGCAAAACTTGTAGGAGCGAGGCTTGCCCCCGAACGCGTCATCCGCCTCACAACAAATTCGAAGGCGTCAGCTGCTCACCGCGCCACTCGAAAGCCACCGGCGCCAACACCTGATCAATCTGCGCATCGCGCCACAACGCAGCAAAGCTCTTGCCTACGCCCGGATGCACTCTGTCCGGCGCAATCAGCGACAACGGCCACAGCACAAAGGCATTTTTCAGAATCTCTGCCCGCGGCAAGATCAGTCCGTCGAAATTGCCCACCAGATCGCCAAACAGCAGTACGTCGATATCCAGCGGCAAACCCTTGCGGTCCGGCGCATAACGGCCATTGTCCGCCTCGATGAACTTCAATCGACGGTCCAGCTCCATCAGCGGCAAATCGGTGTAAGCCGACACCACGAAATTGAAGAACGGCCCGCTCTTGATCCCCACCGGCTGGCTTTCGAACACCGCCGAACAGCGTATATCCACCAGGAAACCTGCCAAGGCTTCCAGGCCCGCCTGCAAATGGGTTTCGCGCTCGATATTGCTACCGAGCCCGAGATACACCTGAGTCAGCGACATCCGCGCTCGATCTCCACGCCCACACCACCGGTGGCTGCCGGGACGGCGCCAGGCTTGGTCAGCTTGAGGCGCATCCAAGTGATCTTGAATTCGCTCATCAACACCTCAACCAGGCGCTCGGCAAAGGTTTCGACCAGTTGGAACTGCGCCTGCTCGGCAAAGGCCTGGATGCGCGACGAAACGCTCGCATAGTCGAGCGCCAGGGTCAGGTCGTCGCCTGCCGCTGCCGGGCGATTGTCCCAGGCGAAGCTCAGATCAAGTCGCAGGCACTGTCGGATGCCTCGTTCCCAGTCGTAGGCACCAATCACGGTGTCGACTTCCAGGCCCTCGATAAACACTCTGTCCAAGCACTTTTCTCCGCTACACGACAAGGGCGCAATGCGCCGTTAGAATCAGGGCGTCCTCGCCCGGAATAGTTAGCATGTTTTGGTTACTGGCGACCCTCGCCTACCTGCTCGGCTCTCTGTCCTTCGCCATTTTGCTCAGCCGCCTGACGGGTAACCCCGATCCGCGAATGAGTGGCTCGGGCAATGCCGGTGCCACCAACATGTTGCGCCTGGCCGGCAAGAAACTCGCCATCCTGACCCTGATCGGCGACCTCTGCAAAGGCCTGCTGCCGGTGCTGATCGCCGGTGTTGCGGGTCTTTCCCTGCAAGAACAGGCCTGGATCGGCGTTTGTGCCGTCATCGGCCACCTGTTCCCGCTGTACTTCCGGTTTCGCGGTGGCAAGGGTGTCGCCACCGCGGCCGGCATGCTGCTGGGCCTGTATCCGCCTGCTGCATTGCTGGCGGTCTGCGCCTGGGGGCTGACGTTCTATCTGACCCGCACCAGCTCACTCGCCGCACTGATCGCCACGCCACTGACCCTGCCGTTGCTGGCCTGGCAAGAGCCGGCGGCACTGCTGCCCATGAGCGCACTCACGGGGCTGATCGTCTGGCGTCATCGCGGCAATCTACGCGACCTGTTTGCCGGGCGCGAACGGCATTTTTAAATACCGCACGTGAGCGCCGCTCATCACAGCGCCGACAGTTGCTCCATCGGCCAGCGCGCCTGCACGCTGATCGCCAGGCTTTCGTGCTGACCAGCCTGCAAGCGCTGGCAACCGGCAAACGCGATCATCGCGCCATTGTCGGTGCAGAACTCCGGACGGGCATAAAACACATCGCCCTTCATGTCACCGAGCATCTTCTCCAGTGAAGTGCGCAGCGCCTTGTTGGCACTGACGCCCCCTGCGATCACCAGACGCTTCATACCCGCCTGTTTCAGGGCGCGCTTGCACTTGATGGTCAAAGTCTCCACCACGGCCTGCTGGAACGCCAGAGAGATGTCGCAACGGGCTTGCTCGCTGTCGTCCCCGGCGCTGACACACTGCTGCCAGGTGTTCAGGGCGAAGGTTTTCAAGCCACTGAAGCTGAACGCCAGGCCCGGGCGGTCGCACATCGGACGCGGAAAAGTGAAACGCCCTGCAACGCCCCGCTCTGCCAGTTTGGCGATTTCCGGACCGCCCGGATAATTGAGGCCCATCATCTTCGCGGTCTTGTCAAAAGCTTCACCGGCAGCATCATCGAGGGTTTCGCCCAAGAGCGTGTAGTGACCGATCCCGTCGACCTGAACCAGCTGCGTATGACCGCCAGACACCAACAAAGCGACGAACGGGAATTGCGGTGGTTGCGACTCCAGCATCGGCGCCAGCAAATGGCCTTCCATGTGGTGCACACCGAGGGCCGGAATACCCCAGGCAAACGCCAGCGCCTGAGCGCAAGAGGCGCCCACCAGCAAGGCACCGACCAGGCCAGGACCCGCGGTATAAGCGATGGCGTCGATCTCGGTGGGCACACAGTCAGCTTCGGCCAACACCTGACGAATCAAGGGCAGCATGCGCTTGACGTGGTCGCGCGAGGCCAGCTCCGGCACCACTCCGCCATAGGCACGGTGCAGGTCGATCTGACTGAACAGCGCATCGGCCAGCAGGCCGCGCTCACTGTCATATAATGCGACACCGGTTTCGTCGCAGGAGGTTTCTAATCCCAGTACTAGCATGGGTTTGCGCCTTGTTTAGGCTGAATTCGAAGGCGCGCATAATAGTCGCCATGGGATGCCCCGACTAGCGGTTTTCGATCAGAGGCTTTGCATTCCGGTCGATGAGGAGTTAACATCCGCAACCCTTAAAAACCGACGTCTTCAAGTGCTCTTTTGCCGCGAGGATGTTGACCCCGGTAATGAATGAAGGTAGCTCTGGATGCCAGCCGTCAAAGTAAAAGAGAACGAACCCTTCGACGTAGCTCTGCGTCGTTTCAAGCGCTCCTGCGAAAAAGCCGGTGTACTGGCTGAAGTTCGTAGCCGCGAATTCTACGAGAAGCCTACTTCTGAGCGTAAGCGTAAAGCAGCAGCCGCTGTTAAGCGTCACGCGAAGAAAGTTCAGCGCGAACAGCGCCGTGCCGTTCGTCTGTACTAATACACAGACGTTCGTAGCAAGCTTCTGCCAAGCCCGGCCCTCAGCCGGGCTAATGGCATTTGCGGAAAACGCTTGATGCTTCACCGTCAAAGCCGCAGACGCGACCGAGACAAACCTGCTTCACAGCGTCAGACCTGGCTCTTTTGCCAGCGGTGCACGTCTTTTCTGACGAGCCTTCCAAGGCTACTGACGAGCACACCCACTGATTCCTCTTACGACGATCAGCCCAAGGCACCTTCTTGCGTGCCCGCTTATGAGCTATCCGAGGCCCTCGACTGGCCGCAGCGGATTTCAGCGAAACACTTTCATATAGTCGAATACTGATTGGTACTAACGTCAGTGGATTTTCGGCAGATACACTTCCCGACAGCGATTAAGCAGACGACACCGGTCGAGCCGCACATTTTGCGCGCCTCAAACAACGACCCGCGTTCGGCCGCTCATTGTTTTGGGTCCCTTTAAGCGCAGATGACGAGAACGCCATGGCCGGGCTAATTCCCCAGAGCTTCATTGACGACCTTCTGAACCGCACCGACATCGTCGATGTGGTCAGCTCGCGCCTGCAAATGAAAAAGGCTGGCAAGAACTACACCGCCTGCTGCCCTTTTCATAAAGAGAAAACCCCGTCTTTCAGCGTCAGCCCCGATAAACAGTTCTATTACTGCTTCGGCTGCGGCGCGGGCGGCAATGCCCTCGGCTTCATGATGGACCACGACAACCTGGATTTCGTCCAGGCGGTCGAAGAACTGGCCAAAGCCGCCGGCATGGAAATCCCCCGCGAAGAAAGCGGTCGGCCGCACAAACCGCGGCAACCGACTGATTCGCCGCTGTACCCGCTACTGACTGCGGCCGCCGACTTTTACCGGCAAGCCCTGAAAAGCCATCCATCGCGCAAAGCGGCTGTGGATTACTTGAAAGGTCGCGGGCTGACCGGAGAAATCGCCCGAGACTTCGGCCTCGGCTTCGCGCCGCCCGGCTGGGACAATCTGTTCAAGCACTTGAGCAGCGACACCCTACAACAGAAAGCCATGGTCGACGCCGGCCTGCTGATCGAGAACGCCGAAACCGGCAAACGCTATGACCGCTTTCGCGATCGCGTGATGTTCCCGATCCGTGACAGCCGCGGACGCATCATTGCTTTCGGCGGCCGGGTATTGGGCGACGACAAGCCGAAATACCTGAACTCACCGGAAACCCCGGTATTCCATAAAGGCCAGGAACTCTACGGCCTTTATGAAGCACGCAAGAACAACCGCAACCTCGACGAAATCATCGTCGTCGAAGGCTACATGGACGTCATTGCCCTCGCCCAACAAGGCTTGCGCAATGCCGTCGCGACCCTGGGAACC
Source organism: Pseudomonas sp. UMAB-40 (assembly GCF_900095275.1). Classification (NCBI taxonomy): domain Bacteria; kingdom Pseudomonadati; phylum Pseudomonadota; class Gammaproteobacteria; order Pseudomonadales; family Pseudomonadaceae; genus Pseudomonas; species Pseudomonas sp. UMAB-40. The sequence continues at coordinate 53,311 of NZ_LT607570.1, forward strand.
GCCACCAGCGAAGAGCACTTGAAGCGACTGTTTCGCGTCGTACCCAACGTGCTTTTTTGCTTCGACGGCGACCAGGCTGGCCGCAATGCCGCGTGGCGCGCACTGGAAGCTGCCCTGCCGTGCCTGCAAGACGGGCGGCGCGCGCGCTTTCTGTTCCTGCCCGAAGGTGAAGACCCGGACACGCTTGTCCGCTCGGAAGGAACGGACGCTTTCCGCGCGCGAATCAACCAGCACGCCCAGCCGTTGGCGGATTATTTCTTTCAACAGCTGACCGAGGAATCGGACCCGCGCTCGCTCGAAGGCAAGGCCCACATGGCCACCCTCGCCGCGCCGCTGATCGACAAGGTACCGGGCGCGAACCTGCGCATTCTGATGCGTCAGCGCCTGACCGAAATTACCGGCCTCAGCGGTGAAGCCGTGAGCCAACTGGTTCAAAGCGCACCTCAGGATGCGCCGCCGGCATACGACCCGGGCGTCGATTACGACGCCATGCCGGATTACAGCGACTACCATCAGCCGCAGGCACAAGAGATGTATGCGCCGCAGCAGGAATGGACGCCGAAGAAACCCGGAGCGGGTGGCAAGAAGTGGGACAAGAAGCCCTGGGACAAAAACGGCAAGCGGGGCGGTGATCGCGATCAACCGAGCGCCCCGCGCACACCGATTGCTGTTGAAGCCCCAACCCTGATTGCACTTCGCACGCTCATTCATCACCCGGATCTGGCTGGCAAGGTCGAAACCGCCAACCACTTCGCCAATGAGAGCAATACCTACGCTCAGTTGCTGGTAGCCCTGATCGAGGCCGTGCAAAAAAATCCTAAGCTAAACTCTATTCAGTTGATGGCCCGCTGGCATGGGACTGAACAGGGGCGCCTGCTAAAGGCTTTGGCGGAAAAGGAATGGCTGATTGACGGCGATAACCTTGAACAACAGTTTTTAGACACCATTACTAGGCTATCGGCAAGTCAACACACGGATAGCCTGGAAGTACTTATCAGGAAAGCAAGGCAGCCAGGATTGACCGCGGAGGAAGCAAATCAGATAGCAAATCAGATGCGCGACCTATTAAAACGCAATATGGCTGTATCAACCCCGACCTCAACTGGCGCGTGAGGTCATAGCTCAGGTATAATCCTCGGCTTGTTTTTTGCCCGCCAAGACCTTCAGTGGATAGGGTGTTATGTCCGGAAAAGCGCAACAGCAGTCTCGTATCAAAGAGTTGATCACACTTGGTCGTGAGCAGGGTTACCTGACTTACGCGGAGGTCAACGACCACCTGCCGGAGGATATTTCAGATCCGGAACAGGTGGAAGACATCATCCGCATGATCAACGACATGGGGATCAACGTATTCGAGGTTGCGCCAGATAAGGATTCCCTTATGCTGGCCGACGCCGATACTGACGAAGCCGCGGCCGAAGAGGCAGCAGCAGCGTTGGCAGCGGTCGAGACCGACATTGGTCGCACCACCGACCCAGTGCGCATGTACATGCGTGAAATGGGTACGGTAGAGCTCCTCACTCGTGAAGGCGAAATCGAAATCGCCAAACGTATTGAAGAGGGTATCCGTGAAGTGATGGGCGCAATCGCGCACTTCCCTGGCACGGTTGACCACATTCTCTCCGAGTACACTCGCGTCACCACCGAAGGTGGCCGCCTGTCCGACGTCCTGAGCGGTTATATCGACCCGGACGACGGCATTGCGCCGCCTGCTGCCGAAGTGCCGCCGCCTGTCGATCCGAAAGCCGTGAAAGCGGACGACGATACCGACGACGACGAAGCTGAAGCCAGCACCGACGACGAAGAAGAAGCCGAAAGCGGTCCGGATCCGGTCATCGCGGCACAGCGTTTTGGCGCTGTCTCCGACCAGATGGAAATCACCCGCAAGGCGCTGAAAAAGCACGGTCGTGGCAACAAGCTGGCAATCGCCGAGCTGGTGCTTCTGGCTGAGCTGTTCATGCCGATCAAACTGGTGCCGAAGCAATTCGAAGGCCTGGTCGAGCGTGTTCGCAGTGCCCTGGATCGTCTGCGTCAGCAAGAGCGCGCGATCATGCAACTTTGCGTTCGTGATGCCCGCATGCCGCGTGCCGACTTCCTGCGCCAGTTCCCGGGCAACGAAGTCGACGAAAGCTGGACCGATGCACTGGCCAAAGGCAAAAGCAAATACGCTGAAGCCATTGGTCGCCTGCAACCGGACATCATTCGTTGCCAGCAGAAGCTGACCGCGCTGCAAACCGAAACCGGTTTGACGATCGCCGAGATCAAGGACATCAACCGTCGCATGTCGATCGGTGAGGCCAAGGCCCGCCGCGCGAAGAAAGAGATGGTTGAAGCGAACTTGCGTCTGGTGATCTCCATCGCCAAGAAGTACACCAACCGTGGCTTGCAGTTCCTCGATCTGATCCAGGAAGGCAACATCGGTTTGATGAAAGCGGTAGACAAGTTCGAATACCGCCGCGGCTACAAATTCTCGACTTATGCCACCTGGTGGATCCGTCAGGCGATCACTCGCTCGATCGCCGACCAGGCCCGCACCATCCGTATTCCGGTGCACATGATCGAGACGATCAACAAGCTCAACCGTATTTCCCGGCAGATGTTGCAGGAAATGGGTCGTGAACCGACCCCGGAAGAGCTGGGCGAACGCATGGAAATGCCTGAGGACAAGATCCGCAAGGTATTGAAGATCGCTAAAGAGCCGATCTCCATGGAAACCCCGATCGGTGATGACGAAGACTCCCATCTGGGTGACTTCATCGAAGACTCGACCATGCAGTCGCCAATCGATGTCGCCACTGTTGAGAGCCTTAAAGAAGCGACTCGCGAAGTGCTGTCCGGCCTCACTGCACGTGAAGCCAAGGTTCTGCGCATGCGCTTCGGTATCGACATGAATACCGACCACACCCTCGAGGAGGTTGGTAAGCAGTTCGACGTGACCCGTGAACGGATTCGTCAGATCGAAGCCAAGGCGCTGCGCAAGCTGCGCCACCCGACGAGAAGCGAGCATCTGCGCTCCTTCCTCGACGAGTGATCACAAAACCCCCGGCCCAGGCCGGGGGTTTTGCTTTATGCAGATTAAATCCCCCGCGCTTCCCCCCCGCCGAATTGCCCGTCTACACTCGAAACATTCCCCCGAGCCATAACGAGACCGTTATGCCCAGACTGCCGACCGTGCTTTTTTTGCTGTCGCTGATGACCTGGACCGCAACGGCTGGCGCGCTGACTCTGACCGACGAAGAACGTAGCTGGCTGGCGGCTCACCCGGACTTGCGCCTGGGTGTGGACGCGTCCTGGCCGCCGTTTGAGTTTCGTGACGACCAGGGTCGCTATCAGGGCCTCGCGGCGGACTACATCAACGTGATTCGTCAACGGCTGGCCGTCAAACTGACGCCCATCGAACCGATCAGTTGGACCGAGGTCCTGCAGCAGGCTAAAGAGGGCAAGCTGGACGTCCTGCCGGGCATCATGTCGACCCCGGAGCGCCAGTCGTATTTGTCGTTCACTCGTCCCTACCTGGACTTTCCGATTGTCATCCTCGCCCATGTCGGAGGTCCCCAGCCGCGCAAGCTCGACGAGCTCTACGGGCTGAAGATCGCGGTGGTGGAAAACTATGCGCCCCATGAACTGTTGCGCACACACCACCCCGACCTGAATCTGGTGGCGATGCCCAATGTCAGCTCGGCCTTGCAGGCGTTAGCCACCGATGAAGTGGACGCGGTCGTGGGTGATCTCGCCTCCAGCGTCTGGAGCCTGCGTCAACTCAAGCTCGACGGCCTGTATGTCAGCGGCGAAACGCCCTATCGCTATCAATTGGCGATGGCCGTGCCCCCCGACAACAAGATTCTGGTCGGGATTCTGGACAAAGTCCTGGCGGACATGACTTCAAGTGAAATCAGTGCCATTCAGGAACACTGGGTCGGTAATGTCCTGGATCATCGAACCTTCTGGTCCGATTTGCTGGTTTACGGTCTGCCCGGGCTGCTATTTCTGATGATCATGCTGGCCGTGGTCATCCGGATTAACCGCCGGTTGAGTTCGGAGATTGCCCGACGGGTCGACCTGGAACAAGAACTGCGCAGCAGCGAATACCATTACCGCGGGCTGGTGGAGAGCCTTTCCGCGATTGCCTGGGAAGCGCGGATCAGCGATTTCACCTACAGCTATGTGTCACCGCATGCCGAAGAACTCTTGGGCTATCCCCTGTCCCACTGGCTGATTCCGGGCTTCTGGCGCAACATCATCCACCCTGCGGACCTGACCCGGGCCCAGACATTCTGCGATCACGAAGTGCTGGCCGGGCGCGATCATAGCGTCGATTACCGGGTTATCACCGCCGACGGCCGCTGCCTGTGGGTGCGCGATATCGTCAGCCTGATTGAGCATGGCCATGAGCCGGTGATGCGCGGATTGATGATCGACATCAGCGACGCCAAGCGCACGGAAGAAGCGTTGAGCCTCTCAGAGCAAAAATTCGCCTCCGTGTTTCAGCAATGCCCGGACATCCTGGTGATTGCTCGGCTCTCGGACGGCTGCCTGCTCGAAGTCAACAAAGCGTTCGAAGAACAAATTGGTCTCAAGGCCGAAGACGTCATTGGCCAGACCGCCACCGACCTGAACATCTGGGGCATCCCCGGCGTGGGACCGGGCCTGCTGCAGCGCCTGCAAGCCGGCAGCATCCGCAACCTGGAGATGCCCTTTCGCCGCAACAATGGCCAGGTGTTTACCGGCCTGATTTCCGCCGAGCCTTTCGACCTCGACACGACCCCTGCCCTGGTCGTCGTTGTGCGCGATATCAGCCAGCTCAAGGAAACCCAGCAGCAACTGCAAACTTCCGAAGAAAAATTCGCCAAGGCCTTCCACGCCTCACCCGACGGCTTGTTGCTGTCGCGGCAGAGCGACGGGTTGCTGATGGAGGTCAATGAGGGTTTCAGCCGCATCACCGGCTTCAACAGCGCGATGTCCGTGGATCGCTCAGCCCTGGAGCTGGGGATCTGGGTCAATCTCAACGAACGGAAACAGATGCTCGACTTGCTGCACCGGGATGGCTTCGTTCGCGACTTCAGTTGCCACATCCGCCGCAGTGACGGGCAGATCCGCCTTTGCGAGGTTTCAAGCCGTCCGCTGCCCATCGGCGACGAAGACTGCATGTTGACCATCGCCCGAGACATCACCGAGCGGCACCTGATGCAGGAGAAACTGCAACAGGCCGCTACGGTGTTCGAGAGCACCGCCGAGGGCGTGTTGATCACCGACACCCAACAACACATCAGCGCGGTCAACCGAGCGTTCACCGAGATCACCGGTTACAGCGAGAGCGAGGCTCTGGGCCACACCCCTCGCCTGCTCGCCTCGGGGCTCCACGACAGCGCGTTCTATGCGGCAATGTGGCATCAGCTGACGGACGAAGGTCACTGGCAAGGCGAGATTTCCAACCGACGCAAAAATGGCGAGCTCTACCCGAGTTGGCTGACCATCAGCGCCGTGCGTAACCGGGAAAAATTCATCACCCACTTCGTGGCGGTGTTCGCGGACATTTCCAGCCTCAAGCACGCGCAGGCCAAACTCGACTACCAGGCGCACCACGATCCGCTGACCGGCCTGCCAAACCGCACGCTGTTCGAGAGCCGACTGCTGACCGCACTCAATACCCAACAGGAAAACGGTGGCCAAGGCGCGGTGTTGTTCCTCGACCTGGACCGCTTCAAACACATCAACGACAGCCTTGGTCACCCGGTCGGTGACCTGCTGCTCAAAGGCATCGCCGTGCGTCTCAAGGAGCAGCTGCGCGATATCGATACCGTTGCGCGCCTGGGGGGTGACGAATTCATCATCCTGCTGCCCGGCCTGCAACAATCCAGCGATGCCGACAACATTGCGACCAAGCTGCTCAATTGCTTCGCCGCACCATTTCAGGCCGGCGAGCACGAGTTTTTCATCAGCGCCAGCATCGGCACCAGCCTGTACCCCAAGGACGGCTGCGACGTCGCCACGCTGGTCAAGAACGCCGATGCCGCGATGTATCGCTCCAAGGCCAAGGGCCGCAACCGGGTGGAAAGCTACACCCGCGACCTCACGGCCCAGGCCAGCGAGCGCGTGGCGCTGGAACACGAACTGCGGCGCGCCATCGAGCGCAACGAGCTGTTTCTCTGCTACCAACCGAAAATCAGCCTCGCCGACCATCGACTGGTCGGCGCCGAAGCGCTCATTCGCTGGCATCACCCGACCTTCGGTGCGGTGCCGCCGGAACACTTCATTCCCTTGGCGGAAGAAAACGGCATGATCCTGCAAATCGGCGACTGGGTACTGGAGACAGCCTGCCGGCAGATGTACGAGTGGAATCAGGTCTATGAGTGCCTCGGCCCCCTGTCGGTCAATCTCGCGGGCGCTCAACTGCGCCAGCCGAACCTGCTCGGACGGATCGAGCAACTGCTCAAGGACAACGGCCTGGCACCCGGTTTTCTGCAACTGGAAATTACCGAAAACTTCATCATGAGCCAGGCCGAAGAAGCACTGGCGGTGCTGCACCAACTCAAACACCTGGGTGTGCAATTGGCCATCGACGACTTCGGCACGGGCTATTCGTCACTGAGCTACCTCAAGCGTCTGCCGCTGGACATCCTCAAGATCGACCAGTCCTTCGTCCGCGGCCTGCCTGATGATCCGCACGATGCAGCGATTGTTCGCGCCATTATCGCCCTGGGTCGCAGCATGCAATTCACCGTCATTGCGGAGGGCGTCGAGACCCTGGCGCAGCAACAATTCCTGGCCGAAGAAGGCTGCGAACAGATCCAGGGCTACATCGTCAGCCTGCCCCTCCCCCCCGACGAATTCGCCGCGACGTTTCTTCGTATAGCCGTATCGGATTTTTCGGATAGCACAGCCGAGAAACCATCGCTATAATCCGCGGCCTACTGAGGGCCTATAGCTCAGTTGGTTAGAGCAGAGGACTCATAATCCTTTGGTCCACGGTTCAAATCCGTGTGGGCCCACCAAACAAGAAAGCCGCGCTGATGCGCGGCTTTTTTTTGATTTAACGAATCACGTAAATAGTGCTATCGAAGCGACTGACCGGATGAGATTGAGCGCTTCCCAGCGGCGAAAGCCGTAACCGCGCAAGGCGGTTCGCAAGTGGTGTCCGGATCTGCTTTACCAAATCGAATAAGACGCCTATGGCGTCTTTTTTCGTTTCTGTCCCAGCAATACAGCCCTGCTCACAACCCTTTGGTCCACGATTTATCCGTGTGGACCCACCAAATACGGAAGCCGCGCAAATGCGCGGCTTTTTTCTGAGACTAACGTTTGGCCTAGGAGATCAGACCAGCCGAACCACCAAAGCAACAGCAACAATAGTCACGAGCGCCAGCGCGGCACCGAGTCCGAACGGCAGTAGGATTGCTCGGGTCGCGGTGGGCGTTGGGCTACGCATGTCTTCGGCCATAAATGTCCGGACTTCGACTTGAACCTATCGAGCTCCAGATTTTTGCGGTCATTTTGTAGCATCAGTCTTCCTGTCGGGGCTCGAATCGCGCCCTGTGTGCTGCTCCGCGGCGGGGCATGCGTTTTTTCCTGTCTGCCGTCTAGGTTATATTTTGCGCTGACGTCGGGTTATCGGATGACGTCTGCCAAGGTTGTAGGCAAACTCCGAGAATTGCGTAATGGGTGCTTTTGGGCACTTTGCCGCCTTGTTGGCGTTCTCTTCGACGGAATACTCTCCGAACGTCGCTGCAAATGCAGTGATCGGGTGTGGTAACCCAGCGAGGCAAAGTGCAACAGTGCTCCCATCACGATTTCATGCGTTTTTACGCCTGTATTCCTGTGTTATGGCGGCTGTGCGTGGGAGACCTTCGGGTCTGCCGGTTTCTTTGCTTTCCCGGTTTACCACCCTGCGTACAGCTGCCACCCATTCGTGTGGTAACGAATGCGGCAGCTCCTCGTTTTAAGGAGCGAAACAATGAGCAAAGCAAATCCGTCCGCACCATCAGACCTGAAAACCATCGGTTTCACCCCACTCATCTACTGCTCGGATCAGGCGTTGTTCAACGTCCGCGCCGGCGTCCCCATCGTCGAAGCATTGTCACAAGCTTCCGATCTGCTGTTCCTCGCCAAATCATTTGCCGAAGACGCAGCCTACGCAAGAGACACTGACCGCCACGCCTGGGCCGCGCACTATCTGACGGCGATGGGTAAGGCGGTGATTGATGATGTTGTGAAGGTGCTAACGCCGAGACCGGCTCGGACCGCGACGGAATCAGAGGAGTAGCGCGCACTATCCCACTGAAAGACGCCCCGGTTATTCGGGGCTTCCAGTCGTGACCGGGCATGCAATGCGCGCCCGGAAGTTACTCCCTGTGCGAATCGGCACCATCGTTGCCAGCCCAGACACTCAACACCGGAATCGCCCGCACCAACCCCATCCGCTCAAGCCCCTCCCTTGTCAAAACACCCTCATACGTAACCGCCGCCCTGCCCCATTGCTCCACGATACCCATGCCATCAACCAATGCCTCGCCCAAGCCGGAAATCGTATCCGCCAATTCCTCAACGATTGTTTGAGTCCGCAACCACACGCGATCCGTAATCTCTTTCAGCTCAGCCGCTACCCGGTCAGCCGAAGCCGGATCCGTCTCGGGGTAGGCAATGTTGCGCAGCAGGTGTCGTAATTCCCTAATTTTTGCGTAGTCCTGCTCCGCCCCAAGCTCTCCCTTCAGGATGGCGGTCGCTTTCGGCTGATCGACGCGTTTGCCGGGTGAACGTTTTGAGGTTAATGACTGCGCCATCGCGCCAGCAAACAGGACCATCATCCGCGCCTCCAGATGCGCCTTCATTGCTTCAATCGACGAAATCGAACGTGCCAAGGTGATGGAAGCGCCCGCTTGATGCCTCAAATCCATGGTGACTGTCAGACTCACGCCACCCGTTTCAAACCCCAAGGCCCGGGCAACGACGTAGTGACCCATTTCGTGATGGGCAATCTGCATTGCGCGATCCCGTACAGCGGGAGGCATCTTCTTCGTCATTGTGGTCACCTCGCATCCCTCGATTTCGCATTCGACTACGACTGACTCTGTGTGTCCATCCTATGGACCAGATACCCGGCCAAAGCCCGCCATGGCACAGTACCGAAGCCAGATCCCAGCTCCGCCGCGCCAGCCGTGCTGTAACATGCCAAGCCACTGATTTGTGTTGCCGGAGACGACCCTTGCCTGACACCCGCCCACCCGTTCTTGACGAAATCGACCGCCAACTGATCGCGGCCTTGCAGATCAATGCCCGTGAAAGCGTGGCCATGCTCGCTCGCCAGTTGGGGATCGCACGGACCACGGTGACTTCACGTCTGGCACGGCTGGAAAAGGCCAAAGTCATCACCGGTTACGGCGTGCGTTTGGGGCAGCGGGTGGTGGACGGCGGATTGCAGGCTTACGTCGGGATCACGGTGCAACCGCGCTCGGGCAAGGAAGTGCTGCGTCGGCTCAGCGCCATGGCCCAGGTGCAGCAGTTGTGTGCGGTGAGTGGTGAATTTGATTACGTGGCGTGGTTGCGCACGGAATCGCCGGAGCAGCTGGATCAGTTGCTGGATCAGATTGGCAGTGTCGATGGGGTGGAGAAGACGACGACTTCGATCATCTTGAGCAGCAAGATTGATCGGGGGCAGCCGGTTTAAACGCGGTCCAGTGTGGGAGCGGGCTTGCTCGCGAAGAGGGCGTGTCAGTAGACATCTCTGCTGTCTGGCCCACCGCATTCGCGAGCAAGCCCGCTCCCACACTGGTCAGTGTGTAGCGATAGATCGTCATATTGATTGATTAACTGGCAAAACGACGACACATTGCGTCTTATTAACGTGTTCTACGCTCTCTAGAATGGCTGCCATCTTTTCCTATACTCAGATGCGCATTCCGCATCGGGTCGCCAGTAAGGTCAGTCATGAACAAGAACAATCGCCATCCTGCAGACGGTAAAAAACCAGTCACCATTTTCGGCCCGGACTTTCCTTTCGCCTTTGACGACTGGATCGAGCACCCGGCCGGCCTGGGCAGCATTCCGGCGCACAATCATGGCGCTGAAGTGGCGATTGTCGGTGCGGGTATCGCCGGTCTGGTGGCGGCTTACGAGTTGATGAAACTGGGCCTCAAACCCGTCGTCTACGAAGCTTCGAAAATGGGTGGCCGTCTGCGTTCCCAAGCGTTCAACGGGACCGATGGCATCGTCGCCGAACTGGGCGGCATGCGCTTTCCTGTGTCGTCCACGGCGTTTTACCACTATGTCGACAAGCTCGGTCTTGAGACCAAACCCTTTCCCAATCCGCTGACGCCTGCCTCTGGCAGCACCGTGATCGACCTGGAAGGCAAAACCCATTACGCACAGAAACTGGCAGATCTTCCTGCACTATTCCAGGAAGTGGCTGACGCTTGGGCAGATGCACTGGAGGCTGGCTCGCAGTTCGCCGATATCCAGCAAGCGATCCGCGACCGCGATGTGCCACGCCTCAAAGAGCTGTGGAACACCCTGGTTCCGCTGTGGGATGACCGAACCTTCTACGACTTCGTCGCCACCTCCGAAGCCTTCGCCAAGCTCTCGTTCCATCACCGCGAAGTGTTCGGCCAGGTCGGTTTCGGCACCGGCGGCTGGGACTCGGACTTCCCGAACTCGATGCTGGAAATCTTCCGCGTCGTGATGACCAACTGCGACGATCACCAACATCTGGTCGTCGGCGGCGTCGAACAAGTACCGCAAGGCATCTGGCGCCATGTGCCGGAACGCTGCGTGCACTGGCCCGAAGGCACCAGCCTCAAGTCGCTGCACAGAGGCGCGCCACGCTCCGGGGTCAAGAAAATCGCTCACGCCCCGGACGGCCGTTTTGCGGTCACCGATAACAACGGCGACACCCGCGAATACGCCGCGGTCCTGACCACCTGCCAGAGCTGGCTGCTGACCACCCAGATCGAATGCGACGAAACCCTGTTCTCGCAAAAGATGTGGATGGCCCTCGACCGCACGCGCTACATGCAGTCGTCGAAAACCTTCGTGATGGTCGACCGGCCATTCTGGAAGGACAAGGACCCGGAAACCGGCCGCGACCTGATGAGCATGACCCTCACCGATCGCCTGACCCGTGGCACCTACCTCTTCGACAACGGCGACGATAAGCCGGGCGTGATTTGCCTGTCGTACTCGTGGATGAGCGACGCGCTGAAAATGCTCCCGCACCCAGTGGAAAAACGCGTGAAACTGGCGCTGGACGCATTGAAAAAGATCTACCCGAAAGTCGATATCGCCGCGCGCATCATCGGCGATCCGATCACCGTGTCGTGGGAAGCCGACCCGCATTTCCTCGGTGCCTTCAAAGGCGCCCTGCCCGGCCACTATCGCTACAACCAGCGGATGTACGCGCACTTCATGCAGGACGACATGCCGGCCGAGCAACGCGGGATCTTCATCGCAGGCGACGACGTTTCATGGACGCCGGCGTGGGTCGAAGGCGCGGTGCAGACCTCGCTCAACGCGGTCTGGGGCATCATGAAACACTTCGGCGGTGAAACTCACGCCGAGAACCCGGGTCCAGGTGATGTGTTCAACGAGATCGGTCCGATCGCCCTGCCCGAGTAAAAGGAGTTCCAAATGCGCGTAGCCCTTTACCAATGTCCACCGCTGCCCCTGGATGTCGCAGGCAACCTGCAACGCCTGCATCAACTGGCGCTGGAGGCCAAGGGCGCAGACTTGCTGGTGCTGCCGGAGATGTTCCTGACCGGCTACAACATCGGCATCGATGCCGTCAGCGTGCTGGCGGAAGTGCACAACGGTGAATCGGCGCAGCAGATCGCGCGCATCGCCAAGACCGCCGGGATCGCCATTTTGTATGGCTATCCCGAGCGCACCGAGGACGGGCAGATTTACAACGCCGTGCAGCTGATCGACGCCAACGGTGAGCGCCTGTGCAACTACCGCAAGACTCACCTGTTCGGCGATCTGGATCACTCGATGTTCAGCGCCGGGCAAGATGATTTCCCCTTGGTGGAACTCAACGGCTGGAAGCTCGGCTTTTTGATCTGCTATGACCTCGAGTTTCCGGAAAACGCCCGACGCCTGGCCCTGGCCGGTGCCGAGCTGATCCTGGTGCCGACGGCGAACATGATTCCCTTCGATTTCGTTGCAGACGTCACCGTTCGTTCCCGCGCCTTCGAAAACCAGTGTTATGTGGCGTACGCGAACTACTGCGGGCAGGAAGGCGAGATCAATTACTGCGGCCAGAGCAGCATCGCCGCGCCGGATGGCAGCCGCATCGCCCAGGCTGGCCTCGATGAAGCACTGATTGTCGGTGAGCTGGACCGTCAGTTGATGGTCGACTCCCGCGCCGCCAATCGCTACTTGATCGATCGCCGCCCCGAGCTTTACGGCGACCTTAACAAGCGCTGACTCATCGTAATCCGCTAGCATTAGCGCTTCTCTGTTCTGGAAGTGCTCATGCCTGCGCTGAATCACCCTCGCCCCCACACCGAAACCCTGGCCAACGGCCTGCGGGTGACGCTACGTCATGCTCCCGATTTGAAGCGCTGCGCGGCGGCGTTGCGGGTTTTCGCGGGCAGCCATGACGTGCCGCTGGCATGGCCCGGCCTCGCGCACTTTCTTGAGCATTTGCTGTTTCTGGGGACGGAGCGCTTTCCCGCCGGGCAAGGGCTGATGGCCTACGTGCAAGGTCACGGCGGCCAGGTGAATGCGCGCACCAGCGAACGCACTACCGATTTCTTTTTCGAATTGCCACCGCAAGCCTTTGCCGGTGGGCTGGAGCGTCTGTCAGACATGCTCGCTCATCCACGTATGAATCTGGACGATCAGCGGCGGGAACGGGAAGTGCTGCACGCTGAGTTTGTCGCCTGGTCCCGGGATGCCACGGCTCAGCAGCAGTTCGCGTTGTTCGACGGGCTGTCGGCCGCTCACCCGCTTCGGGCGTTTCATGCGGGCAACCGTTACAGCCTGCCGGTGCCGCAGCCGGAGTTTCAGCAAGCGTTGAGGGATTTCCATCGGCAGTTTTATCAGACCGGGCAGATGACGTTGAGCCTGGCCGGCCCGCAAACACTTGATGAGTTGAGGGCAATGGCTCAGCGCTTTGGCGAACCTATTTCCGCAGGGGAAAAGGTCGCGCAACAAGCGCCTGTACCGCTGATGGATTCTTCCTACACACGTTATCAACAGGCTGGTGAACGTCGGCTCGATCTTCTGTTCGCGCTCGAAGCGTTGCCAGACTCCTCGCGCGAAGCATTAGCGTTTCTGTGTCACTCGCTGAACGCCGCGAAACCCGGCGGTCTGCTGGCTGAATTGGGCGAGGAAGGGCTGGCGGACAGCCTGAAAGCCGTGCCGTTGTATCAGTTTGCCGGGCAAGCCTTGCTGCACATTGAATTCACCACAGATAAACCGGGGAACGCGAGCTGCGAGCGGCTGGTGGATTGGCTGGGCTTTTTTGCCTCTCACCAGAACTGGGCCGAGTTGCGCCAGGAGTACGCCGCCCTGCTCGACCGTCAGCAACGAGTCAGGGGAGCCATGCAACTGGCGCGACTGGACAGTGAGCAGCTTGAAACCGGTTTATCCGAACAAGGCGTCGTAGCACTCAAGGACATCCTGAAAAAAATCGGCGCTGTGGATAACTTCAGCGGCAAATGGAAACTACCGACGCCTAATCCGTTTTTACGTGCTGAAGCGCCAGCGGCCAATGCCGGGCTGATTCGCGGCCAGACCAGCAAACACCGTGGCCTGCGGACGTTCGCCCAGGACCGCTCGCGCAGCCGTCGCGAAAACTCGCCGATGCAGTTCAGTCAGGTGTTGCCGGATAACACGGATGAGGGTGCGATTTACCTGCGCTGGCGACTGCAGGCCAAACCTCACCCTCGTCTTCAATCGAGCCTGGAAAATCGCCTGCAACCCTTGCGTGAAGATGCCCGTCAGGCTGGCGTCGACTTTTCATTCAGTGCATCAGGCAATGAATGGCTGCTGAAGATGACAGGCCTGCAAGAGCCCATGCCGACCGTCCTCGAACATGCGCTGAAAGAGCTGACAAAACCCGACGCCGGTTTCCCTCAGGAAGAACCGCCAAGCGTACCGTTGATGCCGATCAGACAGCTGCTGAAAATGCTTCCCGAGCATTCACTTGAGCGCACCGCTGAAAGTGATGACATGCAGCAACTCTGGGCGAGCGCACGCTGGCAAGGTCTGGCGATGGGCCTGTCGGCGCAGACGCAAGCGGCGATGGGCCTGGCACTGAGCCGCGTGCCCGGTGCTGCTGACGATCAGCCTTCGCCGCCCGCCTCGATAAACTCGCAGTATCTGTGGAGCACGCTCGACACCGATTCCAGCGAACACGCCCTGTTGCTGTTTTGTCCACCGGCCACGCCGGACATCGAAGACGAAGCGTCTTGGCGTTTGCTCGCTCACCTGTGCCAGACGCCGTTCTATCAGCGCCTGCGGGTTGAGCTGCAATTGGGTTATGCCGTGTTCAGCGGCCTGCGTCAGTTCCATGGGCAAACCGGCCTGCTGTTCGGCGTGCAATCACCAAGCGTTGCGCCTCAGGATCTGTTGAAACACATAGAGCGCTTCTTGAGCGAAATGCCCGCAGTGATTGAAGGCGTCGATGACGCGACCTTCATCGCCCAGCGCCAGGCCTTGGCCGATCAATTCCACGCCTGCGCACTGCCCCAGGCTCAGGCGGCCGAACTGCTCTGGCAGGGCAAACTGGCGGGCCACTCGTCGGATTATCTGGAGCGTTTGCCAGAAGCGATCCTGATGATCGATCGCAACGCATTGAAAGAAGCAGCCCGACAATTGAATCAAGCCGAAGGTGGCTGGCGCTGCCTGGCCAGCAGTGCTTGCGCATCGGCGCCTTGGCAAGCGGCAAAATGATCATTACCGACGCTGCAATTAGCTTTCTCAAAGATTCGCGGCCAATCGCTCTGTAATTTTGAGTAACATAGCCACCTAACTATCTGAACATCTCCGGCTGGAGGTGGACTATATGTATAGGTCTTAACTGTCTCATCACCTGAAGGAGCGCTCCCATGTCCTGGTCCAAACCTGCTTACACCGACCTGCGTATCGGCTTTGAAGTCACCATGTACTTCGCAAGCCGCTAAGGTCTGCCGTTGTAATGATGTGCAACGCCTCGGTTTACCGGGGCGTTTTTATTTTCAGCGTTGAAATGATGGAGCGCCCATGTTTGTCCAGATTCTAGGTTCCGCCGCCGGCGGCGGTTTCCCCCAGTGGAACTGCAACTGCGTGAACTGCGCCGGTTTTCGCAACGGCAGCCTGAACGCCAAGGCGCGTACCCAGTCGTCCATCGCGATTTCCGATGACGGTGTGAACTGGATCCTGTGCAACGCATCGCCGGACATCCGTGCCCAACTCCAGAGCTATACCCCGATGCAACCGGGCCGCGCCCTGCGCGACACTGGCATCAGCGCGATCATCCTGATGGACAGCCAGATCGACCACACCACCGGCCTGCTCAGCCTGCGCGAAGGTTGCCCGCACCAGGTCTGGTGCACCGACATGGTCCACGAAGACCTGAGCACCGGTTTCCCGCTGTTCACCATGCTCAAGCACTGGAATGGCGGGCTGACCTGGAACCGCATCGAACTCGAACGCAGCTTCACCATCCCGGCCTGCCCGAGCCTGCGCTTCACCCCGCTGCCCCTGCGTAGCGCCGCGCCGCCCTATTCGCCGCACCGCTTCGACCCGCACCCGGGCGACAACATCGGCCTGATCGTCGAAGACCTGAACACAGGCGGCAAACTGTTCTATGCGCCGGGCCTGGGCAAAGTCGATGCGCCGCTGCTGGAAATCATGGCCGGCAGCGATTGCCTGCTGGTGGACGGCACCATGTGGGAAGACGACGAAATGCAGCGCCGTGGCGTCGGCACCCGTACCGGTCGGGAAATGGGCCATCTGGCGCAGAACGGCCCCGGCGGCATGCTCGAAGTGCTGGAACAGTTGCCCAAGCAGCGCAAAGTGCTTATCCACATCAACAACACCAACCCGATTCTTGATGAGGATTCGCCGGAGCGTGCCGAGTTGGCTCGGCGCAAGGTTGAAGTGGCGTATGACGGCATGAGTATTGTGTTGTAAGTAACCGAGACCGCTTCGCGGTCTATCGCGGGCAAGCCCGCTCCCACAAGGATCTGCGGTGTATCCAAAACCTGTGGGAGCGGCGGTGCGACGATTCGACTTGCCCGCGATGCGGCCAGACCAGACACCGAAGATTCCCCGGAGAACCGCAATGACTGACACCCCAATGTCCCCCGCCGAATTCGAAGCGGCCCTGCGCGCCAAGGGCGCCTATTACCACATCTATCACCCCTATCACGTGGCGATGTATGAAGGCCGGGCGACCCGCGAGCAGATCCAGGGTTGGGTCGCCAATCGCTTCTACTATCAGGTGAACATCCCCCTGAAGGACGCCGCGATCCTCGCCAACTGCCCGGACCGCGAGATCCGTCGCGAGTGGATTCAGCGCCTGCTGGATCACGACGGCGCCCCCGGCGAAGACGGCGGCATCGAAGCCTGGTTGCGTCTGGGCCAGGCCGTCGGCCTCGACCCGGATCAGCTGCGCTCGCAGGAGTTGGTATTGCCTGGCGTGCGGTTCGCCGTGGACGCCTACGTCAACTTCGCCCGCCGGGCCAGTTGGCAAGAAGCCGCCAGCAGCTCGCTGACCGAGTTGTTCGCGCCGCAGATCCACCAATCGCGCCTCGACAGCTGGCCGCAGCATTACCCGTGGATCGACCCGACCGGCTACGAGTATTTCCGCACCCGTCTCGGCCAGGCACGCCGTGATGTCGAGCACGGTCTGACCATCACCTTGCAGCACTACACGACGCGTGAAGGCCAGGAGCGCATGCTGGAAATTCTCCAGTTCAAACTGGACATCCTTTGGAGCATGCTCGATGCCATGAGCATGGCCTACGAACTGAACCGCCCGCCGTATCACAGCGTGACCGACCAGCGGGTCTGGCATAAAGGAATCACCTTATGAGTTTCGATCGCAGCAAGATTCCGACCTGGCGTCAGGGCTACCGCTATCAGTACGAACCGGCGCAGAAAGGTCATGTGCTGCTGTACCCGGAAGGCATGATCAAACTCAATGAAAGCGCCGCGCTGATCGGCGGTTTGATCGATGGGCAACGCGATGTCGAGGCGATCATTGCCGCACTGGACGCGCAGTTCCCCGGCGTGCCCGAGCTCGCTGAGGACATCGAGCAATTCATGGAGGTCGCCCGTGCTCAGCACTGGATCGAACTTGCCTGATTCCATGTCAGGCACGTTACCGCCAAAACCTGAAATCGGCCTGCCGCTGTGGCTGCTGGCCGAGCTGACGTACCGCTGTCCGCTGCAATGTCCGTACTGCTCCAACCCGCTGGACTTCGCCGAACAAGGCAAAGAACTGAGCACTGAGCAGTGGATCAAAGTGTTCCGCGAAGCCCGGGAAATGGGTGCCGCACAGCTGGGCTTTTCCGGCGGTGAACCGCTGGTGCGCCAGGACCTCGCCGAGTTGATCGCCGAGGCGCGCAAGTTGGGTTTCTACACCAACCTGATCACTTCCGGCATCGGCCTCACCGAGCAGAAAATCAGCGACTTCAAGAAAGCCGGCCTCGACCACATCCAGATCAGCTTCCAGGCCAGCGACGAGCAAGTGAATAACTTGCTGGCCGGTTCGAAAAAGGCCTTCGCGCAAAAGCTGGAAATGGCTCGTGCGGTGAAAGCCCACGGCTACCCGATGGTGCTGAACTTCGTCACCCATCGGCACAACATCGACAAGATCGACCGGATCATCGAGCTGTGCATCGCCCTTGAGGCCGACTTTGTCGAACTCGCGACGTGCCAGTTTTACGGTTGGGCGCAGCTCAATCGCGTCGGCCTGTTGCCGACCAGAGAACAACTGGTCCGAGCCGAGCGCATCACCAATGAATACCGCGCCAAGCTCGAAGCCGAAGGGCATCCGTGCAAGCTGATTTTCGTCACACCGGACTACTACGAAGAGCGCCCGAAAGCCTGCATGAACGGCTGGGGCAGCATCTTTCTGACAGTCACACCGGACGGAACCGCACTGCCATGCCACGGCGCCCGACAGATGCCGGTGCAGTTTCCCAATGTGCGCGACCACAGCATGCAGCACATCTGGTACGACTCATTCGGCTTCAATCGCTTTCGCGGTTACGACTGGATGCCCGAGCCGTGCCGCTCCTGCGACGAGAAAGAAAAAGACTTCGGTGGCTGCCGCTGCCAAGCGTTCATGCTCACGGGTGACGCGAGCAATGCCGACCCGGTGTGCAGCAAGTCGGAGCATCATGGCGTGATTCTCAAGGCCCGCGAAGAAGCCGAGCACGCGACCCAGACCATCGAACAACTGGCCTTTCGCAATGAACGAAATTCACGCCTCATCGCTAAAAGCTGAACCCTTCAGCGCTTCCCGGGCCGTCGCCGCCGGTATCGACTTCGCCGAGTTGCTGGTCGGCCAGCATGGCCTGTTCTGGAACGAATACCGCCCCGAGGATGCCGCCTGCAGGATCTGGCATTGGCGCGACGGCCAGGCCCGTTGCCTGACGCCAGCCGGTTTCAGCGTGCGCAGTCGGGTGTATGAATATGGCGGTGGCGCGTTTTGTCTGACGGATGACGGGATTGTTTTCGTCAACGAAGCGGACCAGCAACTCTATCGACAATCGCTGGCGGGCGAGACGCCTGAGGCGCTGACCTCCGGGGAATGCCGTTACGGCGATCTGCAGTTTGCCAACGGACAGGTTTGGGCGGTTGAAGAAAACCGGGATCGGCATCGTCTGGTGGCGATTGATGTGGCTGACGGCCAGCGTCACCTGCTGGCCGAAGGCGCCGATTTCTATGCCGCGCCGACGCTGAGTCCGGACTCGCAACGATTGGCGTGGATCGAATGGAGCCGCCCGGATCAGCCATGGACCGCCACTCGTCTGATGGTTGCCGAGCGCCAGAACGATGGGGGTTTTGCTCAACCGCGTTGTGTGGCGGGCGACGGCGTGCAGGAGTCACTGCAACAACCGCGTTTCGACAGCGACGGACGTCTGTTTTGCCTGACGGATCGCGGCGGCTACTGGCAGCCTTGGGCGGAATCCGCAGAGGGCCTGAGTCCGTTGCCGAGTACCGCAGCCGATCATGGCCCGGCGCCGTGGCAGCTGGGTGGCAGCACCTGGTTGCCGCTGGGTGAAAGCAGCTATCTGGCCAGCTGGACCGAAGGCGGGTTTGGCAAACTGGGCATTTGCGGTGACGCCGCTGAAGAGTTCACCGGTGATTACAGCCGTTTTCGTCATCTCGCACTGGATGAGCAATTCATCTACTGCATCGCGGCATCGCCAATCAGTTCGTCGGCGGTGATCGCAATCGAGCGCGATACCCGCCAGGTCAAAGTCCTGGCTGGCGGGATTGCACCGTTGCCCGCCGAGCACATCAGCGTCCCGCAAACCTTGCGTTATCCGAGCGGTTCGGGCGAGGCCCACGGCTTTTTCTATCCGGCGATGACCGGCGAGGCGAAACCGCCGCTGGTGGTGTTTATCCACGGCGGCCCGACCTCGGCCTGCTACCCGATGCTCGATCCACGTATTCAATACTGGGCGCAACGCGGCTTCGCCGTGGCCGACCTCAATTACCGTGGCAGCAGTGGCTATGGCCGGGCATATCGCCAGGCGCTGCATTTGAGTTGGGGCGAAGTCGATGTAGAGGATGCCTGCGCCGTAGTCGCTCATCTTGCCGAACGAGGATTGATCGACGGTAACAAGGCATTTATCCGCGGCGGCAGTGCCGGCGGTTACACCACGCTTTGTGCGTTGGCCTTTCACAACGTCTTCCGCGCTGGCGCCAGCCTTTACGGTGTCAGCGATCCCGTGGCACTGGGCCGGGCGACCCACAAGTTCGAAGGCGATTATCTGGATTGGCTGATTGGTGATCCGGAAGAGGATGCCGAACGCTATGCCGCACGAACGCCGCTGCTGCATGCGAGCAACATCAGTGTTCCGGTGATTTTCTTTCAGGGCGAGCTGGACGCCGTGGTGGTGCCGCAACAGACCCGCGACATGGTCACGGCGCTACAGGACAACGGTATTCTGGTGGATGCGCATTACTACGCGGACGAACGTCATGGCTTTCGCAAGGCGGGGAACCAGGCCCATGCGCTGGAGCAGGAATGGTTGTTTTATCGGCGGGTGATGGCGGACTGAAGTCGGCGCTTGGATCAAAAACTGCGGTGCCCCCTTCGCGAGCAAGCCCGCTCCCACATTGGATTTGTGAACGGTCCAAATCCCCTGTGGGAGCGAGCCTGCTCGCGATGGTGGTCTATCTGGCGCCGATGAACTCAGCGCTTGGCGATGATGTACACCGCATGCACGATCCCCGGAATGTAACCGCACAACGTCAGCAGAATATTCAGCCAGAACGCACCGGCGAAACCGACTTGCAGAAACACGCCCAGTGGTGGCAACAGAATGGCAATGATGATGCGAATGAAATCCATGGGGCAGCTCCTGATTTGAAGTGGGCTCATGAAAGCCCTACAGCTAATCGACCTGCGCCGTTCGTCAGGGTTCAGCGCGGTTCTTCACGCAAGTATTTCCAGACCGTGTTTCTGAACGATGCTCAGCAACTTGAGCGCCATGCCACTGGGATGTTTGTCACCCGCCTCCCATTGCTTAACCGTCGATGCGCTGGTGTTTAGATAACGCGCAAATACTGGCTGGCTTACGTTGTTGCGCTCCCGCAGAGCTTTGATTTGCTCAGCCCGCATCGCGTCCGGAACGGTTGCAAGACAGGATTCGTCGAATTCGCGCATGGTTGCCTTGCTGATGGCACCGATGGCATACAAGGCAGTGGCGGATTCATGTACCGATTCCAAGGCCTCACTTTTAAACTTCTTGTTCATGAATATCTTAAAAAACTCTCTGCTATCCAGTAGGTGCTGGACTTCCAAATCTGTCAGTCCTTCGTAGGTCTTCGCCACTTTCCGAAAACCGATCAGATCGGCCGGACTGATATTGCTTTGATCTTTCTTGGCGTACAGAAATTGATAAACCCAGTATCGACCAGCTTTGGCCACGACAATCGAGCGGTGTCGATTGGCATTCAGGCGCTTCTTCCAGACCCCGCCGCCGAGATTTTCAGCCTGGCCATTGAGCATCTCGGTGAACGCCTCACGAAGCTCATCATCACAAATCCAGGCTTTACCAGCCTGCACCGCAAAACGTTTGGTCTTGAAAAACCTGGGTAACATCGGCATCCCTTCCGCAAAAACATACCACTCAGTGGTATAGAAATCAAAACCATCCCCACGACAATGTCGGGCATCGGCACTCCATGCCGATGCCCTCTAAAAAGCCATTGATCCCGCTATTGCTCAAGCTCCGATTGGCATTTGGCAAAACGCGGAGACAAAAAAACGCCCCACGCGAAAAGAATCAAACGTGGCGCGATGCGTTATTACCGCGAGACGGTTCTGTAATTCGTGCGGGAAAAGTCTGATCAGACCGCAATCCCTTTGCGGCACTGCAGTTGTGCGGTGCGTACGCGGGAAAAGGCGCGGGACAGGCGCAGTAGCATTTCGTCGATGTTGCCTTTGCTGACGGTGAGGGCCGGGGTAAAGCGCAGGCAATCAGGTTGCGGGGCGTCGAGCAACAAGCCTTCGTACAAGGCTGATTTGACTACGGCATCAGCCGAATCGTCGGACAGGGTCAGCCCCCAGAGCAGCCCTTGCCCGCGCAGTTGGCCGTGACCGTAGCGGTGGGACAAACGACTCAGTCCTTCGCGCAGGTGCTGGCCGGTTTCGCCCACATGATCGAGAAAACCCTTGTCCTGAATAGTGTTGAGCACGGCAAGACCGGCCGCCGTCATCAGGGCATTGCCATGATGAGTTCCGCTCAGTTCGCCCACCTCGAAGCAGCAAGCCTTGCCTCGCGCCAACAACGCGGCCAGTGGCACGCCGCCGCCGAGCCCTTTGCCGAGGACGACGATATCGGCTCGAACGCCGTAGGACTGTTCGGCAAGCAAGGTGCCGCAGCGACCGATACCGGTTTGCACTTCGTCGAGGATCAACAAAATACCCAGTTCCCGGCACAGGCGTTCGACACCCTTGAGGTAATGCTCGGTGGCCGGAATCACCCCGGCGTCGCTCTGGATCGGTTCGAGCAGGATTGCCACGGTCCGGGCATCGACCGCCGCGTGAATCGCCGCAAGATCATTGAAGTGAACGTAGTGAAAGTTCGACGCTGAAATCGTCACGGGACTACGGCCATGGCAGCCGTTGCTGGCAACGATGATCCGTGAAGCCCCGCTGCGATGTCGTTGACCCCATTGACGCGCCAGTTGAATCGCGGCCTCACAGGCTTCGTTGCCGCTGTTGAGCAGGTACGCTTGATCACTGCCGGTGCTGGTGCAGAGCCGCTCGGCAAGGTTGAGCATGCCGCGGTTATGCAGCGCGAACCCCGGGTTGATCAGCGATTTAGCCTGTTCCGAGATCGCGTTGACCAGCACCGAAGGACTGTGGCCCAGGCTATTGGCGCCACCACCCTGCGAGAAATCCAGGAAAGCGCGGTCATCGCTGTCCCACAGCCAGGAGCCTTGGCCACGGACAAAAATCTGCTTCAGCCGCTCGACACTGGGCATCAGACACTCGCTGGAAAGGTTGTCGCGTCTGGAGGGTTGGAAAGTGTCGACGACCAAATCGTCGAGGCTCGGTTGAGTACGACGCAAGTTGAACAAATTCATTGGCTGAAACCCCGCGTGAGGTTTTTTGCCTTACCTATGTAAACACCATCGACGTAAACGGTATTCATCGTGCGCTCTGGCCCTGTAAGCCTTGTGAATGCGGTTAGACTAGGCTCAGGCACGGCGTTGAGCCATTTCGATTTCCCAGCATTTTCGATAAGCGCACCTTATGGATTTCAAGCAACTGCGTTATTTCGTCGCGGTCTACGAAGAAGGCCACGTCGGCCGGGCGGCCGAGCGACTGTCGATCTCCCAACCGGCACTGTCCCAGCAGATTCGCCAGCTCGAACAAAACCTCGATGTGAGCCTGTTCGAACGCAGCAGCAAGCGCCTGCTGCCCACACTGGCTGCCCACACTTTGTACAACCACGCCCTGCCCTTGCTCGATGGCCTGCAACGGGCACGCGAGGCATTGGGCAGCTTCAAGGGCCAGGCGCTGCGCACCTTGGCGATTGGCGTGTTGCAGACGGTCCACACCAGCCTGGTGCCGCAGATGCTCGAACGCGTGCGCAAGGCGCAACCGCATCTGGTGGTGCAGATCTATGAATTGACGGGCCTGGAAATCGAGCGGCGACTGCTCAATGGGTCGCTCGACATCGGCATCAGCTACCTGCCGCCCCGTCAACCGGGGTTGCATGGCGTCATGCTGTACGAAGATGAACTGACCCTGGTCATCCCGGCGGACCATCCGTTGCGTGAATTCAAGAAAGTCTCGATGAGTCAGGCGGCCGAGTTGCCCATGCTGTTGCTGGGTGAAGAATTTCAAGTGCGGCAGATCTGGCAGACACAACTGGCCAATCTGGGACGACGGCCGCAGGTTCAGGCGGAACTGAACAACATGGCGGGGATTCTCGACAGTCTGCCCCACACCCGGCTGGCCACCGTACTGCCCGGGCGCTCGCAAAAGGCGCTCGGCAACAATGAACTGCTCTGGAAACCGCTGACCGAGCCGCGTGTGCCGCTGAAAGTCGGATTGGTGTGTCGGGATGTGCAGCGGCAACAAGCCTCGCTGGCCCTATTGCGCACGCTGTTGGAAGAAGTGATGAACAGGCCGGACGACCGTTTGAACAGCTCGACTGCGCTCGACGGGCTGCGCTGAATACTTTTCTGCGGGCAAAAGAAAACCCCGCCGAAGCGGGGCTTTGCAGACTGTTTCCCTGACATCCATTTCACTCCGCCGTCCTGGCAGAATCCTACGTGTCCGTGTTGTTGCTTTGCGCTTCCTGCGCGACGTCCATGTGAAGTAGATTAGCTCTGGATCCAATCTTCGCCTATGGGAGAACAGCAGCACGTCATGTAAGAGAATGCTTACATGACGCTATCGGGTCAGAACTGTCCGGCGTCCAGCAGGAACAGCGATTCGCTCCCCGCCTTCACCGACGCACTCAGCGAGTGAATACGCGGCAGCAGACGGGCGAAATAGAACCGCGCCGTGCCCAGCTTGCTCGCATAGAAATCTTCCTGCGCTTCTTTGCCGAAGGCCGCCTTGGCCATCAGCGCCCACATGTAGGCGTAAGCCACGTAACCGAAGGCTTGCAGGTACTCGACCGACGCCGCGCCGATTTCGTTCGGGTTGCTTTTCGCCCGGTCCAGCAACCACAAAGTCAGCTCGTCGAGGGTGGTGACGGCATCGTTCAGCGGCTTGGTGAACTCCGCGAGGTCTGCGCTGGCGGTGGCCGTGAAATGACGAATTTCATCCGCGAACAGGTTGTAGAACGCCCCACCCGTGCCGACGATCTTGCGTCCCACCAGGTCCAGCGCCTGAATGCCGTTGGTGCCTTCGTAGATCTGGGTAATGCGCACGTCGCGTACCAGTTGTTCCTGGCCCCACTCACGGATGTAACCGTGGCCGCCAAAAACCTGCTGGCCGTGCACGGTGGTTTCCAGACCGAGGTCTGTCAGGAACGCCTTGGCGACTGGCGTCAGCAGTGCAACCAGATCTTCCGCGCGTTTGCGGACGGTCGCGTCTTCGCTGAACTTAGCGGTGTCCAGTTGCATGGCCACGTAGGTGGAGAATGCACGGCCGCCTTCGTTCGAGGCTTTCATGGTCAGCAGCATACGACGCACGTCCGGGTGGACGATGATCGGGTCAGCGACTTTGTCTTTGTTCTGCGCGCCGGTCGGCGAACGGCTTTGCAGACGGTCGCGGGCGTATTCGACGGCGTTCTGGTACGAGCGCTCGCCGGTGGCCAGGCCCTGGATACCGACGCCCAGACGCTCGTAGTTCATCATGGTGAACATCGCCGCCAGACCTTTGTTCGGCTCGCCGACCAGGTAACCCACGGCTTCGTCGAAGTTCATCACGCACGTCGCGGAGGCCTGGATGCCCATCTTGTGTTCAATCGAACCGCAGCTCAAAGGGTTACGCGCGCCCAGGCTGCCATCGGCATTCACCATGAATTTTGGTACCAGGAACAACGAAATGCCCTTCGGCCCCGCCGGTGCGTCCGGCAGTTTGGCCAGCACCAGGTGAATGATGTTCTCGGTCAGGTCGTGTTCGCCGCCGGTGATGAAGATCTTGGTGCCGCTGACTTTGTAGGACCCGTCAGCCTGAGGTTCGGCCTTGGTGCGGATGATCCCCAGGTCCGTACCGGCGTGCGGTTCGGTCAGGCACATGGAACCGGCCCAGACGCCGGCGTACATGTTCGGCAGGTACGCGGCTTTCAGTTCTTCACTGGCGTGGGCGTTGATCGACAGGCAGGCACCGGCGGTCAGCATCGGGTACAGACCGAACGACAGGCTGGCGGAGTTGACCATTTCTTCGACTTGCGCCGACACGGCCTTGGGCATGCCCATGCCGCCGTAGGTCGGATCGCCACCGACACCGACCCAGCCGCCTTCGGCATAAGTCTGATAAGCCTGTGGGAAACCGGCCGGCGTGGTGACGGCTCCGTCCGCCCAATGGCAACCTTCTTCGTCAGCTGCACGGCTCAGGGGCGCGATGCTTTTGCTGGTGACCTTGCCGGCTTCTTCGAGGATGGCTTCGACGGTTTCAGCATCAACGGTCTCGGCCAGCGCAGGCAGCTCCGCCCAGAGTTTGGCGACCTCGAAGACTTCATTGAGGACGAAGCGCATATCGCGCAGGGGCGCTTTGTAGTCAGCCATGGCAAACCTCGCAAGATCTAAACAGGTGATTCGTGGGAATGATGTTTTCGTTGGGTCCGAGTGTAACCCAACAACTTTTGCGACACATAGGGTCAGGCCGTGACCGTTTTGTAATTTTTAGTCATCAGTATTTCAGCTGAGCAGCTCTCGCCTGCCAGAACGTATTCGCGGCAAGCCTCGCTCCTACAGTTGGGGTCACGCATACCCCGTGAACGACACCGACCTGTAGGAGCGAGGCTTGCCCGCGAAGCTTTTAACAATCGTCAGAGCGCAAACAACTCCGCCGGCAGCTTCATCAGGCAATCACTTCCAGCCTCTATCGCCGCGCGATGAGCGGCAGTGCGTGGCAGCAAACGCTTGAAGTAAAACTCGCTGGTTGCCAGTTTCCCCTGGCAATAATCGGCATCGCCGCTGCCCGCGTCGAGTTGCGCCTGAGCCACCAGCGCCATGTGCAGCCACAGATAGCCGAGGATGATGTAACCGCTGTACATCAAGTAATCCACGGACGCCGCACCGACTTCATCCGGATTCTTCATCGCAGCCATGCCGACCTTGGCGGTCAACTCGCCCCACTGCTGATTCAACTCATTGAGTTGCGCCACATAGCTGGCCAGTTGTGGATGCTCGGCATTCGCCGCGCAGAACTTATGGACGATCCTGGTGAAGCCGCGCAGCAATTTGCCTTGGCTGCCGAGCACTTTGCGCCCGAGCAAATCCAGCGCCTGAATGCCATTGGTGCCTTCGTAGATCGGCGCAATCCGGCAGTCGCGAACCAACTGTTCCATGCCCCATTCACGGATAAAGCCGTGACCGCCAAACACCTGCATGCCGTGGTTGGTGACCTCCAGACCGGTGTCGGTCATGAAGGCTTTGCAGATCGGCGTCAGGAAGGCCAACAGGTCTTCGGCGTCCTGACGCGCCGTTTCATCGGGGCTCAGGTGCGCCACGTCCAGCAGCTGCGCGGTGAAATAGGTCAGCGCGCGGTTGCCTTCGTTGAAGGCTTTCATGGTCAGTAGCATCCGGCGCACATCAGGATGAACGATGATCGGGTCAGCGGCTTTTTCAGGCGCTTTCGGGCCGGTCAGCGCGCGCATCTGCAGGCGATCGTTGGCGTACTTGATGGCGCCCTGGAAACTCGCCTCCCCCAGACACAACCCCTGCATGCCGGTGCCGAGCCGCGCGTGGTTCATCATGGTGAACATGCAGTTCAAGCCCTTGTTCGGCTCGCCGATCAAGAAGCCCTTGGCCTCGTCGAAGTTCAGCACGCAGGTAGCCGAGGCCTTGATGCCCATTTTGTGTTCGATCGAGCCGCAGGAAACGCCGTTGCGCTTGCCGGCTTCACCTTCGGCATCGGGTAGGAATTTGGGAACGATGAACAGGGAAATACCCTTGGTGCCTGCCGGAGCATCCGGCAGTTTCGCCAACACCAGATGAATGATGTTGTCGCTCATGTCGTGTTCGCCGGCCGAGATGAAGATCTTGCTGCCGGAAATCGCGTAGCTGCCGTCGGCTGAAGGGACGGCGCGGGTTTTGATGATGCCCAGGTCAGTGCCGCAATGCGCCTCGGTCAGGCACATGGTGCCGGTCCATTGACCAGCCGTCAGTTTGCTCAGGTAGGTGTTCTTCTGATCGTCGGTGCCGTGGGCGTGGATGGCCGACATTGCGCCGTGGGTCAGGCCGGGGTACATGCCCCACGAGGTATTGCTCGATCCGACCATTTCACTGATGACCAGGCCCAGTGAACTCGGCAAACCCTGGCCGCCATACGCCGGATCAGCTGCCAGACCGTGCCAGCCACCTTCCACGTACTGTGCGAAAGCCTGCTTGAAGCCTGTAGGCGTTGTCACCACGCCGTTGTCGAAATGGCAGCCTTCTTCGTCGCCGGAGCGATTCAACGGTGCGAGAACGTTCTCGCAGAACTTCGCCCCTTCTTCGAGGATCGCATTGACCATGTCCGGGCTCGCGTCGGTGGCGCCCAGCGCGGCGTAATTAGCGTGGAAGTCGAAGACGTGGTCGATCAGAAAGCGCATGTCGCGCAGGGGAGCTTTGTATTCGGGCATGGTCGTTTCTCCGTCAGCAGATCGTTCAAACCTACTGCTGCCCACCCTGCCTCACAATCACAGTCCAGACGCTGAATGCGCCATCATCACTCAACCCGCAGCGGCGTCCATGCGCACCGCGCCACGGCGAGTCTGACCGAAGGCCACCACACAATTTCGCCCGGCGCCCTTGGCGCTGTAGAGCGCTTCGTCAGCGGACTTGAGCACTTTTTCGGGGGTACGCTGCTCCACGCGCTCAGCAACGCCGATGCTCACAGTCACCGACACGCTTGTAGCGCCCGGCCCTGCGCGACGCTGACGACCTTGCTGGTCGTCCTGCGGGCGGGCGTCTTGGTTGCGCAGTTGAATGTTGTACGTGGCGATGGACTCGCGGATGACTTCCAGGTGCGGCATGCACTCTTCCAGTGTCTTGCCCGCGAATACCAGGGCAAATTCCTCACCGCCGTAGCGATACGCCCTACCGCCTCCGCCGATTTTCGACAGCTTGCTGGCGACCAGTCGCAAGACCTGGTCGCCGACATCGTGACCGTGGGTGTCGTTGAATTTCTTGAAGTGATCGACGTCGCTCATGGCCAGCACGTAATTGCGCCCCAGGCGTTGCATCCGCTCGTTCAAGGCGCGACGACCCGGCAAACCGGTGAGCTCGTCGCGGAAGGCCATTTGATAGGCTTCGTGGGCGACCGCAGCGGCAATCATTAGCATCACCTGACTGCACATGATGTTCAGGGTGAACGGCAGGATGAAGGTTTTCGGCAACGCCCAGAACAACCCGAGCAAACCGACGAGTTGTGCGGCGTGCAAGGGTCTCGGGTTACGCCAGTATTGCCAACTCAGCAGCAGGAACGAGGCGATGAACACGGGATAGGACAGCTGGATCAGGCTCATCCAGGCGCCATGCAGCGCTGGCCAGCGGATTTCCGACAGCCACATCAATAAGGCCTGGGGATAACTTTGCTCCAGCCCCAACGCGACACTGCCGACGGCCAGCAATACCGCGAAGCGCGCCACCATGTCCTGAAATAAATGAGTGCGTTCCTGCCAGGCGGCGAACACGCCGAACAACAGCGGCAGTAACAGGCAACACAGGTGGAACACCACTGCTGCGTCTTCACGGACCTTGCCGTTGTCGCGGTAATAATCGGTCTGGGTGTCGAGCAGAAAGTAGGCGATGTACACCGTCACCATCAGAAACAGTTCGCGCTGCCGTCGGTAAACCGCGCAGTACGCACCGCCGAGCAACAGCACCAAGGTCGGCAGCACGTTGAACAGCGAAGTGAAAAAGACGTTGAGGTCCTTGATGTAGGCGGCCGCAAGCCCCGCAAGTAAAAGCAGTAATGACGGTAGGAAATGGCTGAAACGTACAGCGGAAGAACGCGGCAAGGGTAAAGCTCCGACCGTCATGACAATAGATGGCATTGTGCCCACCTACTGTAACGGCAGAAAAGCCGACTTACTGAGCGATTTGTCAGGTTTTTTTAGAGGCAGCGTCACTGGCCGCAGGCCGGGTGGCCAGTGACGGTTATGCCATCAGAGGTCGTTGTAAAACGGCAGCAACGGCCCCTCTTCGACTCTGCGACCTTCAGCACCGACGGGCTTGAGCGTTATCAACGCGTCCGCCGCTTGCCAGGTGGTTATTTTCGGGCTGACGGGTTTTAGCGTTACGGCGTTTTCGTCACCTATATGGCCTTGCGGTATGACCAGCGAAGGGTGATCAAATGGCGCCTGTTCCCAGGCGACTCGCGGATCGGTCAATCCGACCTCCATGAATTTGACCAACGCATCCACTTCATCGGGCGTCAGGTTCAACGCGGTCATGTCCGGATCGAGGTTAGAGGTGTTGTGCTGGTTCACACTCGAATGATCGAATCCACTGGTGTTGTTCGCCTCAGAGCCGCGCCGGTCGCCGCCCCGGTTGTAGAACTCCATGACCTGTTTGAGCGTCGACCGGCTGCCGTTGTGGAAATAAGGTCCGGTCAGCGCGATATTGCGCAACGTCGGGGTCTTGAAGGCACCGTCGATGGCGTCGTGGAAACCCACGTTGGGTTTGAGCGTCGAGTCGCAGGGTAATCCCGCGTTCAATAACGCTTCAAATGTGCACACATCGACGTCCAGGGGATCGGGCACATTGCCGCCCTGCAGTTGGGTGTTGTATTCACGGGTGAATGACAGCGGATTGCCCCAGGCATCCGTCCCGCCGAGCGCCAAGTCTTCTGAAGTCGGGCGTACCCCTGTGTTGTAGAAGCCGTTGTCGTACAGCGCAGTCAGGTTATCGGCCATCACCATGCGTTCGACGCGCTCACGGGGATGGAACAGCAAACGGCTGGCGGCGTTGGTGAGTTCAGCACCGCCGTGGCAATTGACGCACTTGCCCTTGCCCAGGAACAGCTTCATCCCCTCGACTTGCTGGGCATTCATTGCCTGTTGATTACCTTGCAGGTAAGCGTCCAGCGGCGCCTGATCCGAAACCAACGTCGCTTCGTACATCTGAATCGCCAGGCCGAAGAACAGCGGGAAGTTGGCTTCCATCTGCGTATACGGCGCACCGCCCAGCGAAACCTGCTGCGTGGCATTCCACAGCCGCGGCTGGAAAGCAGCCTTGATCAGTTCACGGTAGGTCGGACGGCGCGCACCGGAAACGGGGGCCAGCACCGAGTCGGTTGATGAAATCCGCTGTTGCTTGAGCATCAGCGTATCGAGCATGCGCCGGCCGATGTCCGCGAAGGTGCGCCCGCCGCAGGACATTTCAACCGGACTGCCAGGCGGGCCCACGGCCTGCGACGCGGCAGAAGCATCGTTGAGCGCCAGCCGCACTTTCGCCGCAACCCCACTGCGATCGCTGGTGACGAAAATCCCGGCATCGGGGTCACGATTGCCGAACGGCGAGAAGCCATTGAAGACATTATTCGCCCGACCATCCCAGAAATTTCGCACGTTGAAAACGGCATTGATTACCGTCGGTGCGTTGCGCCCGGTACTGCGACGAACATTGATGCCGCCGACCTGGAAGATACCATCCGGCTGTTGCGTGCATTTGTCGAAACGCGGTTGCCGCGGCTTGACGAAGTTGGCGTCAAACACGCCTTGTGAGCCAACCACATCGTCGGTCGAGTAGAGGATCGGCGAGTTGCGATCCAGTGGATCGGCCAGCACGTGGGTCGGGAAATCAGTTTTCTTGAGCGTGTAGTTCGGGCCGCCCTTGCCAGCGGATAACGTCGCGTAGGAAGCCACGTCGCCAGGAATGTCGGACGCAACAAACGGCTTGTTGAAAATCGACGCAACGTTGGCGCTGGTATTCGCCTGGCCCGGGTTGATCTGGTTAGTGATCCGGTGATCGACGCCGGCATGAAAGTGGCACGACGCGCATGCCGTGGAGCCATCACTGCCGATCTCCATGTCCCAGAAAAGCGCTTTGCCCAACAGAATGGCGGCGCTGCGATTGAGTACGTAGTCGGTCATCAGATCGACTTTGCGTCCGCCTTCGGTGCCTGAGGGGTCGGGTGGTGTCATGCCGCGCAGTGACTGCAAGGACGGTACTTCCGGCACGGGAAGATCAACTTCTGGCACGTCAGCGGCGAAGGTATTCTTGAAAGGCAGACAGATTGTTATCAGGCCGAGCGCGAGTGCGCAGGCCAGTCGGATAGCTCGAAAGAGACTCAAGTTCACCATGATGACACTCCCGTTCTAATAGTGGAGTTGCCGGGCATGAGGCGCAGCTCAACGGACAAAGTTGTCTCTTTGTCGACGTATAAGTGAAACGCCAATAGGAGGCACCGTGGCAGGCGCTTTAATTGAACTGTAGTCGTAACAAATAATTTCAACAGTAAAACTACAAATAAATTTCCCCCCGTATTACCCCCCTCAACTTTGGTGAAACTCCCCCACCTTTGGGCATCCGCCCCAGCGAAACAAGGGATATGGCCCCACGAATCAGGTACTCACGGCAAAGTTTGCGAATTGGCAGCGGAATTGCAACACAAGTAACTACCCGGTTTATCTAGAGATCACTTCTAAACAAATATCCAACAAATAGTTCACCGTCTTCGGTGTTCTTAATTAGTCGTGGGCGGCTGGTTTTACTATTTTTCAAACAAAAAAGCCGCTACCCCCGAAGGCGTAGCGGCTTTATGAAGAACAGCGTTAAGGCTTAGTAGCCCAGCGCGAAGTTCTCTTCTTTCATGTCCATCAAGTTGTTGGCACCCGACAGCATGGTTGCAACGTGAGTGCGGGTACGCGGCAGGATGCGCTGGAAGTAGAAGCGCGCAGTCTGCAGCTTGGCGGTGTAGAACGCCTCTTCGGAGGTACCGGCAGCCAGTTTCTCGGCAGCCAGACGCGCCATGTCAGCCCAGAAGTAGGCAAGGCAGGCGTAACCGGAGTACATCAGGTAGTCCACCGACGCCGCGCCGACTTCTTCGCGATCCTTCATGGCGGCCATACCGACCTTCATGGTCAGCTCGCCCCATTCTTTGTTCAGCGCAGCCAATGGCTCGACGAACTCTTTGACCGCCTCGTTGCCTTCGTTGGTCTGGCAGAACTTGTGGACGATCTTGGTGAAGCCTTTCAGGGCCTCGCCTTGAGTCATCAGCACTTTACGGCCCAGCAGGTCGAGTGCCTGGATACCGGTGGTGCCTTCGTACAGCATCGAAATGCGGCTGTCGCGAACGTTCTGCTCCATGCCCCACTCGGCGATGAAGCCGTGGCCGCCGTAGATTTGCACGCCGTGGTTGGCGGATTCGAAGCCGACTTCAGTCATGAAGGCTTTGGCGATTGGAGTCATGAAGGCCAGCAGTGCGTCGGCTTTCTTCTTCTCTTCTTCGTCTACACCGTATTTGACGATGTCGACTTGCTTGGCGGTGAAGTAAACCATCGCGCGGTTGCCTTCGGCGAACGCTTTCATGGTCAACAGCATGCGACGGACGTCAGGGTGAACGATGATCGGGTCAGCGGCTTTTTCCGGCGCTTTCGGGCCAGTCAGCGAGCGCATTTGCAGACGATCGCGAGCGTATTTCAGGCCACCCTGGAAGCCGATCTCGGCGTGGGCCAGACCTTGCAGCGCGGTGCCCAGGCGAGCGGTGTTCATAAAGGTGAACATGCAGTTCAGGCCTTTATTCGCCGGGCCGATCAGGTAACCGGTGGCCGCGTCGAAGTTCATCACGCAGGTGGCGTTGCCGTGAATGCCCATTTTGTGTTCCAGGGAACCACAGCTCACGGCGTTGCGTGCGCCGATCGAACCGTCTGCGTTCGGCATGAACTTCGGCACGATGAACAGCGAAATGCCTTTGGTGCCAGCCGGCGCATCCGGCAGGCGAGCCAGCACGATGTGGACGATGTTGTCGGCCATGTCGTGTTCACCGGCCGATATAAAGATCTTGGTGCCGGAGACTTTGTAGGAACCGTCGGCCTGAGGTTCGGCCTTGGTGCGCAACATGCCCAGATCGGTGCCGCAGTGCGGTTCGGTCAGGCACATGGTGCCGGTCCATTCGCCGGACACCAGTTTGGTCAGGTAAGCCTCTTGCTGCTCAGGCGTGCCGTGCTCGGAGATGGTGTTCATCGCGCCGTGCGACAGGCCTGGGTACATGCCCCACGACCAGTTGGCTTCGCCAACCATTTCGCTGACCGCCAGACCCAGAGACTCCGGCAGGCCCTGGCCGCCGTGTTCTACGTCGTGGGCCAGGCTTGGCCAGCCGCCTTCAACGAATTGCTTGTAGGCTTCTTTGAAGCCAGTCGGGGTTTTAACGCCGGACTCGCTCCAGGTGCAGCCTTCGGTGTCACCCACGCGGTTCAGCGGAGCCAGCACCTGCTCACAAAACTTGGCGCCTTCTTCGAGAATGGCGCTAACCATATCTGGAGTTGCGTCTGCGCAAGCCGGAAGGCTCTGATAGTGCGCTTCGTAGCCGAGCAGTTCGTCACGAACGAAGCGAATATCACGCAAGGGGGCCTTGTAGTCAGGCATAGCGATAAACCTCTGCTGATGTAACCGGGAATGAACGACCGTGTTGATTTGTTGTGACGGTCAAACAGTTGTTTGAAACATACGTTTACGCCCAAATCTTGTCAAGCGCCGATCTTTTGCCGTTCGTCATCACGCCGCCAATTGCCGGACACGCAGCCACGCGGCCGCCGTTGACAACGCAACAGGCCCTGCAGGAAAGATTAGTTGAGGGTGAAGGACTTACGCACAAAAACGCCGCGAATAGTCGCGGCGTTGGCAGGACGGGTTCAGCGAGGGATCAAGCGAAGGTATCGATCAACGTGCCAAGCATTTCATCGGAAGCCTTGGCGACTTTGGCGCCCGCCTCAACCTGAAACTTGCCCTGGGCCATCTCGACCATATTGCTGGCCAGGTCCGATTGCTGGCTGCGGTCAACCGAACGCAGGCGGTCTACCTGAACGTCGGAAGACTGGCTGGTCACCGCACGCTCGATGGTGCTGCTGGCGATCTGGCCGGATGCCTGATCGACACGGTTCTGTCCTGTCTGAATAGTGCTCAGACCGGCATAAAAAGCGGTGTTTCCTGAGATTTCCATAGGGAACTCGTCCTACAAAGGATTAACTGCGGCCATTGAACCAGACATGATGGCAAAAGGCCCGACAAAAACACTAATGGCACAGTGACTTGTCATAGGCAAAACCTCAATCCAGCAAATCCAGCTGCAAATGTTCCGCCACCGCTTCTGCTGTCACCGATTTGAGTTTCGGCACTCGTCCAAGACAAGGCGCAGGAATCCGCTCGGCGAGAGTCGCTAGGTTCTCTTCCAGGCGCGAGGTTTTCGGATCGATGATATTGGCCACCCAACCCGCCAGCTGTAAACCGTCCTGGGCAATCGCCTCGGCCGTCAGCAGCGCATGATTGATACAGCCCAAGCGCACCCCAACCACAAGGATCACCGGCAGGCCCAGCGCCATTGCCAGGTCCGACAGATTGTCCTGATCCGCCAACGGCACGCGCCAGCCGCCGGCGCCTTCGATCAAGGTGAAATCCGCCAGCATGTCGAGAATGTCGAGCATCGGCGTCAACAGCGATTGCACCGTCAGCGCCACACCTGCTTCCCGCGCGGCCAGGTGCGGAGCGATCGGCGGCTCGAACGCCACCGGGTTGACCTGTGCATAAGTCAGCGGCAGTGAGCACTCAGCCAGCAACGCCAGCGCATCGGAATTACGCAACCCCTTGGGCGTCACATCACAGCCGGAAGCGACCGGCTTGCCCGCCGCCGTACTCATGCCCGCCGACCGTGCGGCATGCAACAAGCCGGCAGCAATGGTGGTCTTGCCGACATCAGTGTCCGTGCCGGTGATGAAATAAGCAGCGCTCATATGGGTTTCTCCAACACGGCGTAGACCACTTGATAAGTCGCCGGCAATCCTTCGGCCTGACGAAACTGCTCATACGCCTCGACCAAGCCGAGGATCCGCGCCCGACCGGTCAAACCGCCCGGCCGACCGGGGTTCAAATTGTGTGCGCCCAACGCCTTGAGTTCATGCGTCAGGCTGCGCACGTCCGGGTAATGCAACACATGCGCACGGGTTTGCAGGCTGACCACCTTCAAGCCACTGGACGCGCACAAATGTTGATAAACGCCCAACTCGCGGAAGCGATTGACGTGCACCATGCCATCCACTTGACGCCAGCTGTCACGCAACTCAAACAACGTCCCTACGCAAAGACTAGCAAACGCGAAAATCCCGCCCGGTTTCAGGGCCCGATACGCCTCACTGAGCACCGACTCGAAATCCGCGCACCACTGCACCGCCAGGCTGGAGAAGATCAGATCACAGGTCGAATCCTGCAACGGCAAACGCTCTGCATCCCCGGCGATGAAATGGCTGGCGCCACCCAAAGGCCTGGCGTGGTTGAGCATGCCTTCGGCGATGTCCATTGCCAGTCCGTGACCTGCAGGAAATCGCTCGCCCAATGCCCGGCTGAAATGCCCGGTGCCGCAACCCAGATCCAGCCAGACACCCGGCACACATTCACCCGGTAAACGACTCAACAACTGGCTACCGACATCGCGCTGCAATTCGGCCACGCTGTCGTAACTCGCCGCCGCGCGGGAAAAGGAGGCCGCCACCTGACGCTTGTCGGGCAAGCCGCCGGGCAGATTGGGAAGGGATAAATCAGTCATCACCGGACTCGTGTAAAAAGGCCTGGATCGCCCCCGCCACACCGTGGGGGTCTTCCAGAAGAAACGCATGGCTGGCCTGTTCAATCAGACCGATTTCGACGTCCGGCAGCAAGGCCAGAAGTTCTCCGGCCGCTTCGGCCGGGACCAGCCCGTCGAGGCCGGCGAACAAATGCAGTTGCGGACCGCGGAATGCCTGCAACGCCTGGCGGGTATCCAGTTGTGCGAGCACTTCCAATCCGCTCATCAGCACCGCTTCAGAGGTATGCGGCGCCCCACCGAGCAACAACCGCGAAAGCCCGCGAGGATCTTCCGAGCCTTGAGCGCAAAGGAGTGAAAAACGCTTCAACGTCATCCGCGGATCAGCCTTGCAACCGGCGAGAAACGCGTCGAAGGTTTCGCCGTGCATCGCGCTCGGCCATTGCTCATGGGCGACAAAAGAAGGGTTGCTCGCCAGGGTCAGCAAGCCGCAGCAACGATCACCACGACGCGCCGCCAGTTCAGACGCAAGCATGCCGCCGAGGGACCAGCCACCGAGCCAGACGTCCTGCGGGATCGTCGAATCCAGCTCATCGAGCCATTCTTCGAGCTCGCTCGATTCCAGTTCCGGCAACGGCTCGATTTCGACCCGCAGATGCTCATCCAGCCCCTGCAAGGCGGCCGCCAAAGGCTCCAGCGGTGAAATTCCGAGGCCCCAACCGGGCAGCAGAATCAGTCGATCACGCATGGTTTGGCTCCGGTCCAAGTTGTTGGAAACAATCGGCCAGTCCATTCAACAATAGCTGCACCTGCGCCTCGCTGTGGGCGGCGGTCAGGGTCACGCGCAGACGGGCGCTGCCGGCGGGCACGGTGGGCGGACGAATCGCCGTGACCATCAGCCCGCGCTCGCGCAGCATCTGCGACAGTCGAACCGCACGCCCGGCATCGCCGATCATGATCGGCTGGATCGGCGTGAAACTGTCCATCAACTCCAGGCCAATCTGTTCGGCACCCTGGCGGAACTGGCGGATCAGCGTTTTCAGATGCTCGCGTCGCCAATGTTCAGTGCGCAGCAGTTCGAGGCTCTTCAACGTCGCGCAGGCCAGGGCCGGCGGTTGGCTGGTGGTGTAGATGTAGGGACGGGCAAACTGGATCAGGCTTTCGATCAGCTCTTCGCTCCCGGCCACAAAGGCACCTGCCGTTCCGAACGCCTTGCCAAGGGTGCCGACCAATACCGGCACGTCTTCCTGGCTCAGACCGAAATGCTCGACGATCCCGCCGCCATTCGCGCCCAGCGGACCGAAGCCATGGGCGTCATCGACCATCAGCCACGCGCCTTTGGCCTTGGCTTCCCGGGCCAGCGCCGGTAAGTCGGCGATATCACCGTCCATGCTGAACACGCCGTCGGTGACCACCAGCGTATTGCCGGTGGCCTTCTCCAGCCGCTTGGCCAGACTGGCCGCGTCGTTGTGCAGATAGCGATTGAAACGTGCGCCGGACAACAAACCGGCATCCAGCAACGAAGCGTGATTGAGGCGGTCTTCCAGCACCGTATCGCCCTGCCCGATCAACGCGGTGACCGCGCCGAGGTTGGCCATATAACCGGTGGTGAACAGCAGCGCACGCGGGCGACCCGTCAAAGCGGCCAAGGCTTCTTCCAGCTCATGATGTGGCGTGCTGTGCCCAATGACCAAATGCGACGCCCCGCCACCGACGCCCCAACGAGCAGCGCCGGCGCGCCAGGCTTCGATCACTTGTGGGTGATTGGCCAGGCCCAGGTAGTCGTTGTTGCAGAACGCCAGCAACGGCTGACCGTCGACCACCACTTCCGGGCCTTGAGGGCTTTCGAGCAGGGGGCGCTGGCGGTAAAGGTTTTCGGCACGACGGGCAGCAAGGCGTGCGGCGAGATCGAAAGACATGCAGGCCTCGAAGATCAATATGGGTATGCACCCAATCCCAGTGTGGGAGCGGGCTTGCTCGCGAAGGGGCCGTCACATCCAACATGGATGGTGACTGAAACTCCGCATTCGCGAGCAAGCCCGCTCCCACATTGGATTTGTGGCGGGTCAGACAGCCGCGTTGTAAAACTGCTCGCTGCTCTTCTGCTCAACCAGTGCCTGTTCAATGGCCGCCTGATGCACTTCGTCCGCGTGTTCTTCGCGCGCTTCCGGCAGGATCCCCAGGCGCGAGAACAGTTGCATGTCCTTGTCGGCCTGCGGGTTGGCGGTGGTCAGCAGTTTTTCGCCGTAGAAAATCGAGTTGGCACCGGCGAAGAACGCCAGGGCCTGCATCTGCTCGTTCATCGCTTCGCGGCCAGCGGACAGGCGCACGTGGGATTGCGGCATCAGGATGCGCGCGACGGCGAGCATGCGGATGAAATCGAACGGGTCGATGTCTTCGGCATTTTCCAGCGGCGTGCCGGCAACTTTCACCAGCATGTTTATTGGCACGGATTCCGGATGCTCCGGCAGGTTGGCCAGCTGGATCAACAAATTGGCGCGGTCATCGAGGGACTCGCCCATGCCGAGGATGCCACCGGAGCAGATCTTCATCCCCGATTCACGCACATACGCCAGAGTTTGCAGGCGCTCGCTGTAGGTGCGGGTGGTGATGATGCTGCCGTAGAACTCCGGCGAGGTATCGAGGTTGTGGTTGTAGTAGTCGAGGCCAGCGTCGGCCAGCGCAACGGTCTGGTCCTGGTTGAGACGACCGAGGGTCATGCAGGTTTCCAGGCCCATGGCTTTCACGCCTTTGACCATTTCCAGCACGTAAGGCATGTCTTTAGCCGACGGGTGTTTCCACGCCGCGCCCATGCAGAAGCGGGTCGAACCGATGGCCTTGGCGCGAGCGGCCTCTTCGAGGACCTTCTGCACTTCCATCAGTTTTTCTTTTTCCAGCCCGGTGTTGTAGTGACCGGACTGCGGACAATATTTGCAATCTTCCGGGCAGGCGCCGGTCTTGATCGACAGCAGGGTGGAAACCTGGACGCGGTTGGCGTCGAAATGCGCGCGGTGCACCGTTTGCGCCTGGAACAACAGGTCGTTGAATGGCTGAACGAAGAGTGCTTTGACTTCGGCCAAAGACCAGTCATGACGCAGGGTGGCAGAGGTGCTGGCGCTCATGGGCGTTTCCTTGTTTATGCTTGGCAAGCGACTGGGGAAGGGAATACCCACAGACGCGACACGGATGTTCGGCATATTTAAGGAAGAGTGATGCGCTGTCAACCACGATACGTAGGACCGGTTTACATCTGGTTAAACAATAACCAACACTGCTTGCTCTGCAGCGAAGCCACCGAAGACGTCAGGCCCATCTGCATGGCCTGTGAAACCGACCTGCCCTGGCTGGGCGATCACTGTCAGACCTGCGCCCTGCCCTTGCCTGCGTCGGGCCTGACGTGCAGCCCCTGTTTAAAGCTGGCGCCGGCTTTCGAGCGGGTCGCCGCGCCCTGGACGTACAGCTTTCCGGTGGACACATTGATCACGCGCTTCAAGCACAGCGCCAAGTGGCCGTTTGGCCGCCTTCTCGGCGAACTTCTCGCGCAGTTCCTGCAACATCGCTTCGATGAGGACCTTGATCGGCCCGACGCTCTGGTCCCTGTTCCGCTGGCTGCAAAACGCCTGCGTCAACGGGGTTTCAACCAGGCCGCGATGCTCGCCCGCTGGCTCAGTAGCAGCCTCGACATCCCTTGCGATGAAAAACTGCTGCTGAGGATTCAGGACACCAGCGCGCAACAGGACCTGAATGCCGATGCGCGCAAAAAGAACCTGCGCAATGCCTTTGCCCTGGGGCCTGATGCGTCCATCAAGGGTCGGCATCTGGCGATAGTGGACGACGTG
The DNA here is from genome assembly GCF_900095275.1 of Pseudomonas sp. UMAB-40. Classification (NCBI taxonomy): domain Bacteria; kingdom Pseudomonadati; phylum Pseudomonadota; class Gammaproteobacteria; order Pseudomonadales; family Pseudomonadaceae; genus Pseudomonas; species Pseudomonas sp. UMAB-40. Next base: position 93,163 of record NZ_LT607570.1, read on the forward strand.
CTGACCACCGGTGCCACGGCTCAGGCCCTGGCTCGCCTGTTGATGGATGCGGGCGCGGCACGGGTCGATGTTTATTGCCTGGCCCGCACACCCAAACCCGGTGACGCAAACTGACGTAAAGCCATGCACAAAACCTGTGGGAGCGAGCCTGCTCGCGATGGCGGTGTATCACACATATCAATGGTGACTGTGATGGCCTCATCGCGAGCAAGCTCGCTCCCACAGGGAAAATGGGCTGACTTGACTCCCAGGCTTCCAGCCGCCAACGTCCTCCCCATCGCCACAGCCCAAAGCGCCTCGCCATGTCCTTGCCCACCTTGTTGTCCCAGCACATTGTCCGTCGCCCGCAGCGCATCGCGTTGCTGCAGCACATCGCCGAACAGGGCTCGATCACCCGAGCCGCGAAAAGTGCGGGGCTGAGTTACAAGGCGGCGTGGGACGCTATCGATGAGCTGAACAACCTCGCGCAGAAACCGCTGGTGGAACGCAGCGTCGGCGGCAAGGGCGGTGGTGGCGCCAAGCTGTCAAGCGAAGGCCAGCGAGTGCTGCGCCTCTATCAAAAGCTGCAAGCCTTGCAGGCCCAGATACTGGAAGCTGCCGAAGATGCCAGCGACCTGGACCTGCTCGGTCGGCTGATGCTCAGAACCAGCGCGCGCAATCAATTGCACGGCAAGGTCGTCGCGATCGATAACCAGGGGCACAACGACCGGATTGGCCTCGAACTGGTCGAAGGCTTAACCCTCGATGCGCAGATCACGCACGACAGCACCCTGCGCCTGGAGCTGGGGACCGGCACCGAAGTCGTGGCCCTGATCAAGGCCGGTTGGCTGGAGTTGCTGGGCATCGATCAACAAGCAACACCGGGCAACAACGTCCTGAATGGCACCATCGAACAAATACTCGACGCCCAAGACGGCCCCAGCGAAGTGCGCATTGGCCTGCCCAACGGCCAGACTCTCTGCGCGCTGGCCGAGCCGCAGCACCTGAAAAGCCAGGGTCTTGCCACCGACAAACCGGTGCGGGTGCAGTTTGCGCCGTCCAACGTATTGCTTGGTACACCGCTCTGAAACATAAGCTTCATGATTGCTCTTTAAGGTGGCTGCAAAAACCAGCAGGGAGCCTGATGTGAGCCTATTAGAAGAAAACCAGTCCACCGACCTCGAGAAAATGGTCGGCCTAAGTCGCCGTGGTTTCATCAGCGCCGGCGCCCTCTGCGGTGCGGCCATGTTCCTCGGTGGCAACCTGCTGAGCCGCAGCGTGCTGGCCGCGAGTGTCAGCGCAGGCTCCAGCAAACTGTTGGGTTTTGACAGCATCCCCGCCGCCACCAGCGACGCCATCACCCTGCCGCCGGGCTACAAGTCTTCGGTGCTGATCAGTTGGGGCCAGCCACTGCAAAAGAACGGTCCGGCATTTGACCCGAGCGGTAACGGCACCGCCGAGCAGCAGGAAGTCCAGTTCGGTGACAACAACGACGGCATGAGCCTGTTCGAATTTCCGGGTGAGAAAGACCGGGCGCTGATGGCGATCAACAACGAATACACCAACTACCGTTATCTCTATCCGCACGGCGGCATGCCGCAGTCGGCGCAAGAGGTGCACAAGGCACTGGCCTGCGAAGGCGTGTCGGTGATCGAAGTGCAACGCAAGAACGGCCAGTGGCAATTCGTCCAGGGCTCGCGCTACAACCGGCGCATTCACGGCAACGCACCGATCAGCCTGAGCGGCCCGGCTGCCGGCCACGCACTGGTGAAAACCAGCGCCGATCCGCACGGCAAGAATGTCCTTGGCACCTTCCAGAACTGCGCCAACGGCAAGACGCCGTGGGGCACGTACCTGACCTGCGAAGAGAACTTCACCGATTGCTTCGGCAGCAGCAATGCCGAGCAGAAGTTCGATGCCGCGCAGAAGCGCTACGGCGCAGTGGCGGCCAGCAAAGAGATCAACTGGCATCAACACGATGAGCGGTTCGACCTGGCGAAAAATCCGAACGAGCTCAACCGTCACGGCTGGGTCGTGGAAATCGACCCGTTCGATCCGCAATCGACGCCGGTCAAACGGACCGCGCTGGGCCGCTTCAAACATGAAAACGCTGCGCTGGCTGAAACCCATGACGGTCACGCCGTGGTGTACATGGGCGACGATGAGCGCGGCGAGTTCATCTACAAGTTCGTCAGCCGCGACAAAATCAACCACAAAAACCCCAAGGCCAACCGCGACCTGCTGGACCACGGCACCTTGTACGTGGCGCGCTTCGATGCGGGCGACGGCAACGCTGATCACCCCAAAGGCAAGGGCGAATGGATCGAACTGACCCACGGTAAAAACGGGATCGACGCCAGCAGCGGTTTTGCCGATCAGGCCGAAGTGCTGATTCACGCACGCCTCGCGGCCAGCGTGGTGAAGGCCACGCGCATGGACCGCCCGGAATGGATTGTCGTCAGCCCCAAGGATGGTCAGGTCTATTGCACGCTGACCAACAACGCCAAGCGTGGCGAGGACGGCCAACCTGTGGGCGGGCCGAACCCGCGCGAGAAGAACGTCTACGGGCAGATTTTGCGCTGGCGCACTGACCGCGACGATCACGGCTCGAAAAGCTTTGCCTGGGACCTGTTTGTGGTCGCCGGCAACCCGGGCGTCCACGCCGGCACGCCGAAGGGCGGTTCGTCGAACATCACGCCACAGAACATGTTCAACAGCCCGGATGGCCTGGGCTTCGACAAGGCCGGGCGGTTGTGGATTCTCACCGATGGCGATTCAAGCAATGCCGGGGATTTTGCCGGCATGGGCAACAACCAGATGCTGTGTGCCGACCCGGTGACCGGGGAGATTCGTCGGTTCATGGTTGGGCCGGTGGGCTGCGAGGTCACGGGGATCAGCTTTTCGCCGGATCAGAAGACGTTGTTTGTCGGGATCCAGCATCCGGGGGAGAACGGCGGGTCGACGTTCCCAGAGCATCTGCCCAATGGCAAACCGCGGTCTTCGGTGATGGCGATTTCCCGTGAGGATGGCGGGATCGTCGGCGCCTGATCGGGCCTCTTCGCGGGCAAGCCCGTTCCCACAGGGTTCCAGAGTGTGCACACTATTTGGCAAACACTGGAGATCACTGTGGGAGCGGGCTTGCCCGCGATGGCGTCAGCCAAAACAACACACGACTCAAGCCTTAACACTAAAGACGCCCCGTCTGCGCTACCATGCTTGGCCGGACGCGGCAGCCTGCTGCGCGCAGGAGTCAGCATGGCCCACCCGTTTGCAACCCTCACCCCAGACCTCGTGCTCGATGCCGTCGAAAGCATCGGCTTTCTCAGCGACGCGCGCATCCTGGCGCTCAACAGCTACGAGAACCGTGTCTATCAGGTCGGCATCGAAGACTCCGAGCCACTGATCGCCAAGTTCTACCGCCCACAACGCTGGACCAACGAAGCGATTCTCGAAGAGCACCAGTTCACCTTCGAACTCGCCGAGTGCGACGTGCCAGTGGTGGCGCCGATGATTCACAACGGTGCCAGCCTGCACGAACACGCCGGGTTTCGTTTCACTCTGTTCCCCCGCCGTGGCGGCCGTGCGCCGGAGCCGGGCAATCTCGATCAGCTGTATCGCCTGGGCCAACTGCTCGGCAGGCTGCACGCCGTCGGTGCGACCAAGCCGTTCGAACACCGTGAAGCACTGGGCGTGAAGAATTTCGGTCACGATTCGCTGACCACCTTGCTCGAAGGCAATTTCGTCCCCAAGAGCCTGCTGCCGGCCTACGAGTCCGTGGCCCGCGACCTGCTCAAGCGCGTGGAAGAGGTCTACAAGGCCACGCCGCACCAGAACATCCGCATGCACGGCGATTGCCACCCCGGCAACATGATGTGCCGCGACGAGATGTTCCACATCGTCGACCTCGACGACTGTCGCATGGGCCCGGCGGTGCAGGACATCTGGATGATGCTGGCGGGGGATCGTCAGGAATGCCTCGGTCAGCTGTCGGAATTGATGGACGGCTACAACGAATTCCACGACTTCGACCCACGTGAATTGGCGCTGATCGAACCGCTGCGCGCCTTGCGCCTGATGCATTACAGCGCCTGGCTCGCCCGCCGCTGGGACGACCCGGCGTTCCCGCACAGCTTTCCGTGGTTTGGCAGTGAAAGGTATTGGGGGGATCAGGTGTTGGCGTTGCGTGAGCAACTGTCTGCGCTGAATGAAGAACCCCTGAAACTCTTCTGACACACCGAAAACCCTGTGGGAGCGAGCTTGCTCGCGATGACGGCAGCACATTCAACATCGATGCAAGCTGAGACACCGCCATCGCGAGCAAGCTCGCTCCCACAGGGATTGTGTTCACAATGCCCAACCTAATCAGGCAGGACATCCGCAAACAAATCTCCTTACAATCCCCTCTTTGTTAGCTGCCTAAGCAAGGATTCTGCATGCAAGCTGCCAACCCGCGTCGCGGGTATATCCTGGGCCTGAGTGCCTACATTATCTGGGGCCTGTTCCCGATCTACTTCAAAGCCATCGCCTCGGTGCCGGCCGTAGAAATCATCATCCACCGCGTGTTGTGGTCGGCATTGTTCGGCGGCTTGTTGCTGATGGTCTGGAAACATCCGGGCTGGTGGCAGGAGCTGCGGGACAACCCGAAACGCCTGGCGGTCCTGGCCCTGAGCGGCACACTGATTGCGGCCAACTGGCTGACCTACGTCTGGTCGGTGAACAACGGGCGCATGCTCGAAGCCAGCCTCGGTTACTACATCAACCCTCTGGTAAACGTGCTGCTGGGGATGTTGATCCTCGGCGAGCGGCTGCGGCGGATGCAGTGGATCGCGGTAGGACTGGCGGCGGTCGGTGTGGCGCAACAGGTTTGGCAAGTCGGCAGTCTGCCGTGGGTGTCGCTGGTGCTGGCGCTGACGTTTGGCTTTTACGGCCTGATCCGCAAGCAAGCGCCCGTCAAGGCGCTGCCCGGCCTGGTGGTGGAAACCTGGATGCTGGTGCCGATTGCCATTGCCTGGCTGCTGTTCAATCAGACAGCCATGAGTGCTCAACCCGAGTTCTGGACCACATCCGAAGCCTGGTGGCTGGTAGCGGCCGGGCCGGTGACGCTGGTGCCCCTGGTGTGTTTCAACGCCGCCGCACGGCATCTGCCCTACACGACGCTGGGATTCCTCCAGTACTTGGCGCCGACGCTGGTGCTGTTGCAAGCCGTGCTGCTGTTTGGCGAGCATTTGTCGTCCAGCACGCTGGTCGCGTTTATCTTTATCTGGGCCGGCCTGGCGGTTTACAGCGTCGATGCGGTGATCAGTATGCGTCGCCGCAGCTGATCAAAAAACACACAAACCTCTGCGAGCCACGTCCTTCGTGGCCTGCATGGATCCTTCCCAAGGTTATCCACAGCGTGATCCCCGCCGTTTGTGCGCAACTTGTTGAAACTGATGGTTTTTTGATCAGATCTTGAAGAAGCCCGGCCGGCGTGGGCTGGCGGGCTGTCTCTACAGGTTATCCACAGGCAGGTGCACGTTTAACTTGGATAACCCTGTCAGGGTTCGCTGCGCAGCACCAATTCCACCATCAAATCGTCGGCCAGGGTTTCCAGCCGCGACTGCAAGACATCCAGCGACAAGGTCAGCGGCACTGCCAGAATCGCTTCGGCGTGAAACAACGGCTCGCTGCTCATCGGTGCCGGACGCACTTCGGTCACCAGACGCTCCAGGTTCACACCTTGTTCACTCAGCAGGCGAGTGATGTCACGGACAATCCCCGGGCGGTCATTGCCCACCAATTCCATGGCAATCGGTTTCCAGGTGCAGGATTGCTCGATGCCGCTTTCGGCGATCAGCACACGAATGCCGTGGGCGGACAACGCCTTCAGGGCATCGACCAGTTCATCGTAGGCCTCGGCCGGCACGCCCACCCGAAGAATCCCGGCGAACTGCCCGGCCATGCGCGACATGCGGCTCTCCAGCCAGTTACCGCCATGCTCGGCAATGCATTGGGCAATGCGCTCGACCTGCCCAGGCTTGTCCGGAGCGAAAACAGTGAGTACGAGGTGGTCCATGGCGCAGCCCTCTTTTGTTATAGAAAAAGAAGTATAGGCAAGGGACCGGAATCAGCCCGGCACTGCTTTTCTTTGGCGAGGGAGCTTGCTCCCGCTGGGGCGCGGAGCGCCCTCCTGCAATGATCCAGAAAGACCGCGTTCGCTTATTTTGCGACTGCCTCGCAGCTGAACGGGAGCAAGCTCCCTCGCCACAAAAGCTAAGCGCCATAGCAGTGCATTAAAGATTATGTGTACAAGTTTTTATATTTAACTGGAACAATCCAATAGTTTTTTGAGAACATCCCGTGCCCCGACGTGACCGCAATGCGTCATGGGGTCGCAGAACGACGTAATTAGTCTAATTTTCACAAGCGCAATTCATCATGTAGTATGCCGCAGCGCGCACTACATAACGTTGGATCGATGTCTGCCACAGGCACACTCGCAGCCCTGAAAGCCCTATCAGCAAGGCCTCAAAGCCGTTGATCGGTTCCATCCCAGCCGCCCGAAATGGCATGTACTGGTGGAGGGGGTTTGTGGTTTAAATAGCCAGAGGCTTCATTGTTAATTTGAAGAGCTGAAAAGCGAAATAGCTGAGCAGAGTGAGGCAAGCAATGACTGAACACGTTCAAGTCGGTGGCCTGCAGGTCGCCAAAGTCCTGTTCGACTTCGTGAACAACGAAGCCATTCCCGGTACCGGCCTCACCGCCGATAAGTTCTGGGCCGGTGCCGACAAGGTCATTCATGACCTGGCGCCGAAGAACAAAGCCCTACTCGCCAAACGCGATGATTTCCAGGCTCGTATCGATGGCTGGCACCAATCCCGTGCCGGTCAACCACACGACGCTGTGGCCTATAAAGCCTTCTTGCAAGACATCGGTTATCTGCTGCCAGAAGCGGCTGATTTCCAGGCAACGACGCAAAACGTCGATGACGAAATCGCCCGCATGGCCGGTCCACAGCTCGTGGTACCGGTGATGAATGCCCGTTTCGCGCTCAATGCCTCGAACGCCCGCTGGGGTTCGCTGTACGACGCGCTCTACGGCACCGACGCCATCAGCGAGGCCGACGGCGCGGAAAAAGGCAAAGGCTACAACAAGGTTCGCGGCGACAAAGTGATTGCCTTCGCCCGCGCCTTCCTCGACGAAGCCGCGCCCTTGGCGGCCGGCACTCACGTCGACTCCACCGGCTACAAGATCGTGGACGGCAAACTGGTGGTCGCCCTTAAAGGCGGCAGCAACACCGGCCTGCGCAACGACGCCCAGCTGATCGGTTTCCACGGCGATGCAGCCGCACCGACCGCGATCCTGCTGAAAAACAACGGCCTGCACTTCGAAATCCAGGTCGACGCCAGCACCCCGGTCGGCCAGACCGACGCTGCCGGTATCAAAGACATCCTGATGGAAGCCGCGCTGACCACCATCATGGACTGCGAAGACTCCGTCGCTGCTGTCGATGCCGATGACAAAGTGGTGATCTACCGCAACTGGCTCGGCCTGATGAAGGGCGATCTGTCGGAAGAAGTCTCCAAGGGCGGTCAGACTTTTACCCGCACCATGAACGCTGATCGCACCTACACCGGTGTCGATGGCAAGGAACTGAGCCTGCACGGTCGTTCGCTGTTGTTCGTGCGCAACGTCGGTCACCTGATGACCATCGACGCGATTCTCGACAAAAACGGCAACGAAGTGCCGGAAGGCATTCTCGACGGCCTGATCACCAGCCTCGCGGCGATCCACAGCCTCAACGGCAACAGTTCGCGCAAGAACAGCCGCACCGGTTCGGTCTACATCGTCAAACCGAAAATGCACGGCCCGGAAGAAGCCGCGTTCACCAACGAGCTGTTCGGTCGCATCGAAGAAGTGCTCGACCTGCCGCGTAACACGCTGAAAGTCGGGATCATGGACGAGGAGCGCCGCACCACGGTCAACCTCAAGGCCTGCATCAAGACCGCCAGCGAGCGCGTGGTGTTCATCAACACCGGTTTCCTCGACCGCACGGGCGACGAAATCCACACCTCCATGGAAGCCGGCCCGATGGTGCGCAAGGCCGACATGAAGGCCGAGAAGTGGATCGGTGCCTACGAGAATTGGAACGTCGATATCGGTTTGAGCACCGGCCTGCAAGGTCGTGCCCAGATCGGTAAAGGCATGTGGGCGATGCCCGACCTGATGGCGGCGATGCTCGAACAGAAAATCGCTCACCCGCTAGCTGGTGCCAACACTGCCTGGGTTCCATCGCCGACCGCCGCCGCGCTGCACGCGCTGCATTACCACAAGGTCGACGTGTTCGCCCGTCAGGCCGAGCTGGCCAAACGTGCCCGCGCTTCGGTGGATGACATCCTGACCATCCCGTTGGCCGTCAATCCAGACTGGACCGCGGAACAGATCAAGAACGAACTGGACAACAACGCCCAGGGCATTCTCGGTTACGTGGTGCGCTGGATCGACCAGGGCGTGGGTTGCTCGAAGGTGCCGGACATCAACGATGTCGGCCTGATGGAAGACCGTGCGACGCTGCGCATTTCCAGCCAGCACATCGCCAACTGGCTGCGTCATGGCATCGTCACCGAAGAGCAAGTGATGGAAAGCCTCAAGCGCATGGCGCCGGTGGTTGACCGCCAGAACGCCAACGACGCGCTGTATCGCCCGCTGGCACCGAACTTCGACAGCAACATCGCCTTCCAGGCGGCAGTCGAACTGGTGGTTGAAGGCACGAAGCAGCCGAACGGCTACACCGAGCCAGTCTTGCACCGTCGTCGTCGCGAGTTCAAGGCTGCCAATGGCCTGTAACTAAGCGCTGACGCCGGATAAAAAAGGCCCTGATCGAAAGATCAGGGCCTTTTTTTTTCAAATCGGTTCTTGCACATCCATTCCCAACTCATGCTTGACCAGCGCCACCAGCTTGCCGGTATCGACAGGTTTGAGCAGGAAGTCGACCACGCTTAAATGCATGGCGGCAATCGCGTCTTGCACATCGGCGTCGCCGGAAACAATGATGATCGGCATTGCCGCCCTAACCGACTCACGCACCTGGCGGATCAGCTCCAAGCCATCGATGTGCCCCATGCGCAGATCGGTAATCACCAGGCCGATCGCGGGTTTCTCGCTCAACATCTTGAGTGCGGTTTCGCCACTGGCTGCGGTCATGCAGCGGATACCGTCCAGACCAAGAATCTCTGACAACAGCTCCCGTGCATCTTTATCGTCGTCGACGATCAGCACACGCTGCGGCGGCAAATCGGGTTCGAGCATGATCGCACTCAGCGCCTCGCGCTCGGCATCACTCAAAATATCGTGGTCGGACATGGCTTTCTCTACGTTTTCATTTCAATTCCCTAGCACATCCGTCAGACATTGCTAAGCAGGCCTTCAATGTGCACTTCGTCGGAAAGTTTTCCTATAGCAAATGTAGGAGGTTTTTCGCACAGTTGCGTCAGACATTTCCTAACTTCCGACGCCTGCACGCCCCGACCTAGACTTACGTCCAATGGGCACCCTGCGCGCAGGGGCCGACCATGGCTGAGTCATCCGACAACAACAATTCAAAAAAAGACTGCGGTCATGGTTATGAGTAAAGCGGACGCCTTCACCCAGGCAGGGAAAACCGCGGTGTTGCAGAACATCCAGGGCACTTTGCAATTCCTTCAGCGCTTCCCGCCCTTCAACCAAATGGAACACGCGCACCTGGCGTACCTGGTTGAGCAATGTCAGATGCGTTTCTACGCCCCTGGCGAGAGCATCATCAAACCTGCCGATGGGCCGGTCGAACATTTTTACATCGTCAAACAAGGCCGGGTCGTGGGCGAACGCCCGCATACGGCCAAGGGCGGCACCGAAACTACCTTTGAAATCACCACCGGCGAGTGTTTCCCCCTCGCCGCGCTGCTGGGTGAGCGTGCGACCCGCACCGAACACCTGGCGGCAGAAGATACTTTTTGCCTACAGCTGAACAAGCTGGCGTTCATCAAGTTGTTCGCACTTTCCACCACGTTTCGCGACTTTGCCCTACGCGGTGTCAGCAGCCTGCTGGATCAGGTCAATCAGCAAGTCCAGCAAAAAGCTGTGGAAACCCTCGGTACTCAATATTCGCTGAACACGCGGCTGGGCGAATTGGCCATGCGCCATCCGGTGACCTGCAGCCCCGCCACGCCATTGCGTGAAGCCGTGACCCTGATGCATGAGCAACAGGTCGGCAGCATCGTGATTGTCGACGAGCACAAAGCCCCGCTGGGCATTTTCACCCTGCGCGACCTGCGCCATGTGGTGGCCGACGGCACTGACGACTTCAACGAAGCAATCGAACGCCACATGACCCAAGCGCCGTTTTTCCTGTCGCCGGATCACAGTGCCTTCGACGCAGCGATCGCCATGACCGAGCGCCACATCGCCCACGTCTGCCTGGTGAAAGACCACCGTTTGTGTGGCGTGGTGTCCGAGCGCGATCTGTTTTCACTGCAACGAGTCGACCTGGTGCACCTGGCGCGGACCATTCGCAGCGCCCAGAAACTGGAAAACCTGGTGGCGATACGTGGCGAGATCGGTCAACTGGTCGAACGCATGCTGGCGCACGGTGCCTCTTCGACCCAGATCACCCACATCATCACTTTGCTCAACGATCACACGGTGTGCCGGGTGATCGAACTGACACTCGCCGAGAAAGGTGACCCCGGCGTTCCGTTCAGCTGGTTGTGCTTCGGCAGTGAAGGCCGCCGTGAACAGACGCTGCACACCGATCAGGACAACGGCATTCTGTTTGAAGCCCGGGACGCGGCGCATGCCGCCGAAATTCGCGGCAAATTACTGCCGATTGCCCAGCAGATCAATCAGAGCCTGGCGCTCTGCGGCTTCACGCTGTGCAAGGGCAACATCATGGCCGGCAACCCTGAACTGTGTTTGTCCCGGGCCGAATGGGCGCGGCGTTTTGCGGCGTTTATTCGTGAGGCGACGCCGGAGAATTTGCTGGGATCGAGCATTTATTTCGACCTGCGCGTGGTCTGGGGCGACGAGCAAGGCTGTGACCAGCTGTGTCAGGGCATTCTCGATCAGGTCAACGACAACCGGCTGTTCCAGCGGATGATGGCCGAGAACGCCTTGCGCAACCGTCCGCCCGTGGGACGTTTCCGTGAGTTCGTGCTGGCACGCAAGAATGGTGAGAAAGCCACGCTGGATCTGAAGGTCCAGGGGCTGACGCCTTTCGTCGATGGCGCTCGATTGCTGGCCCTGGCCCATGGCATCGAGTCCAACAATACCCTGGAGCGCTTTCGCGAATTGGTGGCCAAAGAGGTCATTGAACGGCTGGACGGCGCCGCGTATGAAGAGGCCTATCACTTCATCCAGCAAACCCGCATGCAGCAGCATCAGCTACAGACGAGGGAGAACTTGCCCTACTCCAACCGGGTCGATCCAGACAGCCTCAATCATCTGGACCGACGGATCCTGCGTGAATCCCTGCGCCAGGCTCAACGCCTGCAAAGCAGCCTGGCCCTGCGGTATCAGCTATGAGCCTGTTTTCATGGTTGCGCCCGGCAGGCCCAAGCCTGACCGCTGAACTCCAGCAACGTCTGCAACGTCTGCAACGCTTGCCCTCGGCGGCCGAACTGAGTGAATGCAGCCTGCGCGAGCAGCGTTGGGTGGTGCTCGACCTGGAAACCACTGGCTTGAACCTGAACAAGGACCGGGTGTTGTCCATCGGCGCGGTGGTGATCGAAGACGGGGCGATCGATTTCAGCCAGCAGTTCGAACGCACGCTGCAATGCGCCGATATGAAGGTGGGGCCCGCCGTGTTGATTCATGGACTGGGGCCTAGCGCGATTGCTGCTGGCAGCGATCCGGCTCAGGCCTTGGTCGAATTCATGGAGTTCGTCGCAGACAGCCCGCTGCTGGCGTTTCATGCGCCGTTCGATCAACACATGCTGGGGCGTTCGCTGAAAGATCATTTGGGTTACAAGTTGCAGCATCCGTTCCTGGATGTGGCGGATATCGCGCCGCTGCTCTGTCCTCAGGCGCACATTCGCGATGCCGGACTGGATGAGTGGATCGACTGGTTCAAGCTGGAGGTTTTCGAACGGCACAACGCCAGCGCAGATGCGTTAGCCACGGCGGAGCTGGCGTTGATTCTGTTCAGCCGGGCGCGGCAGCAGCAGATTCATAGCCCGTTGAATTTGCAGCAGCGGTTGAGCCAGTGGAAACGGCGGCAGCGGGCGCCGTCCTTTTAGCCTTGCGGTGCCTGTTCTGACGCCTTCGCGGGCAGCCTCGCTCCTACAGGTTTTGTGTCGATCTGTGGAACTACGACATCCTGTAGGAGCGAGGCTTGCCCGCGAAGAACGATCACGCGGTCCAACTGAAGCCCCCCATCAAAAACCACCTGACCAGTGGCCAATTGCTTACCTCCCCCGCCTCTGCCACAATCGCGAACAATTCTCGTTAGTTAACACTTCCCAATCGGTGATGCTGCGTGTCGTCAGTCCAAAGCCCCCAAAGTGAGCTCGTTGGTGCGTTGTATCGCGACCATCGCGGTTGGCTATTGGCCTGGCTGCGACGCAATGTGGCCTGTCCGCAACGGGCCGAAGACCTGAGTCAGGACACCTTCGTGCGCTTGCTGGGCCGTGATGAGCTGAAGGAGCCTCGCGAACCGCGGGCGTTTCTGGTGGCGATCGCCAAAGGCTTGCTGTTCGACTATTTCCGCCGTGCAGCGCTGGAACAGGCCTACCTTACTGAGTTGATGCTGATCCCCGAAGGCGAACAACCGTCGGTGGAAGAACAGCAACTGATCCTCGAAGACCTGAAAAACATCGACCGCCTGCTCGGCAAGCTTTCAAGCAAGGCCCGGGCGGCGTTTCTCTATAACCGTCTCGACGGCCTCGGCCATGCGCAAATCGCCGAGCGCCTGGGTGTGTCGGTGCCCCGGGTTCGCCAATACCTGACCCAAGGCATTCGTCAGTGCTACATCGCGCTGTACGGTGAGCCGGTATGAGCCCGGCCAGTTCCAAACCGGTATCAGCCCACGTGCTGGATGCCGCGATTGCCTGGCAATTGTCCCTGGATTCCGGCAGCCCGGTGGAGCGTGAAGAATTCGCCAAATGGCACGCCGCCCACGAGGAACACGCTCGGGCCTGGCGCCAATTGGGCATGCTCGATCAGCGTTTCAGCGTCGCCAACGGTCCTGCGCGCACGGCGTTATTGCAATCGCGCGAAAGCATTCGCCGACGGGTACGCACGCTCGGCAGTGGCCTGGCCAGCATCGTTGCAGTGATCGGCCTGGCGCTGTTCGCCGGTGATCGTTATCTACCCATCGACTATTGGCTGGCAGACCAGCGCACTGCCACCGGCGAGCAGCGCACCCTGCGCCTGACCGACGGCACGCTGATCAACCTCAATACCCACAGTGCGGTGGACGTGCGTTTTGACGAGAAGCAGCGACTGATCATCCTTCAGGAAGGGGAAATCCTCGTCGAAACCGGTCATGGCGATGCCCGGCCGTTTATCGTCGAAACTCGTGAAGGTAGCCTGCGCGCGCTGGGCACGCGGTTCCTGGTCAAGCGCGAGGACGACGGCACGCGGCTGAGCGTGTTGCAGTCAGCGGTGGCGGCCCATCCGCAGTCGAGCCCTGAAGAACAGATCCTGCGTGAAGGCCAGCAAGTGCTGATGCGCAGCAACGGCCTGGGGCCCATCGTCGCGCTGAACCTGGGCGCCGATGCCTGGACCCGCGGCATGCTGGTGGTGGACAACACACGACTGGAAGACCTGGTGCACGAACTCGGTCGCTATCGACGCGGGCATCTGGGTGTTGCGCCGGAGGTTGCTGACCTGCGGATCACCGGCAGCTTCCCCCTGCACGACACCGACAAGGCCCTGAGCGCGCTGCTGCCGACCTTGCCCGTGCAGATTGAGCAGCACACGCCGTGGTGGGTGACGGTGGCGAAGGCTGATGCGAAGCCCTGAAATTCTCGGAGCCTGAACCGACGCCATCGCCTCACCCTTAGAAACTCATCTTCTTTACTGAATCGAAATTATTTTCATCCAGCCCTATCACTTTTGGATTCTCGTCCGGCACCTAGGCAATTGAGAAATATTTCCATTCAGGAGCCGCTGTATGTCCCGTTCGCTAGACACCTTGTTGCGCCCCAGCTTGCTGGCCGTTGCCATTGCCCTTTGCGCCCCGCTGGCCAGCAGTCAGCTGATTGCCGCTGAACAGGCGTCCAGCGTTCGCGCCTACAACCTGCCGGTTGCGCCTTTGGCCAGCACGCTGAACCAGATCGCCAGCCAGGCGGGCCTCGCCCTGTCGTTGAACCCATCGCTGGCCGCGGGCAAGACTTCGGCGCCGGTCAAGGGCCAGTTCGATGCCGCCGGCGCCCTGCGTGAAGCCTTGCGCGGCTCCGGTCTGCAACTGGAGCAAAGCAGCGCCGGCACCTACAGCCTGGTCGCCATTCCCGAGGGCACGCTGGCCCTGCCGGAAACTGCGGTCATCGGCGTCGAAAATACTGAAAGCGCCTGGGGCCCGGTGGAAGGCTACCTCGCCACGCGCACCGCCGCCGGCACCAAGACCGACACCGCGCTGGTCGAAGCGCCGCGCTCGATTTCGATCGCAACCCGCCAGCAAATGGACGATCGCAATGTGCAGAACCTCGATGACGCCGTGCGCTACATGCCCGGCATCGTCGCCAGCAGCTACGGCAGCGACACCCGCGCCGACTGGCTACGGGTCCGGGGTTTTGAACCGACCCAGTTCCTCGATGGGCTGCCGCTGCCGAAAGGCACCTACGCCAACCCGAAACAGGAAACCTGGAACCTCGATCGCCTCGCCCTGCTGCGCGGCCCGGCGTCGTCGGTCTACGGCCAGACCCCGCCGGGTGGCTTGCTGGACATGGTCAGCCGCCGTCCAACCGCTGAAGACAGTCACGAGATCCAGCTGCAATACGGCAGCGATAACCAGCGTCAGATCAACTTCGCCAACACCGGCAAGATCGATGACGAAGGCCAGTTCCTCTATAGCCTGAGCGGCGTGGTGCGCGACAGCGGCACGCAGATCGACCACGTCGATAACAAGCGCTACAACATCGCGCCGAGCCTGACCTGGAACATCGACGAAGACACCAGGTTCACCCTGCTTACGCAATTCACCCGCGACGATACCGGCATCACAAGCCAGTTCCTGCCAGTGCAAGGCACCAAGATCGACATGCCGTTCGGCAAGGTTTCCCATCACAAGAACCTCGGCGACCCGGACTGGGAATACTACGACCGCACCTACTACGCGCTGGGCTATGCGTTCGAACATCGCTTGAACGACATCTGGCAGTTCAAGCAGAACCTGCGTTACACCAAATCCGATCTGTCGTTCCAGGGGCTCACTGTCGGCTCGTATCCGTTCACCCAGGTGGATAACGAAGGCAACGTCGGGCGCACCAGCACCATCGTCGATGAAGACATCAGCCAGTTCGCCGTGGATAACAATTTCCAGGCCGATTTCGCCACCGGCGATGTCCGTCACACCCTGCTGCTGGGTCTCGACCACCAGCGCAGCAACACCAACTACACCTCGATTTTCGGCGACGGGCTGACCACCAACGTCAACAACCCGATCTATGGCCAGCCAATCGTTCGTCCGCCGCGCTCTACCGCGTTCTACGACTACAACCAGAAGACCTACCAGACCGGCCTGTACGTGCAGGATCAAATGGCCCTCGACCAATGGCGCCTGACCGTCGGCGGACGTGAGGATTGGGTTCACACCAGCACCGAGTTCTTCAACAAGGGCGATGCCACCAACACCCAGCGCGACAAGAACTTCAGCGGCAACGCGGCGATCAGCTATGTGTTTGATTCGGGCTTTGTGCCGTACCTGTCGTACGCCGAATCCTTCCAGCCAACCATGGGTGCTTCGGCCACGGCCACCGACTCGTTCAAGCCGACCGAAGGCAAGCAGTGGGAATTGGGCATCAAGTACCAGCCACCGGGCAGCAACACCCTGCTCACCGCGGCGGTGTATGACCTGACCCAGAAAAACGTCTCGGTCACCACCACCGTCGGCGCGACACCGATCACCAGCCAGACTGGCGAAGTGAAGGTCAAGGGCCTGGAGCTGGAAGCGGTGTCCGACGTTACCGAAAACCTGAAAATCATCGCGGCCTACACCCTGGCCAAATCCGAAGTGCAAAAAGGCGACAACAAGGGCAATCGTCTGCAACTGATGCCTAACCAACAGGCTTCACTGTGGGCCGATTACACCTGGCACACCGGCGTGCTGGACGGCTTCGGTATTGGTGCCGGCGCTCGCTATACCGGCAACACCTACGGCGATCAGGCCAACACCTGGCTGGGCAAGGCCGACGCCTATACCGTGTTCGACGCCGCGGTCCATTACGACCTCGGCCGTCTGGACAACAGCCTGAAAGGCGCGTCCCTGGCACTGAACGCCACCAACCTGCTGGACAAGGACTACATCTCCACCTGTGACAGTTTCTACTGCTACTACGGCGACCAGCGCAGTGTCGTCGCCAGTGCAACTTACAAGTGGTAATTGCCTGAGCTGAAACGCTCCAAGACCAAGCCGTCCCTCGAGGACGGCTTTGGTATTTCTGAAGGCCATCAAATGAAAAGTAAAACAATTCGCCGCTGGTCGTTCATCCATACGTGGACCAGCCTGATCTGCACCGTGTTCCTGCTGATGCTGGCGCTGACCGGCCTGCCGTTGATCTTTCACCACGAGATCGACCACTTGCTGGGCGATGCCGCCGAGTTGAAGCACATGCCGGCGGACACCCCGCAACTGAATTTGCAGCAGTTGGTCCAGGCGGCGGAAAAACATCGCCCCGGCGAAGTCATGCAGTATTTTGGCTTCGACGAAGAAGAACCCAACGCGGCGATCGCCATCATGGCGGCCACCGCCGGCACGGAACCCAATTCGTCGCACACCTTCATGCTCGATGCCCGCACCGGCGAAGCGCTGGAGATGCCGTCGGCCAACGGCGGTTTCATGATGGTGATGCTGCGCCTGCACGTGGACATGTTCGCCGGGCTCCCGGGCAAACTGCTGCTGGCGTTCATGGGTCTGATGTTTGTCGTGGCCATTATTTCCGGGACGGTACTGTACCTGCCGTTCATGCGCCGTTTGAAATTCGCCACCGTGCGCCAGGACAAATCCACCCGCCTGCGCTGGCTCGACCTGCATAACCTGATCGGCGTGGTCACGCTGACCTGGGCGCTGGTAGTCGGGGTGACCGGCGTGATCAGTGCTTGCGCCGACCTGCTGATCGCCGCCTGGCGCAACGACGCACTGAGCACGATGATCGCGCCGTACCGCGACGCGCCACCGCTGACGCAATTGGCACCCGCGACCCGTTTGCTCGACATCGCCAAGGAAGTCGCGCCGGGTATGCAACCCGATTTCATCGCCTTCCCCGGCACGCGGTTTTCCAGCGAACACCATTACGCCGTGTTCATGAAAGGCAGCACCCACCTGACGTCGCACCTGCTGACCCCGGTGTTGATTGACGCCAGCACCCTGCAAGTCACGGCGGTGGCGGAGCGACCGTGGTACATGGACGCCATGGGCATGTCGCAACCCCTGCACTTTGGTGACTACGGTGGCATGCCGATGAAAATTCTCTGGGCGACCCTGGATGGGCTGACCATCGTCGTGCTGGGCAGCGGGGTTTATCTGTGGGTGGTGCGGCGCAAGGCGGCGAAACCTGCGCTCGAGCAAGCGGAGGCTCAAGCATGAGGCCGCGACAGTCGAACTTCTGGAAGGTCTTCGCCACACCCACCGTGATCGCGCTTCTCAGCGCCGCGGGGTTGTTCGCCGCGTTGCTGGGCGATGGGGTGTGGGATGCCTTGAGCTGGCTCGGCCTGGGTATTCCTGCTGTCCTGGCCCTGCGCGGCCTGCTGCCACGGCGTTGATCTAAACGGTTGTCGCAGCTGTCGAACCCCGGCGAGGCTGCGTTCGGCTGCGAAGCAGTCGTAAATCCGGCAGCCGGGTTGTGTCAGACAAACCGCGTTTCCCGGTCTGCGGCCGCTGCGCGACCGAACGCAGCCTCGCTGGGGCTCGACAGCTGCTCCAGGATTCAACACGACAGTCATACGACGACACCCTCTCCCGCCCGTCGCCTCGCACCGCAAATTCTCTGACATATTTATTGACAGTTTCGCCCTTGCACTTCTATAAAGGCACATGTTGTACGACAACCTACAACAAACTTGTTCGACACCAAACTCCAAAAATAATCATGGTGAAGCAATGAAAGTCAAAGGCATCCGCTGGTGGATGGTCGGCCTGGTGACGGCCGGCCTGATGGTCAACTACCTGGCTCGCAATACCCTGTCAGTGGCCGCTCCGACCCTGATGAGCGAAATGAATATCTCCACCGAGCAGTACTCGCACATCGTGGTCGCGTGGCAGGTTTGCTACGCGCTGATGCAGCCGGTGGCCGGTTACATCATCGATGCCATCGGCACCAAGATGGGCTTCGCCATCTTCGCCTTCGCCTGGTCGATTGCCTGTGCGGCAGCGGCGCTGGCGTCGGGCTGGCAAGGCCTGGCCTTCGTCCGGGGCCTGCTGGGCCTGACGGAAGCAGCCGGTTTGCCGGCGGCGGTCAAAGCCTCGACCGAATGGTTTCCGGCCAAAGAACGTTCGGTCGCGATCGGCTGGTTCAACATCGGCTCATCGATCGGCGCACTGCTGGCGCCGCCGCTGGTGGTCTGGGCGATCCTGAACAGTGGCTGGGAACTGGCGTTCCTGATCGTCGGGGGGCTGGGCATCGCCTGGAGTTTCCTCTGGCTGATCCTCTACAAACACCCCCGCGATCAAAAGCGCCTGAGCGACGAAGAACGCGACTACATCCTCAGCGGCCAGGAAGACCACTTCAAAGACCCGACCGCGAAAAAGGGTAGCTGGAAGAAGATCATCGGCAGCCGCAACTTCTACGCCATCGCCAGTGCGCGGATGCTCTCCGAGCCCGCTTGGCAGACCTTCAATGCCTGGATTCCGCTGTACCTGATGACCGAACGCCACATGAACATCAAAGAGATCGCGATGTTCGCCTGGCTGCCGTTTCTGGCCGCCGACCTCGGCTGCGTACTCGGCGGTTACCTCAGCCCGTTCTTCCACAAGCATTGCAACGTGTCGTTGTTCACCTCGCGCAAGATGGTCCTGTTGTTCGGCGCCTCGTGCATGATCGGCCCGGCCTGCATCGGCCTGGTGGCCAGTCCTTACACGGCGATCGCACTGTTGTGCATCGGCGGCTTCGCCCACCAGACGTTGTCCGGTGCGTTGTATGCGATCACCTCCGACTCGTTCGGCAAGAATGAAGTGGCCACGGCCACCGGCATGGGCGGGATGTTCGGTTACCTGGGCGCCGCAGCCTTCACCCTGGTGTTCGGCGTGATGGTGACCAAGATCGGTTACAGCCCGCTGTTCGTGGTGCTGGCGATTTTCGACATCGTGGCTGCATTCATCGTCTGGACCGTGGCGCGTGAACTGAAGCCACAAAAGAATGCCCCGGGTTCGCAAGCCGCATTGCAACCAGCCGCCTGAACCTGAACCCATGTGGGAGCGAGCCTGCTCGCGATGGCGGCCTGACATTCAACATGAGTGCTGAATGTGACGACCTCATCGCGAGCAGGCTCGCTCCCACAAGGATTTGCGTGCGTTGGTCATCTTGAGCTATCGCTTCAACGCGCTATGCTGCCCAGCACTGCCCAACACCGAGACGTTGCCATGTCCGCCCCCAGCATGACCCTGTTCCATAACTCGTTATCGCCCTTCGTTCGCAAAGTCATGGTGCTGTTGCACGAAACCGGTCAGACCGACCGCGTGGCGCTGCAAGACTGCGTGCTCACGCCGGTGAACCCGGACCAGACACTCAACGAAGACAACCCGCTGGGCAAGATCCCGGCCCTGCGCCTGGCTGACGGCAACGTCATCCATGACAGCCGGGTGATCCTCGATTACCTCGATCATCAACACGTCGGCAACCCGCTGATCCCTCGCGACGGTTCGGCCCGCTGGCGTCGTTTGACCCTGGCCTCCCTGGCCGACGGGATCATGGACGCTTCGGTGATGGTTCGGTACGAAGTGGCCCTGCGCGCTCCGGAAAAACACTGGGACGAATGGCTCGATGGCCAGCGCGACAAGATTCGTCGCGCGCTGGCGCTGTTGGAGAAGGACGCGATTGCCGAGCTGACCAGCCATTTCGATGTGGCGGCGATCAGCGTGGCGTGTGCGTTGGGTTACCTCGACCTGCGCCATCCGGATCTGCAATGGCGCGAGACGAACCCGCAGCTGGCGGCCTGGTATTTCGAGGTGAGTCAGCGGCCTTCGATGGTGGCGACGATGCCGAAGCTCTAGATCTTCGCCGACTGTACCGGCCTCATCGCGGGCAAGCCCGCTCCCACAGGGTCCTTGCCGTGCGCGAAATTCGTGTTCGCAGAAGATCCCTTGTGGGAGCGGCGGTGCGGCGATCCGACTTGCCCGCGATGGCACCCCACCGGATCCACAGGAAACAACACCGCAATCAGCGTCGCCAACACCTCCCCTTCCCGCTGGTCCTCGCGCAACCCCAACGACCGGCTCATTCCACCGCTCCAAGATCAAACGCCAGCGGCTTGGCCGGCTTCTGCCCGATCCCGTACCAATCCAGCTTGCGGGTCAGCACCATGAACACGCCGAGCAAGCCGAACAGCAACAACGAGCCCATCAACAGCGCGTAATCCTCGGCACTCAACAAGCCGTAGAGCAAGCCATACAATGCCGCCAACCCCGCCGAAAAGCTCAGGCCGTGACGCACGCTGCGCAGTACATGGCAGACATAGAACCCGATTAGTAACACGCAGCCACCGGCCGACAACAGATAAGCCAAGGCAAAACCGATGTGCTCCGACAGTGACAGCAGCAACAGGTAGAAGAACGCCAGCGCCACGCCCACCAATGCATATTGCACCGGGTGCACCGCCAGGCTTTTCAGCACTTCGAAGAGGAAGAAGCCGGCGAAGGTCAGCACGATGAACAGCAGCGCATACTTGATTGCCCGATCGCTCTTCAGGTACTGGTCCACCGGATCGATGAAACTCACGCCAAAGCTGCGGCCGCTGTACGCCTCGCACCCACCGCCGGACACACAACTGCTCAGCGCTTCTTGTAGGTTGGTGGAGAAAAACGAGGTCTGCCAGTTGGCGGTAAACCCCTGATCGGTGACTTCACGCTGGGCCGGCAGGTAGTTGCCGATGAAGCTTGGGTGCGGCCAGTTGGCGCTCAGCGACACCTTGCTGGTCTTGCCCACTGGAAGGATCTGCAATTGACCGGTGCCTTGCAGCCGCAGGTCGAAACCGAAGGTCAATTCCGTGGATTGCCTGGCATCCAGCGCTGGCAATGTCACGTGTACACCTTCGCCTAGCCAGCCCACCTGGGTCCCCGGAACGAAGTCCAGCCGCTGGTCATTGAGTTCGAGTTTCAGGGCGTTTTCGATGCCGCGAATGTCGCTGATACCGACCGCCAGAAACGGCTGATCGAACTGGTAATCAGCGAAGTCTTCCTTGATGCCCAGTTGCGCCGGGACTGAGAAATGCCCGCTGATGCGGTTGTCGGCGTGGAACAGCCGCGCCTCGTAAATGCCTCGGGAGCGCAGTTCGGTCTGCACCTGCCCGTCGAGTTCGAAGCGTTCCGGGAGGAAATACAGACGACCTCGCTCCTCACCGATGTCCTGGTAGCGCTGGTTGGTTTTCTCGTTGAGTTTCCAGGTGCGCACCACTTTGCGATACGGCACCACCATCAGCGGCCCGCTCAGTTGCTGGCTGTAGCTGGAACTGCGGGCAATGTCTTCGAGCACACCGTCGCGCAATTGCTGGCGGTCCTGAATGACGCCGTTGATCATCAGCAACGGGATCAGCAATAGCAGAATCAGAAGGGCGATTGCCCCGAGTTTTAGGGTCAGGCTGCGGTTCATGGGACTCTCCCTGTTTGGATGGGGAGAGTCTGGGATGGGTGTGTGGGGGATTTATGGGGGCAATATGTAGATTATGTGGAGACTGGGCCGACCCAATCGCAACTCGGTCCTAAGCCAGGCGCAACCTGACTTCAACACCACCCTCGACATTGCCGACGCTCAATGCCCCGCCATGTAACTTGACCACTTCTTCCACAAAGTTAAGCCCTAACCCGGTGCTCTTGCGCCCACTGTCCGGGCGCGGCAGCGAGTAAAAACGCTCGCTCAAACGCGGCAACGCATAGTCGGGAATCGCCTCGGCCTGGTTGAACAACTTGAACTCGATCTGCTCACCGACCCTCTCGGCGCTGAACCGCAGCAAGCCCTGAGGCGCAGTGAAATCCAAAGCATTCTCCAGCAGATTCCCCAACGCCTGACGCAACAGAAACGGCTCGCCATGCAGGGTGATATCCGGCGCAATCAGCTGTTCCACATGCAACTGCTTGCTTTCGATCCGCGCAGCCTGGGCGATGAGCAATTCATTCACCAAACCCGCCAACGGCACCGCCACCCGCTCTTCCAGCCCTTGACGCTGTTCAACCTGGGCCAGGTTCAGCAACCGCTCAATCAACTGCTGCATCCGCACACTTTCGCTGTCGATGTTACTGACGAAACGCTGCTGCTGAGCCAACGGCATTTCA
The DNA here is from genome assembly GCF_900095275.1 of Pseudomonas sp. UMAB-40. Lineage (NCBI taxonomy): Bacteria > Pseudomonadati > Pseudomonadota > Gammaproteobacteria > Pseudomonadales > Pseudomonadaceae > Pseudomonas > Pseudomonas sp. UMAB-40. The sequence goes on from NZ_LT607570.1 coordinate 115,796, forward strand.
CCTTGCAGCAACTCCGCTGCACCGCGAATCGCCGCCAATGGGCTTTTCAATTCATGGGTCAGGGTGTGCACATAACGCTCGACGTAGGCTTTGCCTTCCAGCTGCGTTCGCATCTGCTCCACCGCCGTGGCCAGTTGCTCCAGCTCCCCGCCACGATAATGCGGCACCTCGACGCGACGCCCTTCGCTGACGGCCTGTGCATAAGCCGTCAACCGCCGCAGGGCCGCGCTCAACCACCACGACAACAGCGCGCCGAACAGCAGGCCCAGGCCGATCAGTCCGGCGCCATAGACGAGTAATCGACGTTCGGTGCGATCAACGTAAGGCTGCAACGAACTGTTGGGCTTGGCCACGGTGACCACGCCGATGATCCGGCCGTTGTCGCGAATCGGCGCGCCGACGTGCATCACCGAAGAGGTCGCATCGTTGGGATCGCTGCGGGTGGAACGTGCGCCGTATTCACCGCGTAGCGTCAGGTAGACGTCGTTCCAGCGCGAGTAATCCTGCCCCATCGCCGCGCCACTGGAATCCAGCACGACGATGCCTTTGGCGTCGGTGACGTAGATGCGGTGGTTGACCTGATTCTTTGGCAAGCCCCAGATGCTTGCCTTCGGCTGCCGTTCGCCGTAGGCCTTGAGCAGTTCGGGCCAGCGGTTCTGGTTGAGGGTGCCGGCCTTGAAATCATCACGCAGGATTTCGGCCATCAGGTTGGCGGTGTCGACCAGGGTTTCTTCCGTGGACTGACGCACGCCGGGGCGAATTTCTTCCATCACGGTATTGAGCACGAAGTAACCGGTCAGGCCGATAAACAGCACGTAGACCAGGAAAATCCGGATCCCCAATGGCATCAGCTGTGCCCCGGGCTGTAACTGTAACCGAGGCCGCGATGGGTGTGGATCGGTTCGGCGTCGGCCTTCACCAGACGCAATTTGGCGCGCACGCTTTTGATGTGGCTGTCGATGCTGCGCTCGTAACCGGCATCGGCGGCGACCCCCAGCGCATCGAGCAATTGCTCGCGGCTGAAGACGCGTTCGGGTTGTTCCAGCAGGCACTGCAGCAGACGGAATTCGTGCCGGGTGAGGCTCAAGGGCTGATTGCGATAGCTGATCTGCACGCGTTCGCTGTCGACACGAAACAACGCCGATGAGACGTCGGCCACCAGTCGCGGCGCCATTCGCTTGAGAATCGCCCGGACCCGCGCCGCGACTTCCCGGGGACTGAACGGCTTGACCACGTAGTCGTCGGCACCGATTTCCAGGCCCACGACGCGGTCGATTTCCGCATCACGGGCGCTGAGGAAGATCACCGGCACGTCGCTGAAACGCCGCAGTTGCTTGCAGGTCTCGAAGCCGCTGATGTCCGGCAGGCCGATGTCGAGAATGATCAGGTCGGCCGGGGTCTGGCGCTGATGCTCCAGCGCCGCCGCGCCGAGGCTCAACCAGGTGGTGGTGAACCCCTCGCCCTGCAGCGCGAATATCAGGGTGTCGGCAATCGCCGCTTCGTCTTCGACAATCAGGATATGAGGCATGGCGTCCGAGCCCGGCAGTTAAGTGGGCGAACGGTGCCCCAAGCCTCTCGTTCCGTCAATCAGCAGTCGGGTTTGTCGGCCGTGAAACGCCGCGCCGGGTTGACCGCCGCGCCGAATTCACGCAAGGCCTTGGCCCCGATCAACAGCGGATAGTTGAAGCTGCTGCGGTCGGTGAGGTTGACCTCGACGGTGCGCTTGACGTTGCCCAGGCACAGCTCCAGATCGACCACCGGGCGTTTGGTGGGCTCGATGGCTTCCTTGTCATCCTCGTCTTCTTCGGAGCGTGTCTTGATCTTGCTGATCCGCGCGACCTTGTGTTCGTAGACCTTGTTGCTCGCGTCTTTGGTGGCGAGGCGGAAACGTACCCACTCGTCCCCGTCGCGGGTGAAGGTTTCGATGTCCTTGGCCGACAGTGATGCCGTCAGGGCACCGGTGTCCATTTTGGCCTTGAGCACTTCGCCGCCGATTTCCGGCAGCGCAATGTATTCGTAACGCCCGTACAGCGTCGGCTCGGCGGCCAGGACTGGCAGGGCCACGAGGGAAAGCAGTGCAAGGAGGGATTTCACGTAATGGGCATCCATAAGGAGTGGGCAGCGGAATTTTAGACCGTCAGTGAGCAATTCGTTCGCTCTTGAAATCGCATCGCGGGCAAGCCACGCTCCCACAGGGTTTCGTGTCGTTCACAAACCTTGAGTACACCCTAATCTACTGTGGGAGCGGGCTTGCCCGCGAAGAGGCCAGATCAGTCACCAAAAATGCTGACAGATTCAAATTCACTCAAGCATAACGATGTAAAAGTGAAACATTCGTCACCGCCGATTTGGCCTGCCGCGCGAAGCTGCATATCATGGCGCGCCCAAAGGCTTTCAAGAGTTACTTATGCGCCGCCTGCTCACCGGCTGTTTCGTTACCCTGCTGTTGTTGCTCAACACCCTGGTCCTGTTCGGGCCGCTGATGGTGTTTGCCCTGCTCAAACTGATCCTGCCCGGGCGTTTTCGCGACTACGCCTCCTGGGCGGTGATGTGGATCGCCGAAACCTGGGCCGAGATCGACAAGCTGATCTTCATGTTATGCATCCCCACCCAATGGGATATCCGCGGCGGCGATGACCTACGCCGCGACACCTCGTACCTGGTGATCAGCAACCATCAATCCTGGGTCGATATCCCGGCGCTGATCCAGACACTCAACCGCCGCACGCCGTTCTTCAAGTTCTTCCTCAAGAAGGAACTGATCTGGGTGCCATTCCTGGGGCTGGCGTGGTGGGCCTTGGATTACCCGTTCATGAAGCGCTACACCAAGGCATTTCTGGCCAGGCACCCTGAGTTGGCCGGCAAGGATCTGGACATCACCAAAGCGGCGTGCGAGTTGTACAAGCGTCAGCGGGTGACCGTGGTCAATTACCTGGAAGGCACCCGATACACCGCAGCGAAAAGCACTCAGCAGCAGTCACCCTTCACTCACCTGCTCAAGCCCAAGGCCGGCGGCGTGGCGTTTGTGCTCGCGGCAATGGGCGAACAGCTGGACGCTGTGCTCGATGTCACGGTGGTGTATCCGCAGCAGAAAATTCCGGGATTCTGGGATTTGATCAGCGGCAACGTGCCGAGGATCATCATCGACATCAAGACCCGCGAACTCGACCCGGCGTTGTGGCAGGGTGATTACGAGAACGATCCGGTGTTTCGCGAAACGATCCAGAACTGGGTCAACCAGCTCTGGATCGAGAAGGATCAACGCATCGACGCATTGCGCGCCGAGCGCCGTTGAATCAACTACCGGTGCCGGCACCCCAGATCCCGCCCAGGCTTTCCAGCAACGGACCGCCCACGCCCTGATCGCCGAGGTACTTGAGGAGCACCGGGGCAAACTGGCCGACCATGCTGCCGTCCATGCCCAGAGCGCCGAACGCGCTGTTCAGGTCGCTGGTGTTCTTCACATTGCCCAGCGCGTTCTCCAGACCGGCCGACTTGCCGGACGAGCCGAGCAAACCCGCGAGAGCGCCCAGTTCACCGCCGCCTGACAGCTTGTCCAGGCCCGGTACGCTTTTGGCCAGTTGCGAGTAATCAGTCGAGCTCAATTGATTCTTTGCCAGCCCTAACATCGCTGCGGTGCCACCGACGGCTTGCTCAGGTTTAACGTTCAACTGCGAAGTCAGCGCGCCGAGCAGCCCGGCGGTTTCCTGCGTGGGTGCGGCGGCAGTGGCCGCATTACCACCCTGCATGCTCGAGGCCGCTTTGGTCACATCGTCCAGGCTGAAACCGGCGAAGACCGGGCTGGCCGCGAGGGTCATCAGAGAGGCCAGTGCAAAACTGCGTGAAATCTTCATCCAGACATCCTCTTGTGCCGTGAGAGCCGCCCGAGAGCGGACGGGAAAACTGCCGGTTTGACCGGGGTTTAGGTGGCATTGTTCCTCGATGGGGCAGGCATTTTATCCCGCTTACGCGATAAATGTGCGTTGGAAACAACGAATATTCCCCGGCTATAAAAAATGTATCCATTACACCAAACCGACATAAAAATCTGTCAGATCTGACAGTTGCTACCTACCCATAGTTTACTTAGTCTTTTAGTCGCAATACTGCAATTGGGAGTGTGCAGATTACACAATTGCTCACGCCACTTCGTTCTTAATATGCGGGAAGATCAACATGGCTAACGTACAAACAGGCACGGTCAAATGGTTCAATGATGAGAAGGGTTTTGGGTTTATTACTCCAGAGGATGGAGGCGATGACCTTTTTGTGCACTTCAAAGCAATAAAAAGTGACGGTTTCAAATCCCTTAAAGAGGGGCAGAAGGTCACTTTTGTGGCCGCGAAAGGGCAAAAAGGCATGCAGGCCGAAGAAGTGACGCCGATTTGAAATAAGACCGGTTCGATGCATGAGTATTCAATAAGGCCTGTGCTGCCCAGCGTGGGCCATTTCTAACGGAGATAAAGCGATGGAGAGACAACCGGCCAAATGCGATGACGTCGCCATTAGCGACTCTTCTTCGCCTTCAAAAAACCTTGATATAGATTCAGATAATTCATTGCTGATTTTTTGCCTCAATCCTGGAGATCCACGCCCAGTTGCAGGGGATACCGTAACGTATGACATCGTCGCAGGTGATAACGGTCGGTACTACGCGACAAACATTCAAATAGTCAGGAACACAAAACCCGTTAACTAGAGTTAGTTTCCGAGATCCTGTGCTTATTTGTTTGCATATAAATGCACACCACCAAAGCACTCAATATTTCTAGCCTGCAGCATGGACATTGGACACAAACAAGGAGAGCGTTTTGCGCACAACTATTATTGCGAGCACCTTTGCGATTCTGACCATCAGCAACTTCGCCTACGCAGACACCTGTCCTGAGCCGTCAACTTTCAAACAGGCAGGTAACGTTTTTACCGCAAAAGACAAGTCGGGACGGATCTGGGAAGGTGAATACTGGCTGCCCGAAGCGCCCTCTTTCGGCTTCGAAAGCGCGACCTACATCACCGAAGATGAAGGCGAAGACGGCCTCTCCGTAACCGTCAGTCAAATGAGCTGTCGTTACGGAAAAATAGCGATGGTTCTCGATAACGTGACCGGTTGGAAACCAGCCTCTGGAGCCTGGGACAAAGCAAATCACTGTACGAAATCCATCAGCGAGTGCTCATTCACCATCAGCAATCAATAAAAAAGGGCGACATCACTGTCGCCCTTCTCCCGTCTTGCGTAACGCTTACGCCGCGCTGAACAACTTATGCGGATCAATCACAAACTTCTTCGGCACACCCGCATCGAACTCGCCATACCCACGTGGTGCGTCATCCAGGCTGATGACTTCCACACCAACGATGTCGGCGATATGAATGCGGTCCCACATGATTGCCTGCATCAGCTGGCGGTTGTACTTCATCACGGGCGTCTGGCCGGTGTGGAAGCTGTGGGATTTGGCCCAGCCCAGGCCGAAGCGAATGCTTAGGCTGCCCATTTTTGCGGCGGCATCGACGGCACCTGGATCTTCAGTCACGTACAGGCCCGGGATACCGATTTTGCCGGCTACCCGCACTACGCCCATCAGCGAGTTGAGCACGGTGGCCGGAGCCTCGTGTTTCACGCCGTCATGGCCGTGGCCGCGCGCTTCGAAGCCTACGGCGTCGACGGCGCAATCCACTTCTGGCTCGCCCAGCAGTGCAGCGATTTGTTCGTGCAGCGGGGTGTCGAGGGACAGGTCGGCGATTTCGAAACCCTGAGCCTTGGCGTGTGCCAGGCGGACGGTGTTGACGTCACCGATGATCACCACCGCCGCGCCCAACAGGCGAGCGGAAGCGGCAGCGGCCAGGCCGACAGGACCGGCACCGGCGATGTACACGGTGCTGCCCGGGCCAACGCCAGCGGTGACTGCGCCGTGGTAACCGGTAGGCAAGATGTCGGAAAGGCAGGTCAGGTCGCGGATTTTTTCCATCGCGCGATCACGATCAGGCAATTTCAGCAGGTTGAAGTCGGCGTACGGCACCATCGCGTATTCAGCCTGGCCGCCGGTCCAGTCGCCCATGTCGACATAACCGTAAGCACCACCCGGACGCGCCGGGTTAACGCTCAGGCAAACGCCGGTGTGCATCTCTTTGCAGGAACGGCAGCGCCCGCAAGCCACGTTGAACGGAACGGATACCAAGTCGCCGATTTGCAGGTTTTCGACGTCGCTGCCCTTCTCGATCACTTCGCCAGTGATCTCGTGGCCCAGCACCAGACCGGTCTGAGCGGTAGTACGACCGCGCACCATGTGCTGGTCGGAACCACAGATGTTGGTGGAAACCACGCGCAGGATGACAGCGTGATTAATCTTCCTGCCGCGCGGGTCCTGCATTTTCGGATAGTCGATTTTCTGTATTTCGACTTTGCCATTGCCGAGATACACCACACCACGATTGCCAGACATGCTTTCACCTCGCTGTTGTTTTTATGTAGCGGTCGCGTCGCCATGGATCGGCGGCGCGTTGATTGCTCGGGTTATTGCTTGTGTCTTTTTGCGTCGTCTGTCAGGGCCTCATCGCGGGCAAGCCCGCTCCCACAGGTTTTTGTGTCGATCACAGATCTGCGGCATACCTCAGTCCACTGTGGGAGCGGGCTTGCCCGCGATGGCGATCTAAAGAACGACGGTGCGATTGGCGTTCAAGAACACCCGTCGTTCAATGTGATAACCCACCGCCCGAGCCAGGGTCAGCCCTTCGATATCCCGGCCTTTGGCGATCAGATCTTCCGGGTAATGACTGTGGTCCACGGCCTCGACGCCCTGGGCGATGATCGGGCCTTCGTCGAGGTCGTTGTTGATGTAGTGCGCCGTGGCGCCGACCAGTTTCACGCCCTTGTTGTAGGCTTGGTGATAAGGCTTGGCGCCCTTGAAACCCGGCAGCAGGGAGTGATGGATGTTGATCGCCTTGCCGTCGAGTTTGCGGCACAGCTCCGGCGACAGGACTTGCATGTAGCGGGCAAGAATCACCAGTTCGGCACCGGACTCTTCGATCACCTGCCAGACCTGACGCTCTTGCGACGGCTTGTCGTTCGGGTCCAGCGGGAAGTGGTAGTACGGAATCTGGTGCCAGTCGGCCAACGGCTTGAGGTCCGGGTGGTTGGAGACCACAGCGGCGACGTCCATCGACAATTGGCCGATACGCTGGCGGTAGAGCAAATCGTTGAGGCAGTGATCGGCCTTCGAGACCATGATCACCACTTTTGGCCGGTAGTTCGGCTCGGTCAGCTCGAAGACCATGCCGAAGGCTTGACCGCGTTCCGCCAATCCAGCGCGGAAAGCTTGTTCGTCGAAGCCATCGGGCTGGCGGAATTCCACGCGAATGAAGAAACGGCCCGAGAGCCGGTCATCGAAGGAGTGGTGCTCGGTGACGTAGCAGCCCTGCTCGAACAGAAAGCGGGTCACCGCGTCCACGGTGCCGAGGACGCTGGGGCAGTCGGCGGTCAGAATCCATGTGTCTGGGGCGCGGCTCATAGTGCGGTGACTCCTGTTCATTGTGCTGGGTGTCAGGGAAATCCACCCCTCACCCTAACCCTCTCCCCAAAGGGGCGAGGGGACTGACCGAGTTGCTCTTAGCGCTACATCGACCTGAAACATCGAGGTGAACTCAGGTTTTAAAAACGACAGAGATCTGCTCCCTTTCCCCCTCTCCCCTTGGGGAGAGGGTTGGGGTGAGGGGTCGATCTCAGGTCAACCCCAAATATCAGGGCCAACCCGGCTCATTCCTAAGCCTGAACGCTGAGGCCATATTCGGCCGCCGCATCCTGCAACCACAACCACCAGTAATCCGAGAAGCTGCGACGGATCAGCAGTTCCCAGGTGTCTTCGGCGGTGTGGCGGATCACCAGTTGCGACTTGGCAAACACGGTGCCCACGGCCTTGCCCACCGGGAAGCTGTTGGGGTGCACGTCGTAGCTGGTGGATTTCATCAGCACCTGGCGCACGTTCGGGCCGCTCAGTTCGAGGAGCTGCTGGCCGCCGCTGACGTTGGTGATCGCGATGTGCAGATCGCCCAGCGCTTCACGCAGTTTTTGCTCGGCGGCGAATTCTTCACCGGTCGGCACGATCAGCAGCCATTCATCCGGCCCCATCCATTGCAGGCTGGTTTCGCCTTTGACGACGACGGTCAGCGCTGCCGGTAGCTCGATCCCGAGGGCCTTGTGCACGCCAGCGGCGAACGCAGCATCGTGGCCATCGCCACGAATGGTCAGGTGGCCGAGGAGTTTTTTCTCACGCACGATCACGCCGGCGCTTTTGCGGCCCTTGCCCACCAGGCCGGCGAGGTCGGCATGATGCAGCGACGACTCGGCTTTGGCCCCGGTGGTTGGGCGTTGTTGGTACACATTGGCTGCGGTCATAAAGCACCTGTTCCTGAATTCGTATCCCTGTGGGAGCGGGCTTGCCCGCGATAGCGATGGATCAGTCACCATTGATGTTGTCTGGTCTGACGCCATCGCGGGCAAGCCACGCTCCCACAGGTACTGTGGTGTTAGATGTTCTGGCGATCACCCTTCGGATCGAAGAACACCGAAGAAACGATTTCCGCCTCGATCACGCTGCCATCCGCCAGCGGTGCGAACACCCGCTCACCGATGCGCTTCAATCCGCCCTTCACCACGCCCATGGCAAACGAATAGCCCAGGGAGTTGTGCAGGTAGCTGGAAGTGACGTGACCGACCATCGTCATCGGGATCGTCTGCTTGGTGTTGAACACCAGTTGCGCACCTTCCGGCAGCCATTTGGTCGGATCGATCGGCTTCAGGCCCACCAACTGTTTGCGTTGATCACGCACACAGTCTTCGCGATTCATGCCGCGCCAGCCGATCCACGAGAACGGTTTGGTGCGACCGACACACCAGCCCATGTTCAGGTCGTCCGGGGTCATCGAGCCGTCGGTGTCCTGACCGACGATGATGAAGCCCTTCTCCGCCCGCAGGATGTGCATGGTTTCGGTGCCATAGGGCGTCAGGTTGTACTGCTTGCCGGCCTCGACGATTTTCTCCAGCACACCCATCGCGTAGTCGGCTTGCACGTTGACTTCGTACGACAGCTCACCGGTAAACGAAATCCGGAAAATCCGCGCCGGCACACCGCCGACCAGCGCTTCTTTCCAGGTCATGAACGGGAACGCTTCGTTGCTCAGATCGGCGTCGGTCACTTCGCTGAGCAGCTTGCGGCTGTTCGGCCCGGATAGGGTCATGGTTGCCCAGTGATCCGTCACGGACGTGAAGTAAACCTTCAGGTCTGGCCATTCGGTCTGGTGGTAGATTTCCAGCCATTGCAGCACGCGTGCAGCGCCGCCGGTGGTGGTGGTCATCACGAAATGGTTGTCGGCCAGACAAGCGGTGACGCCGTCGTCGAAGACCATGCCATCTTCTTTGCACATCAGGCCGTAACGGGCCTTGCCCACGTCGAGCTTGGTCCAGGCGTTGGTGTAGATGCGGTTGAGGAACTCGCGGGTGTCCGGGCCCTGGATGTCGATCTTGCCCAGGGTCGAGGCGTCCAGCAGGCCGACGCTGTCGCGCACGGCTTTGCATTCGCGTTTCACGGCGGTGTGAATGTCTTCACCGTTTTTCGGGAAGTACCAAGGACGCTTCCACTGACCAACGTCTTCAAACTCGGCGCCGTTTTTCACGTGCCAGTGATGCAACGCGGTGTGACGGACAGGTTCGAAGATGTGCCCACAGTGACGACCGGCCACGGCGCCAAAGGTTACCGGCGTGTAGTTCGGACGGAACATGGTGGTGCCCATCTGCGGGATGGTCACGTTCAGCGAACGGGCGGCGATGGCCAGGCCATTGACGTTGCCGAGCTTGCCCTGGTCCGTGCCGAAGCCCAATGCGGTGTAGCGTTTGACGTGCTCGACCGACTCGAAACCTTCGCGGGTCGCCAGTTCGATGGCGGCGGCGGTGACGTCATTTTGCAGATCGACGAACTGCTTCGGTCCGCGTGAGGTGCCTTTTTCGTGCGGCACCTGAAACAGCGCCAACGTAGGTTCTTCGAGACGGCTCAGGGCTTTCGGCAGTGTGCCTTCGACCACACTGAAACCGGCTTCGCTGGCTGCGCGAGCGCCGCCTTCAAAACCATCGGCCAACGAATCGCCGAGGCCGTAGACGCCGTTGATGCCACCGACGCATACGCGTTTCTGCGGTGCCTCGCCCGGTACGAAACCAAGGATGTCTTCCCGCCAGATCGGCTTGCCGCCCAAGTGCGAAGCCAGGTGAACCACCGGGCTGTAACCGCCGGAGCTGGCGATCAAATCGCAATCAAGCCACTCGCCAGGGCTGGTCACCGCGTGTGCTTTGACATCGATCGCGGCAACGCGAGCGGCGGTCACGTGCTTGCTGCCACGGGCCTCGATCACGGCGCTGCCGGTCAGGATGCGAATGCCTTTGGCACGTGCCTCTTCCACCAGCGCACCACGCGGGTTGCTGCGGGCGTCAGCGATGGCCACCACCTGCAGGCTGGCGTCGAGCCAATCCAGGGCCACGCGGTACGCGTGATCGTTGTTGGTCGACAGCACCAGTTTCTTGCCTGGTGCCACGCCGTAACGGCGCACGTAAGTCGAGACAGCGCCGGCGAGCATGTTGCCCGGCACGTCGTTGTTGCCGTAAACCAGTGGACGCTCGTGAGCGCCGGTCGCCAGCACCACACGTTTGGCGCGAACCCGGTGGATACGCTGACGCACCTGGCCAATCGGGGCGCGGTCGCCGAGGTGATCGGTGAGGCGTTCGTGAATGGTCAGGAAGTTATGGTCGTGGTAACCGTTGACCGTGGCGCGCGGCAACAGCAGCACGTCCGGCGTGTCTTTCAATTCAGCGATGACGCTGGCGACCCATTCGGCCGCAGACTTGCCGTCGAGGCTTTCGCGGGAATCGAGCAGACTGCCGCCGAACTCTTCCTGTTCATCGGCGAGGATTACACGGGCGCCGCTACGGGCAGCCGCCAGTGCTGCAGCCAGGCCAGCAGGGCCACCGCCGACGATCAGCACGTCGCAGTGCTGGTTCATGTAGTCGTAGGTGTCCGGATCGTTCTCAGTCGGCGAACGGCCAAGGCCGGCGGCCTTACGAATGTACTTCTCGTAGGTCATCCAGAACGATTGCGGGTACATGAAGGTTTTGTAGTAGAAGCCCGGCGGCATCAGCTTGCCGCCGACCTTGCCGAGAATCCCCATCATGTCGTTGTTCACGCTCGGCCAGCCGTTGGTGCTGGTGGCGACCAGGCCTTGATACAGCGCTTGTTGCGTGGCGCGCACGTTCGGAATCTGGGTGGCTTCGGTCGCGCCGATCTGCAGCACGGCGTTCGGCTCTTCGGCACCGGCAGCGAAGATGCCGCGCGGACGGGAATACTTGAAGCTGCGACCGATAATGTCGACACCGTTGGCTAACAGGGCAGCGGCCAGCGAATCGCCTTCAAAGCCTTTGTAGACCTGGCCGTTGAAGGTGAAGCTCAGCACTTTGTTGCGGTCGATCCGTCCACCGTTGGACAGGCGATTGATCTGGCTCATACCTTCTCTCCCAGAGCCGTCGTAGCCGCTTTCGAGCTATCGGTCTTGTCGGTGAATTGTGGCTTGGTGCCGATCTTGTAGGTCTCGAGAATCTCGTAGGTCACGGTATCGCGGGTGGCATTGAAGTACTGACGGCAACCGGCGACGTGATCCCACAGCTCGTGGTGCAGACCGCGAGGGTTGTCGCGGAAGAACATGTAGTCGCCCCACTCCTCGTCGGTGCAGGTGTTCGGATCCAGTGGACGCGGGATGTGCGCCTGGCCGGATGCGTGGAATTCCTCTTCGGAGCGCAACTCGCCGCAGTGAGGACAGAAGATATGCAACATGGGGATTTCTCCTGTTAGTGGGCAACCGCAGCAGCGCCGTGTTCGTCGATCAACGCACCGTTGTGGAAACGGTCGATGGAGAAAGGTGCAGCCAATGGGTGCATTTCACCCTTGGCCAGGCTCGCGGCAAACACGTTGCCCGAGCCAGGTGTGGCCTTGAAGCCACCGGTGCCCCAACCGCAGTTGAAGAACATGTTCGGGACCGGGGTTTTCGAAATGATCGGGCACGCATCCGGTGTGGTGTCGACGATGCCGCCCCACTGCCGGTTCATGCGCACGCGGGACAGCACCGGGAACATCTCGACGATGGCCTGGATGGTGTGTTCGATCACCGGGTACGAACCACGCTGGCCGTAGCCGTTGTAGCCGTCGATACCGGCGCCGATCACCAGGTCGCCCTTGTCGGACTGGCTGATGTAACCGTGTACGGCGTTGGACATGATCACGCTGTCGATAATCGGTTTGATCGGCTCGGACACCAGCGCTTGCAGCGGGTGGGATTCGATCGGCAGACGGAAACCGGCGAGTTTGGCCATGTGCCCGGAGTTACCGGCAGTGACCACGCCAACGCGCTTGGCGCCGATGAAGCCTTTGTTGGTTTCAACACCGATACACACGCCATTTTCCTTGCGGAAGCCGATCACTTCGGTCTGCTGGATCAAGTCCACGCCAAGTGCATCAGCGGCACGGGCAAAGCCCCAGGCCACGGCATCGTGACGGGCCACGCCGCCACGGCGCTGAACGGTTGCGCCCATCACTGGATAGCGGGTGTTCTTGGAGCAGTCGAGGTACGGGATCTCGTCCGCCACTTGCTTGGCATCGAGCAGCTCGCCGTCCACGCCGTTGAGGCGGTTGGCGCTGACCCGGCGCTCGGAATCACGAATGTCTTGAAGCGTGTGGCACAGGTTGTAAACGCCGCGCTGGGAGAACATCACGTTGTAGTTCAGGTCCTGGGACAGGCCTTCCCACAGTTTCATCGCGTGTTCGTACAGGTGCGCCGACTCGTCCCACAGGTAGTTGGAGCGAACGATGGTGGTGTTGCGCGCGGTGTTACCGCCGCCCAGCCAGCCTTTCTCGACCACGGCCACGTTGGTGATGCCGTGTTCTTTGGCCAGGTAGTAAGCCGTGGCGAGACCATGCCCGCCACCGCCGACGATGACCACGTCATAGACCTTTTTAGGGGTCGGCGTGCGCCACATTTTCTGCCAGTTTTCATGATGGCTGAGGGAGTGTTTGAAGAGGCCGAAGCCCGAGTAGCGTTGCATAGTCATTTACTCCAAAACCGCGCTCAGCGATAAACCGGGAAGTCCGCGCACAAGGCCGACACTTGCTGGGCAACATTCGCTTCCACATCGGCGTCGCCGAGGTTGTCGAGGATGTCGCAGATCCAGCCGGCCAGTTCCACGCACTGGGTCACCTTGAAGCCGCGCGTGGTCACCGCCGGGGTGCCGATGCGCAGGCCGGAGGTCACGAACGGCGACTGTGGATCGTTCGGGACAGCGTTCTTGTTGACAGTGATGTGGGCGCGACCGAGAGCTGCATCCGCCTCTTTGCCGGTGAGGCCCTGACGGATCAGGCTGACCAGGAACAGGTGGTTATCGGTGCCGCCGGACACTACATCGTAGCCGCGTTTGATAAACACGCCGGCCATGGCCTGGGCGTTGTCGATCACTTGTTGCTGGTAAACCTTGAAACCAGGCTCCAGCGCTTCCTTGAAGCACACGGCTTTACCGGCGATGACGTGCATCAGCGGGCCGCCCTGAGCGCCGGGGAACACGGCAGCGTTGAGCTTCTTCTCAATTTCTTCGTTGGACTTGCACAGGATCAGGCCGCCACGTGGACCGCGCAGGGTCTTGTGGGTGGTGGTGGTGACCACGTCGGCATACGGCAGCGGGTTCGGGTACAGGCCGGCAGCGACCAGACCGGCCACGTGAGCCATGTCGACGAATAGCAGCGCACCGACCTTGTCGGCGATCTGACGGAAACGCGGGAAGTCGAGGGTCTTGGAGTAAGCCGAGAAGCCGGCAACGATCATCTTCGGCTTGCACTCGACGGCCAGGCGCTCGACTTCGTCGTAATCGATCAGGCCGGTCTTGGTGTCGATGCCGTACTGCACGGCGTTGTACAGCTTGCCCGAGGACGACACTTTGGCGCCGTGAGTCAGGTGGCCGCCGTGGGCCAGGCTCATGCCGAGGATGGTATCGCCCGGCTGGATCAGGGCCAGATACACAGCGCTGTTGGCCGAAGAGCCGGAGTGCGGCTGGACGTTGGCGTAGTCGGCACCGAACAGTTGCTTGGCGCGTTCGATGGCCAGCGCTTCGACTTTATCGACGTGCTCGCAGCCACCGTAGTAGCGCTTGCCCGGATAGCCTTCGGCGTATTTGTTGGTCAGGCCGCTGCCTTGCGCTTCCATGACGCGTTTGCTGGTGTAGTTCTCTGACGCGATCAGCTCGATGTGATCTTCCTGGCGTTGCTCCTCGGCATTCATCGCCGCCAGCAGTGCATCGTCGTAACCCTTGATCTGGTCTTGCTTGCTGAACATCGCGTCTCTCCCAGCGGCATCTATGCGCCATTCGTCTCGGTAAGGCACCGGTGTTTCGACAGTGCCCTTTGATGCGATGGTATGACCGGCGCAGACAGGCCAAATGCCTACGGACGCCACGCAAAGGTGCGTTTACGACATGGGGAGAAATGGCTGACCGGACACAACCTTCGAACCCGCCAGGATCCCCTGTGGGAGCGAGCTTGCTCGCGATGAGGCCGGCACAGCCAATATTGATGTTGCCTGACCCACCGCTATCGCGAGCAAGCTCGCCCCCACAGGGGTCAGGTGATGACCTGACGTATTGCGAGTAGCAGCAGAAAATGCGCGGGATAGAGCGCATACGCCCAGCGTCGCATCGGCGGTGGCTGCATGCCCTTTGCATATCGCAACAAGAGCAGCCCCAGCAATGGCGCAATCAGACAAGCGGCAATGCCGAGGACGGCTGCACGGTTACCGATCTGCGCGGAGTAAAACAGCACATCCCATTGATTCGCCGCCAGGCACACCAGCCCCGGCAACAGGCTGAAATACCAGGGCCGCCCGATCACCAGCAACATCGCCAGCGGCAGCAGGACGCCGAAGAAACCAAACATCAACCACTGCGGGCACAGCGCCGCCAGCACCAGGGCGCCGACCGCCATCAGTCGCGATTGCAGGCTTCGGTCCTGCCAGCCACGGGCCACCAGCAACCCCAGCGCCAACGTAGGCAAGACGTTCAAAGTGTCGGGATCAGGAATAAACATCCGATACGGAATTTCACTGAGGGCGCTAAACAACAGCAACCAGCCCAGGTATCGCCACGGGCCGTCGGTCGTCACTGTCCGGGGGCGTGACAGGTTGACCGCCATCGCCAGGCAGAACCACGGAAACGCCAGACGTCCCGGCACATACAGCAGATCAGCGGAGTAACCGACATATCGCAGGTGATCGAGCACCATGCTCAATAGCGCCAGCCACTTGAGCAGATCCAGTGCCCCATCCCTTTGCGTCATGTGCATAATTGCCCGTCGTCTTTGTATTTTTCTGTCCGACACAGCGCGTGTGCTCACCGGATGATCTTCGGTACAGTGCGCACCATCATTGACCACGAGGCGCTTCACCATAAGCGTCTCGACCACGGAAAGCAGGGCCATGACCGATAAGAGCCAACAATTCGCCAGCGACAACTATTCCGGTATCTGCCCTGAAGCCTGGGCTGCCATGGAACAGGCCAACCACGGCCACCAACGCGCTTACGGCGACGATGAATGGACCGCTCGCGCGTCCGATGATTTCCGCAAACTGTTCGAAACCGACTGCGAAGTGTTCTTCGCCTTCAACGGCACCGCGGCCAACTCGCTGGCCCTGTCGTCGCTGTGCCAGAGTTACCACAGCGTGATCTGCTCGGAAACCGCCCACGTCGAAACCGACGAATGCGGCGCGCCGGAATTCTTCTCCAACGGTTCCAAGCTGCTGATTGCCCGCACCGAAAACGGCAAGCTGACCCCCGAATCGATCCGCGAAGTCGCCCTCAAGCGCCAGGACATCCACTACCCGAAACCCCGCGTCGTGACCCTGACCCAGGCCACTGAAGTCGGCAGCGTCTACACCCCGGAAGAAATCCGCGCCATCAGCGCCACCTGCAAAGAGCTGGGCCTGAACCTGCACATGGACGGCGCGCGGTTCTCCAATGCTTGTGCGTTCCTCGGCTGCTCCCCGGCGGACCTGACCTGGAAGGCCGGCGTCGATGTGTTGTGCTTCGGCGGCACGAAAAACGGCATGGCGGTGGGTGAGGCGATCCTGTTCTTCAACCACAAACTGGCCGAAGACTTCGACTACCGCTGCAAACAGGCCGGGCAACTCGCCTCGAAAATGCGCTTCCTCTCGGCGCCGTGGGTCGGGATCCTGGAAAACGACGCCTGGCTCAAATATGCCAAACACGCCAACCATTGCGCGCAACTGCTGGCGGAACTGGTCAGCGACATCCCCGGCGTGGAACTGATGTTCCCGGTACAGGCCAACGGCGTGTTCCTGCAACTGTCGGAACCGGCCATCGCCGCACTGACTGCCAAGGGCTGGCGGTTCTACACCTTCATCGGCAACGGCGGCGCCCGCTTCATGTGCTCGTGGGACACCGAAGAAGACCGTGTGCGCGAACTCGCGGCGGATATCCGCGAAGTCATGTCCGCCTGATCCCTTCGAGCAACAACCCGATTTCCTGTGGCGAGGGAGCTTGCTCCCTCGCCACAAAAGCTCACTCACCACTCACCACAGCGTCTTGGTCTACATTGTCCTGCGAACCACTCGATTCGCTCAGACAATAACAATCAGGAGCTTACGCATGTCATTACAAGGCAAAACCCTGTTCATCACCGGCGCCAGCCGTGGCATCGGCCGCGAGATCGCGCTGCGGGCCGCGCGGGACGGGGCCAATATTGTAATTGCCGCCAAAAGCGCCGAGCCCCATCCCAAGCTGCCGGGGACGATTTTCAGTGTGGCCGAGGAAGTTGAAGCCGCAGGCGGCAAGGCCCTGGCTTTACAGGTGGATGTACGCGATGAGGTCGCGGTGCGTAACGCCTTGGCCCAGGCCAACGAACATTTCGGCGCTATCGATGCGCTGATCAACAATGCCGGGGCGATCAAGTTGACCGGGGTGCAACACATCGAACTCAAGCGCTTCGACCTGATGCACCAGATCAACACCCGCGCCGTGCTCCTATGCAGCCAGGCCGCGCTGCCTTACCTGAAAAAGAGCAGCGGCCACATCCTCAACCTGTCGCCGCCGTTGAATCTGGCGACCCAGTGGTTCGCACAATACAGCCCCTACACCGTGACCAAGTACGGCATGAGCATGCTGACGGTGGGCATGAGCGAGGAGTTCAAGAACTACGGGATCAGCGTCAACTCGTTGTGGCCGCAGACGATGATTGCCACCGCCGCCATCGAATTTCAGCTCGGCTCGCGGGAATCCTTCAAACACGCACGAACGCCAGCGATCATGGCGGATGCCGCCCACGTCATTCTGGACAGCAGCGGTCGCAGCATTACCGGGCGGTTGCTGATTGATGAGGACATCCTGCGGGAAAACGGTGTGACCGAGTTCGAGCATTACCGCTTCGAACCCGGCACCAACGACAAGCTGATGCCAGACCTGTTTGTCGACTGAAAACACCGAACCTGTGGGAGCGGGCTTGCTCGCGAAAGCGGTGTGCCATTCAACGGTGATGTTGACTGAGCCACTGCTTTCGCGAGCAAGCCCGCTCCCACAAGGAATGGGTGCTACTTAGAATTCAATGCGCACGTCGCCCTTCGGCACGCTGCAGCACGACAGGATGTAGCCCTCGGCTTCGTCTTCCTCGGTAATCCCGCCGTTGTGGTCCATCTCGACCTCGCCGCCCAGCTTCAATACCTTGCACGTGCCGCAAATGCCCATGCCGCAGGCCTTCGGAATCAGCAAGCCGAGCTTGGCAGCCGCCGCATGCACGGTTTCGCCTGGGGCCACGCGAATGCTCTTGCCGGACGAGATAAATTCGACTTGATGCAGGTCCGCCAGATCGACTTCCGGCGCGTCCGCAGCAATTTCGGCCTGTTCCACCGCATCGGCGCGGGCTTCCGGTGGCGTGGCGCCGAAGGATTCCTCGTGATAACGCGACATGTCGAAGCCGACCGCTTCGAGCATGCGCTTGACCGCGTTCATGTACGGCGTCGGGCCGCAGCAGAACACCTCGCGCTCCATGAAGTCCGGGGACATCAGTTCGAGCATCTTATGATTCAAGTAACCGCGATAACCCGCCCACGGCTCACCCAGACCGTGCTTCTCGCAGATCAAGTGCAGGCTGAAGTTATCGATCCGCGACGCCATGTGTTCCAGCTCGCGGTGATAAATGATGTCCTTGGGCGAGCGGGCGCTGTGAATAAACACCATGTCGACGTTGCCGTTGGTGTCGTAGAACCAGCGCGCCATCGACATGACCGGCGTGATGCCGACGCCGCCGCTGAGGTACAACACTTTCGGCGCGGTGAAGTCCATGGCGTTGAACAGCCCGACCGGACCGTGCACGGCCAGCTCCTGACCTTCATGCAGGGTGTCGTGCAGCCAGTTCGATACCTTGCCGCCCGGCACGCGTTTGATCGTCACCGAAAAGCTGTACGGCACCGACGGCGAGCTGGAAATGGTGTAGGAGCGCATGATCGGCACGCCTTCGATTTCCAGCTCCAGGGTGACGAATTGCCCCGGTTTAAAGAAGAACAGGATCGGCTGGTCGGCCATAAAGCAGAAGGTGCGCACATCCCAGGTTTCCTGGATGACTTTGACGCAACGGACGATGTGTCGACCGTTGGCCCAGGTCTGGGTGGTTACCGGATTCAGGAAGCTGTTGGACATGCTGTTCTCCACCGCCGATGGTCGGCCTTATGTTGACGATTCTGCGTAACGCGCGGACCACCCATTTACCTATCTGCGACATTCACATACTTATCGCGACCAGCCCCCAACTACCGGGGGTTGCGCGTCGGGAACAGAGTGGGCCATGTCGCTCGTGGATAAGGTTCTGGCGTGCGCCGGCCCCACACTCGCTCCACACAAAGACGATTTCTTTACACCCTTGCGTTGCAAACCGTATCAGCCACTATTTCGCCGGCCACACAGAATGGCCATGAGGATCAAATCGATGGACGTCACCGCAAAAATAAGCCTGGGCGATCCGCTGGAACCCGCACGCAAGGCCACCGCGCAGATGCTGCAAGAGCGCGAGCGCACTTTCTCGCTGCCGCAGCCGTTTTACTCTGACGAGCGGCTGTTTGATATCGACATGCAGGAAATCTTCCAGAAAGAGTGGTTGATCGCCGGCATGGCTTGCGAAATCCCGACCAAGGGCAACTACCTGACCCTGCAAGTCGGCAAGAACCCGATCATCGTGATTCGCGGCGCCGAAGGCGTGATCCATGCGTTCCACAACGTCTGTCGTCACCGCGGTTCGCGTCTTTGCACCAGCGAAAAAGGCAAGGTCGCCAAACTGGTCTGCCATTACCACCAGTGGACTTACGAACTGGACGGTCGCCTGTTGTTCGCCGGCACCGAAATGGGCGCCGACTTCGACATGAAGCAGTACGGCCTAAAACCGGTGAACGTGAAGACCGCCGGCGGATACATTTTCATCAGCCTGTCGGAGAACCCGCCAGCCATTGATGACTTCCTGTCGACGCTGAACCATTACATGGAACCGTATGACATGGAAAACACCAAGGTGGCGATTACCACCACCTTGATGGAAAAGGCCAACTGGAAACTGGTGCTGGAAAACAACCGCGAGTGCTACCACTGCAACGCGTCGCACCCGGAACTGCTGAAAACCCTGCTGGAATGGGACGACGTCACCGACCCGCGTGCCGACCAGGCCTTCAAGGATCACGTCGCCGCGTCCGCCGCTGCCTGGGAAGCCGAGAAGATCCCTTACGCCCATGCCAGTTTCGGCCTGCGTAACCGCATCGTGCGCATGCCGCTGCTCAAAGGCACCGTGTCGATGACCCTGGACGGCAAACAGGGCTGCGCCAAACTCATGGGCCGCATCAAAAACCCGGACCTGGGCTCGATGCGCATCTTGCACCTGCCGCACTCGTGGAACCACTGCATGGGCGATCACATCATCGTCTTCACGGTGTGGCCGATCAGCGCGCAGGAAACCATGGTCACCACCAAGTGGATCGTCCACAAGGACGCGGTTGAAGGCGTGGACTACGACGTGGATCGCATGCGCCAGGTCTGGGACGCCACCAACGACCAGGACCGTCGCCTGGCCGAAGAGAACCAGCGCGGCATCAACTCCACGGCTTACCAGCCAGGGCCTTATTCCAAGACCTATGAGTTTGGTGTGGTGAACTTTGTGGACTGGTACAGCGAGCGGTTGCTGAACAACCTCGGGGCCGAGCCTGCGCCTTACCTCAAAGGCGTCCCGGTACAGGGCTAACAGCAAAAGCATCGCGGGCAAGCCCGCCCCCACAAGGATCGGCGGCGTACACAACATTTGTGAACACCCCAATCACTGTGGGAGCGGGCTTGGCCGCGATTGCGTTCTCCAAGACACCGCATCCCTTACTGCAAAACTCCCCTCATCTTAGAACTGTACGAAATATGATCTATTACGTTCAGGCCTATGCGCAACGTGGCTCCCAGCCTTCCGCAAACAACTTATCCACACCTCCACCCACAGCTAATGGGGACAAGTCTATTTTTACGGATAACTTTCGTCTAATAAAGTGAATAAAAACCGTGACTTATCCAGAAGCAGGGTTTTGAACAGCGATTGGCTGTTTTTTGATCGAAAGCCTGCAAGGCACGTTATACGTGGCGTACAGCGGATGGCGAACACCTTATCCACAGAAGCGCCAACAGACTTTGGGGGCAACTTTCATGGATCTGTGGAAAACCCGCGCAAACCACGGTAAATCAAGGTTTGTGCGGTGTTTGTCGCGTCAAAACGGTGATTTGATCGTTTTTTAATCAACCACCGGATAAGCCCGTTTTATATAGCCTGTAGAGGACAACAAACATCTTATCCACAGATGCGCTAACAGAGATTGGGGGCAAGTATTGGCGCGCGTATAAAGTTATCCTCTGGAAAAAGCGTGAAAAAACCGCAAGTTAGCCTGGTTGTTTTTTGTACGAAGGGTTGCAGGGCTTGTTTTGTATGGGGTGTAGCGAAGCGCGAACATGTTATCCACAGAAGCGTTAACAGGGATTGTGGGTAAAACCGATCAGCGCCTGTTGAAACACGACAAGCCAGCGTCAATGTCCAGATGGAGCTCATAGTCATCGAATGCGCGCCACCCGAACAAAATCGAGGGCACATAGCGCCCAGCCAGCAACGACGGCGGAATCGTAAAGCTCGGGTAGTGTTTATATGTGACCGGCGCGGTATGACCTGACAAATTCAACTCGCCCTGAAAGGTTTGGTAGTTGGGCCTGGCGGCGACGTGAATGGGTGAGCTGCCCGGCGCGGCGGACGTCAGGTAATCCACGTTGCCGGTGTCGATAATCCCCAGGGTTACCCGACGATCCAGCCGTGCGGCAATGGTCAATCGTTGATTGATGTCCATGCGCGTATAGGTAATCGGCGCATCACATCGGGTAGGAGGTCGGGCGTTAAGCTCCAGGGTTTTCTTCGTGACTTTCAGGCGTCCCAACTTGCCGATCAGGTCCAGCCCCAACAAGTTGTCCCGGTCACTGACAAACACCAGCACATTCCTGAACTCGCTTGCGCCGATCTTCAACGACTTGAGGATCCCGAGTTTGGCCGACAGGTCGCGCTCACCGTAAAACGTGCTGTAGCCGTAGTGAGAGTCGGATAACAACTTGATCCCCATCTGCTTCGCGGTGTCGGCGTTGACCCGGGTTTGAGGCGCTCCGGTGTCCAGAATGAACCGTGACGAATAGCCATTGGCGGCTTTGACATCGATATAGGGCAGCACCTCGTCAGCCACGTAATCGTCAGTGGGGTAAGGGTAAATCGCCAGGACTTCGCGGCGCCGGGTTCTTTCCACGGAAAAATCGGCGACCGTGCGCAAGGTCGCGATCGACTTGTTGCCAAACATGGAAAACAACACGTTGAGTTCAGGGTCGTTGGCGATTGCCCGGGCATGACGACGCTTGATCGCCAAGTAGTAATCGGGAAGCTGGTTGGCAGCTTTGATCTCGAACATGCGCGCCAGAACAGTCACTGAACAATTGAGGTTATCGTCCGCCGCCAACACCTTGTCGCACTGTTGCTGCATCTGCGTCAGGGAGGCTGCTTGTCCCTGTTTCGACGCTAGCCATTGGTAAAAATCTGGTTCTTGGCCGGTTTCAGCCGTCGAACCCGTGGACACCACCAGAAGCACCATCGCGGCCCGGATCAGACATGTCTCACGCCGACTGACCGCGTTCATGTTCAACCCATTGTTGAAAACGCGTTGTATGAATTAGCGCTGCCGCCGCGTAGGCCAGCTCATAGAGAAATGTAGCTCACTAGGGCCGATACATCAGGTAGGCCTCCCCCGTGACCCGAATCATCGGATGGGGCGTGATCTGGCAGGTGTCGACGATGCGAAAGCCATGACGCTCATAGAACCGGCGAGCGCCAGTGTTGGCGGCGTAGTCGATCAGGCTCAAGCCGTTGAGCCCGAGCCGGTTGGCACGGTCGTAGGCGTAGGCAAGGAATTGCTTGCCCAGGCCCTGGTTGCGCCAACCCTCATGCAGCGCCAGGCTGGAAATGTAGAGGGTGTCGGGGATTTCCATCTTCGCGTAGGGCGCCAGGACCGGATCGGTCGTCGGCTCTGCCAGCGGATCGTGACGCATCACGTAGCTGTGCAGCATGCCGATGACCCGGCCCTCCGACTCTGCGATAAGGCAGTTCTGCCAGGAGAAATCTACGTCGTCGCGGGCGTAACGAATAGCGCCGACTTCCAGCAAATCCTGACCGGGCTGCGCCAGTTGGCTCCAGATGTAATCGGCAGCCCCCTCCGATGTGATTTGAAACAGACGCGCAATCTCCCGCGCATCGGCGCGCACTGCCGAACGAAATTCAACGGCCATTGTTTCCCCGTAAATGTTGGTGACACGAACGTCCTTTGGGAGCGGGCTTGCCCGCGAAAGCGGTGGGTCAGGCCATTTTAATGTCGACTGACACACCGCCATCGCGGGCAAGCTCGCTCCCACAGTAGATAGTGGTGAAATTGAGTTAGCGGACCACGCCTTCTTCGATCAGCAACTTGAGAATCGCCTCAGCCCCGGCTTGCGCGGTTACGCCTTTGAGCACCTGCCCGCCCCCGCCACTGGCCTTGGCCGTCGCTGCTTTCATCCGGTCGGCGCCGCTCTTGGCCTTGATCACCTTCAAGCGTTTGGGCCGTGGCTTGGCCGGTTGCAGGGTGGCGACGGCCAATAATTCATCGTCAACCACTTCGACTTCATCGGCCTGCAACACCCCACGCCGCGCCGGGCCGTAAGCGCTCTGCCGAGGCTTCGGTGCCGCGTTATCCACAGTCGCCAGGAATGGCAGTCGAACCTTCAGCCGACGACGCTGACCACGGGGCAAGGCTTGCAGCACCAGCGCCGAACTGCCATCGATGGATTCCACCTGAGCCAGCCCGACCACCAGCGGCCAGCCGAGGCTTTCGGCCAACAGGAACGGGAGCATGCCCGAACCTTCGCCGGTTTCCGCCTGGCTGCCGGTCAGCACCACTTGCGCCCCGGCGTCACGCAGATACGCGGTCAACGCCGGCAATGCATCGGCGCCTTGCGGTTGTTCGAGCACATGCAGTTGTTCCAGGCCCATGCCCAGATAGGCGCGCAATGCAGGTTCGGCAACATCGCCGGCATGCAGCACTTGCAAGTTATCCCCAGCCAGTTGCAGACCCAGTTCCACCGCCCGCGCATCCTGCTCCGCGCGACGTGGTCGGCCGGAGGTCGGGTGGGCGCCGATGGACACCAGGCTGATGATTTTCGTGCTCATAACCCTTTCCTTTCCTTAAGCCGCATCGCGCTTGGCTTCGTTGCGGTAAGCCTCTACCGCCGCGATCAAGGCTTGAAGAATCTCGGCGCTCTCGCCGATCACCGACAGGTCGGCCCGTTTGATCATGTCGCAGCCAGGGTCGAGGTTGATTGCCACCACCTTGTCGCAGGCACCGATGCCTTGCAGGTGCTGGATCGCCCCGGAAATCCCCACCGCCACGTAAACTCGCGCGGTGACCCAGGTGCCGGACGCGCCGACTTGGCGATCACGGGCCATGAAGCCATCGTCCACCGCCACTCGGGACGCGCCTTCGGTGGCGCCGAGGGCTTCAGCGGTCCTGTGGAAAAGTCCCCAGTCCTTGACCCCGTTACCGCCGGAGAAGATGAACTCGGCTTCGGCCATCGGAATCGCCGCCGGATCCACCGCCACGGCGCCCAAGTCCTCGATGCGTGACAAGCTGCGTGCGACGGCTGTGGATAACTCCACCGGCAAGGCTTCGTGACGGGTTTCGCTGACCGGTTCGGCGCATTCGACGGCGGCCAGAATCAAGCGTGCGACCGGGCGCGCAAGGTCTTGCAAACCCGCACCAGCGCGGCCAATGCATTCCTGATCCTTGACCTGCCAGACCCGCGTGGCCGGGCGTTCGCCCAGTGCGGCGGCAAAGCGTCGACCAAGTTCACCGCCACCGCTGCGGCTGTCCGGCAGCAGCCAGTGCCGCGGGTTGAACTGGTTATCCACAGCCCGCAGGCCCTGGACTCGTTGCTCCGGTGCATAACCGCTGAATTCATCGCCGTCCAATACCAGCAAGCGATCGACACCTGCGGTGGTGAAGGCGTTTTCCTTGTGTTCGCCGAAAACCACGGCCAACACCGCGCCGTCCTTGCCGGCCAATTGATGAGCGAGGCCGAGCAAGTCACGGTCGTGACTGCTCAAGCGGCCGCCGACCATGTCCGGCACCACGCTGATGTAAAACGAAGGTGCCGGCACTTGATGCAGTGGCAATTGCACTTCAACGGCAGCAGTGCGTTTAGTCGCCCCGCCCTGCTGAGCGCCGCTGCGGTCAATGCGCTTGATGCCGTTGGGGCCAATAAAACCGATGCCGTGCAGGTTCTTGCGGATGACGCCGTTCGGGCCCATCCAGCTGTGCTGCGCCGGTTGCATGGCCGCGTGCAGCGGGTGCAGGCGGTTACGGGCAATCCATTCGGCGCGGGGGTCGCGGCGGATAATGTCGCTCATCAGTGGGCCTCCGCAGGTTCACGTTGGGCCGGTTTGGCCGGCTTGCTCGGGGCCGCATCTTCGAGCAACGCGTCCGCCACCAGTTCGGCGATGTCCTTGATCAGCGGTCGCGGTTCGACCACGCCTTCGAGCATCGCCGTGCATTGCGGGCAACCCACCGCCACCAGTTCGGCGCCGGTTTCGCGGATGTCGTCCATGCGCATGTCGGGGATCCGTTGCTTGCCCGGAATGTCGGTGATCGGCGCACCGCCACCACCGCCGCAGCAGCGTGAGCGGAAACCGGAGCGTTGCATCTCTTTGACTTCAATCCCGAGGGCGCGCAGTACTTCACGCGGTGCCTCGTATTCGCCGTTGTAGCGGCCGAGGTAGCACGGATCGTGATACGTCACGCTGCTGCCTTTGTGCTGACCGAGGTTCAGGGCGCCAGCGCCGATGATCTCGGCCATGTAGGTGCTGTGGTGCTGCACGAGGTAGTTGCCGTCGAAGGCGCCGTACTCGTTTTTCAGCACGTGGAAGCTGTGCGGGTCGCAGGTAACGATGCGGTTAAAGCTGTACTTCGCGAGGGTCTGGATGTTGCGTTTGGCCAACAGCTGGAACGTCGCCTCGTCGCCCAGGCGTCGGGCCACGTCACCGCTGTCGCGCTCTTCAAGGCCCAGCACTGCGAAGTCGACCTTGGCCGCTTTCAGCACTTTGACGAAGGCGCGCAGGGTGCGCTGGTTGCGCATATCGAAGGCGCCGTCGCCGACCCAGAACAGCACGTCGACGGACTTCTTCTCGCTCATCAGGTTGAGGTTCAAGTCCGCCGCCCAGTTCATCCGCCCGCCCGGGGCGAAGCCGCCCGGGTTGTCGGTGGCGATCAGGTTTTCCAGGACTTCGGCGCCCTTGTTCGGGGTCGCGCCTTTTTCCAGGGTCAGATGGCGGCGCATGTCGACGATGGCGTCGACGTGCTCGATCATCATCGGGCATTCCTCGACACAAGCCCGGCACGTGGTGCAGGACCACAGGGTCTCAGCGTCCACCAAACCGTTGACGATCGGTTGATGCGGGTTGCCGGCGTGCTCGCCGATGGCCTTGCCTGGATACGGGCTGCCAGCGAATTTGGCATCGGTGCCACCGGCCAGGCCGACGACCATGTCCTGAATCAGTTTTTTCGGGTTCAGCGGCTGGCCGGCGGCGAATGCAGGGCACGCGGCTTCGCATTTACCGCACTGCACGCAGGCGTCGAAGCCGAGCAGTTGGTTCCAGGTGAAATCCTTGGGTTTTTCCACGCCCAGCGGTGCGTTCGGGTCGTTCAGGTCCAGCGGTTTCAAACCGGTGGAACGGCCGCCGCCAAAGCGTTCGGCGCGACGGTGCCACGCCAGGTGCAGGGCCCCGGCGAAGGCGTGCTTCATCGGCCCGCCCCAGGTCATGCCAAAGAACAGTTCCGAAACGCCCCACAGCACGCCGACACCGAGGATCGCTGCCACCACCCAACCACCGAAGTTTTCCGGAAGGATGCCGGCCACCGGCAGGGTCAACAGGAAGAAGCTCGCCGAGAACGCCAACAGGCTTTTCGGCAAGCGCATCCATGGTCCTTTGGACAGGCGCGCCGGTGGGTTGCGGCGACGCAGGTAGACAAAGATCGCACCGACGAACATCACCACCGTCATCAACAACAGCGCGTAGCCGAGGATGCGGTTATGCAGGCCAAAACCGTGAACCAGAATCGCCAGCACGATGGACGCCACCGCGCCACCGGCCGTGGCCACGTGGGTATTGGCGATGTATTTGTCCCGCGCCACGACGTGGTGCAAATCGACCATGTAGCGCTTGGGCATGGCGAACAGGCCACCGATCAGGTCGACCTTGGAGGCACGGCCTCGGCGCCACATAGCCACCCGCCGCAACGCGCCGAGGACGGCGAGGCCCAGGGCTGCGAACAACAGGATTGGAAGAAGGGTGTTCAACATGGTGGAGCTCCCAAAGACCTCGGGGTCTTGCAGGTCGAGATGCCTTACTCGGTTCCTGTGGGAGCGGGCTTGCCCGCGATTGCATTTTGTCAGTCACATCTGCATTGACTGACCCACCGCTATCGCGGGCAAGCCCGCTCCCACAGGGTCATGTGCAAGCCGTTAGAAGTCTTTGCACAACCGCAGCGCGTCGTAGATCGCCGCGTGGGTGTTGCGCTGCGCCACGCAGTCGCCGATGCGGAACAGCAAGTAGCCATCGCCCGTCTGGCTCAACGAAGGTTGCGGCTTGATCGCGAACAAGGCTTCGATGTCCATCTGTCCCTTGTTGCGCGAGCCTTCCTTCATGGCGTAGTAGATTTCTTCGTCCGGACGCACGCCGTTTTCGACGACGACCTGGTCCACCACCCGCTCCTCTTTGGCGCCGGTGTATTCGTTTTCCAGCACCGCCACCAGCTTGTCGCCTTCGCGGTAGACCTTCTCCAGCATCATGTCGCCGGTCATGATCACTTCTTTCGGGTACATGCTGCGGTAGTACGTCGGGAACGAGGTGCCGCCAATCGCAACGCCCGGTTTGATGTCGTCGGTGACGATCTCGACCTGGCTGCCCTTGTCGGCGAGGAAGTCCGCGGTGGACATCCCGGTGAACTCGCAAATGGTGTCGTAGACCAACACGTTCTTGCCCGGTGCAACCTTGCCATCGAGGATGTCCCAGCTGCTGACCACCAGGCCTTCAGCCGCGCCCCAGTGTTCGTTCTGCTCCAGGAATGGGTGACCGCCGACGGCGAGCACCACCACGTCCGGACGCAGGTCGAGAATGGTTGCCGCATCGGCTGCCACGCCCAGGCGCAGGTCGACTTTCAGACGCGCCAGCTCAAGCTGGAACCAGCGGGTGATGCCGGCGATCTGGTCCCGTTGCGGGGCTTTCGACGCCGTGGTGATCTGCCCGCCAATGAATTCTTTTTTCTCGAACAGGGTCACGTCGTGGCCACGTTCGGCCGACACACGCGCCGCTTCCATCCCGGCAGGACCGGCACCAACCACCACAACCTTGCGCTTCACACCGGTCGATTTCTCGATGATGTGCGGCACGCCCATGTATTCACGGGAGGTCGCGGCGTTCTGGATGCACAAGACGTCCAGACCCTGGTACTGACGGTCGATGCAGTAGTTGGCGCCGACGCATTGTTTGATCTGGTCGACCTGACCCATTTTGATCTTGGCGATCAGGTGCGGGTCGGCGATGTGGGCGCGGGTCATGCCGACCATGTCCACGTAGCCGCCTTCCAGAATCCGCGTTGCCTGGTTCGGGTCCTTGATGTTCTGCGCGTGCAGAACAGGAGCCTTGACCACTTCCTTGATACCGGCCGCCAAGTGCAGGAACGGCTCCGGTGGATAACTCATGTTCGGAATCACGTTGGCCAGGGTGTTGTGGGTGTCGCAACCCGAACCCACCACGCCGATGAAGTCGATCATGCCGGTGTCGTCGTAGTACTTGGCGATCTGCTTCATGTCCTCGTGGGACAAGCCGTCCGGGTGGAATTCATCACCGCACAGACGGATGCCGACGCAGAAATCCGGGCCGACTTCCTTGCGCACCGCTTTAAGGACTTCCAGGCCGAAACGCATACGGTTCTCGAAGCTGCCGCCCCATTCGTCGGTACGTTTGTTGACGCGTGGGCTCCAGAACTGGTCGATCATGTGCTGGTGCACCGCCGACAGTTCGACGCCGTCCAGGCCACCGGCCTTGGCGCGGCCAGCCGCGGTGGCGTAGTTGCCGATCACCCGCCAGATTTCTTCCGGCTCGATGGTTTTGCAGGTCGCACGGTGCACCGGTTCGCGGATGCCCGAAGGCGACAGCAACGTTGGCCAATGCTCGCCGTCCCAACGGGAACGACGGCCCATGTGGGTAATCTGGATCATGATCTTGGCGCCATGCTTGTGCATGGCATCGGCCAGGTTCTGAAAGTGCGGAATGATCCGGTCGTCGGCCAGGTTGACCGACTTCCACCAGCCTTGCGGGCTGTCGATGGCCACGCTGGAGGAACCGCCGCAAATCGCCAGGCCGATCCCGCCCTTGGCTTTCTCTTCGTAATACTTGACGTACCGGTCGGTGGTCATGCCGCCGTCGGTCGCGTAGACCTCGGCGTGCGCGGTGCTGAGCACGCGGTTGCGGATGGTCAGTTTGCCGATCTGGATCGGCTGGAACATTGCTTCGAAAGCCATGGCGGGTTCCTCGACTTACAACGGCTTGACGGTGAACAAACCGTCGTCGTGGCCTTCTTCGGAGCCACCGTAAACCTGTTCGGCAACGGTGCGGATCTTGCTGCCGCGGGCCTGCAGAATCTGGTCCATGGCACCGGCAAACCAGCCAGTGAACATGTAGTCGACCTTGCGCCCGACCTTGCCGTACACGTAGACGAACGCCGAGTGTTCGAGCTTGACGCTGGCAGTGCCTTTGTCGAGGTCGATGTCCTGGATCTTGAACAGGCCCCAGCCGCGCTGCGACAGACGCTTCATGTAGTGCTCGAACACCGCGACGCCTTCCAGGCCATGGCATTCAGCTTCTTTTTCACACCAGTGCCAGGCGGACTTGTAGCCGGCCTTGTAGAGGATCTCGGCGTAGGCGTCGGCGCCCAGCACTTCCTCGATGCCCATATGGTTGTTGACGAAGAAGTGACGCGGTACGTACAGCATTGGCAGGGCGTCGGAGGTCCAGACACCGGTTTCGCTGTCGACTTCGATTGGCAATTGCGGGGCGATCTTGGCCATGGAAACTTAACTCCAGAAAATTTTGGGTGTTGCCCCCGGCGCGGACGGCCGGGGGAAAGAATTCTTCAGATGCGGTGGCTTATTCGCCCCAAACGTCCTTGAGGACGTTGACCCAGTTCTCGCCCATGATCTTGCGCACCACACGCTCGGAGTGGCCGCGCTTGAGCAGGGTTTCGGTCAGGTTCGGGAACTCGCCGACGGTGCGGATGCCCAGCGGGTTGATGATCTTGCCGAAGCTGGTCAGGCGGCGGGCGTAGCCCTTGTCATGGGTCAGGTATTCGAAGAAGTCCTGGCCATGGCCCTGGGTGAAGTCGGTGCCGATACCGATGGCGTCTTCACCAACGATGTTCATGGTGTATTCGATGGCTTCGGCGTAATCGTCGATGGTCGAATCGATGCCCTTGGCCAGGAATGGCGCAAACATGGTCACGCCAACGAAACCGCCGTGATCGGCGATGAACTTCAGTTCTTCATCGGATTTGTTGCGCGGGTGAATTTTCAGACCCGACGGCAGGCAATGGGAGTAGCAAACCGGCTTTTTGGATTCGAGGATGACTTCTTCGGAAGTCTTGGAGCCGACGTGGGACAGGTCGCACATGACGCCGACGCGGTTCATCTCGGCAACGATCTCACGACCGAAACCCGACAGGCCGCCATCACGCTCGTAGCAACCGGTGCCGACCAGGTTCTGGGTGTTGTAGCACATCTGCACGATACCGACGCCCAGCTGCTTGAACACCTCGACATAGCCGATCTGGTCTTCAAAGGCGTGGGCATTCTGGAAGCCGAACAGGATGCCGGTCTTGCCCTGCTCCTTGGCTTTACGGATGTCGGCGGTAGTGCGAACCGGAATCACCAGGTCGCTGTTCTCGCGGATCAGCTTCTGGCTAGCGGCGATGTTGTTGACGGTGGCCTGGAAGCCCTCCCACACCGACACGGTGCAGTTGGCCGCGGTCAGACCGCCCTTGCGCATGTCTTCGAACAGCTCACGGTTCCACTTGGCAATAATCAGCCCGTCGATAACGATGCTGTCGGCGTGCAATTCGGCTGGGCTCATCAGGCTGTCCCCTATTAGCGATTCATGCGCCGAATCGTGTGCCGGCGCTTTGGGGCCAGCATATGCCTGAGGGACGGGGTAGCCGGGTGCAAAAACGACAGGGGGTTTGCCGAAAGCGTCAATCCGCGACAAAGGGTCGTTGATGGACGCAATCGCCCACCTGTTCAAGGGCCGCCGCTTGGGCCAGAATTCGCTGCATTACCGAATAGGCACTGAAAAATAGGGGCTGCGTCGCAATGAGAACGATCTTCCTGGCTTTGGCACTGATAGCGACCGGCGTACACGCGGCTGAAGAGGCCGACGACAACCCCTGCGACAAGGTCGAAAACGACGTCCAGACCCTGGAATGCTCCGCCTACAGCAGAACCACCGCCGAAGACCTGCTCAAAGACAACTACCAAAGCCTGAACGAGCGCATGCAAACCGCCTACGGCAAGAACCCGGCGCAACTGACCGACATCACCGCCAAGCTCAAAGCCGCGCAGCAGCAATGGCTAAAGACCCGGGATGCGGATTGCGCGGTTGAAGCGTTCCCGGCGACCAGCGGTAGCAAGGCGTTCACCATTGCGCAGAATGATTGCGTGGCGCGGATGAGTGATGAGCGGTCGGAGTTTTTGGAGTCGATCGGGCAGGAGTGAAGGCGAACGCCAGTCGTTTTGAGCTGTAAGCTGCACGCCATCAGCCAGTTAAGGAATTCACATGAAAATCTGCGGCATCGAAATCAAAGGCAGCGAAGCGATCATCGCCGTGGCCTCGCTGGACGGTCAGACGCTTAGCCACGTCGCCCTGGCCACCAAGAAAATCGCCCTCGACGATGACGACGAAGCCGCGAACGTCAAAGTGTTTGCCGCTCAGGTGGCGTCGTTTGTGCGTGAGAATTCCGTCGACAGGATCGCGATCAAGAAACGCAGCAAGAAAGGTGAGTTTGCCGGTGGGCCGACCACGTTCAAGATCGAGGGCGTTTTTCAGTTGCTGGAGAGTTGCGAGGTGACATTGCTGTCGCCACAGACGATCAATGCGCAGAACAAGAAGTTTGACTTCGCACTGCCGGAGACGCTGAACAAGTATCAGCATGAGGCATACAAAGCGGCATGTTCCGCCCTGATGAAGAAGTAGAAGCGAACGCAGATCAAAATGTGGGAGCGAGCTTGCTCGCGATAGCGGTGGATCAGCCGACATCAATGTTGAATGTACTGGCCTCATCGCGAGCAAGCTCGCTCCCACAGGGTTCTCTACTGCTGTTGAAACCTGTGATCAAACCAATTCTCGCCCGTCACCCAAACGTCGTCGATCTTCCCGTGGACACCGTTCAAAACGTGCCCGATAACTGCGGGTGAAATACGACGGCGATTCAAACCCGCACGCAATGCTCACTTCCAGCACGCTCATGTCCGTCTGCCGCAGCAGTTGCCGGGCCTTTTCCAGCCGTAATCGCAGGTAAAAATTGCTCGGTGTGTCGTTCAGGTGCAACCGGAACAGGCGCTCCAGTTGCCGCCGTGTCACCTTGATCGACTCCGCCAGTTCCAGCGTGCTCAGCGGTGGTTCGCTGTGCTGTTCCATCTCGCCAATCACATGCACCAACTTCTTGTTGCTGATGCCATACCGCGTGGCGACTTCCATGCGCTGGTGGTCTTTGCGCGGGCGGATGCGGCCAAGTACGAATTGTTCGCTGACCTGGATCGCCAATTCCGGGCCGTGGGCCTGGGCGATAAGGTCGAGCATCAGGTCGATGGAGGCTGTACCGCCGGCGGAGGTGATACGCCGGCGGTCGATCTCGAACAGCTCTTGGGTGACGCTGAGCTGTGGATAGGATTCCTTGAACGCGTCGATGGCTTCCCAGTGCAGGGTCAGGCGATGACCGTCGAGCAGGCCGGCTTCGGCGAGGACGAAGCTGCCGGTGTCGATGGCGCCGAGGGTCACGCCTTCGTTGTCCAGGCGGCGCAGCCAGTGTTCCAGCGCGGGCGTGGCGAACTTCAGGGGTTCAAAACCGGCGACCACCAACAGGGTTGCGCCTTTCTTCAGCGGCTCCAGCGCCGCGTCGGCGTTGACCGACATGCCGTTGCTGGCCAGAACTGCCCCACCGTCGGCACTCAATACATGCCAGCGATACAGCTCGCCGCGAAAGCGGTTGGCGACCCGCAAGGGCTCAATGGCCGAGATAAAACCGATGGCCGAGAAACCCGGCATCAACATGAAGTAGAAATCCTGGGACATGGAGCGCACTCGACTGGCAGGTAACGAGAGGGCGGGAAGCGTGTGGACGTTGATACGCCACTTGCAAGAGGCATTCAAGAGGACAGGTCGCTGCAGTGCAAGAGCTGGTCGCCGCAGTGCGCTTTAGCGGGCCTCAAGCTGCGTAACTTGGTCATCACCGGCGCACGAAGACGCCCGGACCCACAATAACGAACTGCCGAGGAAACCTGAGATGAAACGACTGATCAGCAGCTGTGTTCTTGCACTCAGCGGTACCGCCTTCTTGAGCGCCAGCGTCATGGCGGCCGAACCTGCTTCATGCCAGAACGTGCGCATGGGCGTCGTGAACTGGACCGACGTGATCGCCACCAGTGCCATGACCCAGGTCCTGCTCGATGGCCTCGGCTACAACACCAAACAAACCAGCGCGTCCCAGCAAATCATCTTCGCCGGGATTCGCGACCAGCGCCTGGACCTGTTCCTGGGCTACTGGAACCCGCTGATGACCCAGACCATCACGCCTTTCGTCGATGCCAACCAGGTCAAGGTGCTTGAAGCGCCTAGCCTGAAAGACGCCCGCGCCACCCTCGCCGTGCCGACTTACCTCGCCGACAAGGGTCTGAAAACCTTCGCCGACATCGCCAAGTTCGAAAAAGAACTGGGCGGCAAGATCTACGGCATCGAGCCTGGCTCGGGCGCCAACACCCAGATCAAGGCGATGATCGCCAAGAACCAGTTTGGCCTCGGCAAGTTCCAACTGGTCGAGTCCAGCGAAGCCGGCATGCTCGCGGCGGTGGATCGCGCCGTGCGCCGAAAAGAAGCCGTGGTGTTCTTCGGTTGGGCGCCGCACCCGATGAACGTCAACGTGCAGATGACTTACCTCACCGGCAGCGAAGATGCTCTGGGGCCGAACGAAGGCATGGCCACGGTCTGGACCGTCACCGCGCCGAAATACGCCGAGCAATGCCCGAACATCGGCAAATTGCTGAGCAACCTGACTTACACCGCCGAAGATGAGAGCCGGATGATGCAGCCGCTGCTGGATCACAAGGACGCCTTCGAATCGGCCAAGCAATGGCTGAAAGATCACCCGCAAGACAAGCAACGCTGGCTCGAAGGCGTGACCACCTTCGATGGCAAACCGGCCGCTGACAATTTGAAACTGACCAGTAAATAAACCCCGATTGAACCACCGACTCGCAGCCCGACCGGGCTGCGAACGGAATCATCACGCCTGCAAGGAACCCGCCTCATGAACCACGACGTCATCATCACCTGCGCACTTACCGGTGCTGGCGACACGACCAGCAAGAGCCCACACGTGCCGGTCACCCCGAAACAAATCGCCGCTGCCGCCGTGGAAGCCGCCAAGGCTGGCGCCACCGTCGTTCACTGCCACGTTCGTAACCCTGAAACCGGCAAATTCAGCCGTGACGTGGCGCTGTACCGCGAAGTGATGGAGCGCATCCGCGAGGCTGACGTCGACATCATCGTCAACCTCACCGCCGGCATGGGCGGCGACCTGGAAATCGGCGCAGGCGAGAACCCGATGGAGTTCGGCCCGAACACCGACCTGGTCGGTCCGCTGACCCGTCTGGCGCACGTTGAAGCACTGCTGCCGGAAATCTGCACCCTCGATTGCGGCACCCTGAACTTCGGCGACGGCGACACCATTTACGTGTCCACCCCGGCGCAACTGCGCGCTGGCGCCAAACGCATTCAAGAGCTGGGCGTGAAGGCCGAGCTGGAAATTTTCGACACCGGTCACCTGTGGTTCGCCAAACAGTTGATCAAGGAAGGCTTGCTCGACGATCCACTGTTCCAGCTGTGCCTGGGCATCCCGTGGGGCGCGCCGGCCGACACCACCACCATGAAAGCCATGGTCGACAACCTGCCAGCGAACGCTGTGTGGGCCGGCTTCGGCATCGGTCGCATGCAAATGCCGATGGCCGCACAAGCGGTGCTGCTCGGTGGCAACGTGCGGGTCGGCCTGGAAGACAACATCTGGCTGGACAAGGGTGTACTGGCGACCAACGGCCAATTGGTCGAGCGCGCCTCGGAAATTCTCAGCCGCCTCGGCGCCCGCGTCCTGACGCCGGCGGAAGGCCGGGCAAAAATGGGCCTGACCAAGCGCGGTTAACTGCTGACAACTCTCTCCAACTGTGGGAGCGGGCTTGCTCGCGAAGAGGCCGTTACATCCGACATCTCTGTCGACTGAAACTCCGCTTTCGCGAGCAAGCCCGCTCCCACAGGGGATCACCGAATTCACTCAGGAAGTCGCCATGAGCTTTATCACCGAAATCAAAACCTTCGCAGCCCTGGGCAGCGGTGTCATCGGCAGCGGTTGGGTGTCCCGCGCCCTCGCCCACGGCCTCGACGTTGTCGCCTGGGACCCGGCGCCCGGAGCGGAAGCGGCGCTGCGCAAACGCGTCGCCAATGCCTGGGGTGCGCTGGAGAAACAAGGCCTGGCACCGGGTGCTTCACAGGATCGGCTGCGCTTTGTCGCGACGATTGAAGAGTGCGTTCGCGACGCGGATTTCATTCAGGAAAGCGCCCCTGAGCGCCTCGATCTGAAACTCGAACTGCACAGCAAAATCAGCGCGGCGGCCAAGCCCAATGCCTTGATCGGCTCCAGTACCTCGGGCCTGTTGCCGAGCGAGTTCTACGAGAGTTCGACGCACCCGGAACGCTGTGTGGTCGGGCACCCGTTCAACCCGGTTTACCTGCTGCCGCTGGTGGAAGTGGTCGGTGGCAAAAACACCGCGCCTGAGGCTGTCCAAGCGGCGATGAAAGTGTATGAATCCCTGGGCATGCGTCCGCTGCATGTGCGCAAAGAAGTGCCGGGGTTCATCGCCGACCGCTTGCTCGAAGCGCTGTGGCGAGAGGCGCTGCACCTGGTCAACGACGGCGTGGCGACCACTGGCGAAATTGATGATGCGATCCGCTTTGGCGCGGGGCTGCGCTGGTCGTTCATGGGCACATTCCTGACCTACACCCTGGCGGGTGGCGATGCCGGCATGCGCCACTTCATGGCACAGTTCGGGCCGGCGTTGCAGTTGCCGTGGACCTATCTGCCAGCGCCGGAGCTGACCGACAAGTTGATTGATGATGTGGTGGATGGCACCAGCGATCAGTTGGGCACGCACAGCATTTCGGCGCTGGAGCGCTATCGTGATGATTGCTTGTTGGCGGTGCTGGAAGCGGTGAAGACCACCAAAGAGAAGCATGGGATGGCGTTTGCCGATTGATAGTGATCGGCTGGAGATCGCCCCCTCACCCTAACCCTCTCCCCAGAGGGTAGAGGGGACTGGCCGAGGCGTTCTTGGAGCTACATCGACCTGAAAGTCCGAGTCGAACTCAGGTTCTGAAAAGCCCCCGATCGGCCCCCTTTACCCCTCTCCCCTATGGGGAGAGGGCTGGAGTGAGGGGTGGATCTTGAATTACAACCAAATCCTCAAGCGGACGCCCATCATGCCCACCCTCACCACCTACCAAACCAAAATCATCCCCGACTGGGTCGACTACAACGGCCACTTGCGCGATGCCTTCTACCTGCTGATTTTCAGCTACGCCACCGACGCGCTTATGGATCGGCTGGGCATGGACAGCAACAACCGCGAAGCCAGCGGCAACTCGCTGTTCACCCTCGAACTGCACCTCAATTACCTGCATGAAGTGAAGCTCGACGCCAATGTCGAAGTGCACACCCAGATCATCGGCCACGACAGCAAACGCCTGCACCTCTATCACAGCTTGCATCTGGTCGGCGACGACAAGGAACTGGCGGGCAACGAACAAATGCTCCTGCACGTCGACCTCGCCGGGCCGCGCTCCGCACCGTTCAGCGAAGACACCTTGAGCAAGCTGCAAGCCATCGTCGCCGAGCAAACCGACCTTCCCTCCCCCGACTACATTGGCCGAGTGATCGCGTTACCCCCTAAAAAATAACAAGGAGATCGCCATTGAACACCGCCGCCGCTTTTGCCGACTTCCGTACCTACCCGTTGATCAGCGCGCTGTCCGCCGTGCAAACCCTGGCGGATCGAATTCAAGTGCAGTGGGCCGACGGTAGGATCAGCCCCTTTCATCATCAATGGCTTCGCGACAACTGCCCGTGCCCGCACTGCGTCTACACCGTGACCCGTGAGCAAGTGCTGGAAATCGCCGACGTCGCAGAGGACCTGACGCCGACAAAAGCAAACGTCGATGCCGAAGGTTGCCTCAGCGTCGAATGGCAGGACGGCCACCAGAGTCGCTTCGATCCAGGCTGGCTGCGGGCTCACGCCTATGACGACGAGTCCCGTACCGAACGTCGTGCCGGCAAGCCAAAATCCAGGCTGTGGAAAAGCGACTTGCAGCTGCCGGTGTTCGAATACCAGGCGCTGATGAACGACAACGAGGCCTTGCTGCAATGGCTGCTCGCCGTGCGCGATATCGGCCTGAGTCAAGTGCGCGGCGTACCCACCGAGCCCGGCTCACTTAAACTGATCGCCCAGCGCATCTCCTTTATCCGCGAGAGCAATTTCGGCGTGCTGTTCAACGTGCAATCCAAGGCCGATGCCGACAGCAATGCCTACACCGCTTTCAACCTGCCGCTGCACAGCGACCTGCCGACCCGGGAGTTGCAACCGGGGCTGCAATTTCTGCATTGCCTGGTGAATGACGCGGACGGCGGCGAGAGTATTTTTGTCGACGGCTTTGCCATTGCCCAAGCGTTGCGCGAGGAAGATCCCGAGTCGTTCAACGCCCTGTGTGAAATCCCCGTGGAGTTCCGCAACAAGGACCGCCATAGCGACTACCGCTGCCTGGCGCCGATCATCGCCCTGGATGCGTTGGGGCAGGTGTCGGAAATCCGCATGGCGAACTTTCTGCGCGGACCGTTTGATGCCTCGATCGAGGACATGCCCAAGCTCTACCGCGCTTATCGACGCTTTATTGCCATGACCCGTGAAGCCCGATTCCGGGTGATGACGCGGCTCAATCCCGGCGAATTGTGGTGCTTTGACAACCGCCGCACCCTCCACGCCCGCAATGCGTTTGATCCCGCCAGCGGCGCCCGGCATTTCCAGGGGTGCTATGTCGATCGTGATGAATTGCTGTCGCGGATATTGGTGTTGCAACGCTAGACCGCGTCATCGTTCATCGCGGGCAAGCCACGCTCCCACAGGATCGGGGGTTACCACAGATTTGGCGAACGACGCCAAACCTGTGGGAGCGGGCTTGAACTGGCCTAATGATTTTGGACACTTCAATCGGGCGCTATGATGGCGC